>JAISNI010000246.1 GCA_031276295.1 Treponema sp.
GCACAAAACTTATGAAGGTCCCGGCAAAGGGGATGGTCAGGGAAATCTGGCTCCCCAGGATCATCCGGGAAAACAGATCCCGCCCCATGGAATCGGTTCCAAAGAGGAAGAGATAGCCCCCCTCCTCGACCCCGAAAAGATGGAGATCCGAGGGGAAGATGCCCCAAAATGTATACCGGGCGCCCCGGACCAGAAACCGTAACCGGTATATCTCGTCCCTTACTTCCGTGTATTCCCGGAGGAAGGTTTCGGTGTTCCGCGTTGAAGTCAAACCGTACACAAAGGGGCCGGTAAATTTTCCCTCGTGGAAAAGATGGATCTTCGTCGGGGGCGCGTCTTTGGTTTCGGAGTTATAGGCCGTCAGATCCGATGGAGCTAAAAAATTACCCAGGGCCGCCGTAAAGTAGAGAAAAACCAAAACCACGAGGCTTACCCTGGCAAGTCCGTGCCTCATGAGCTTCCGCCCCATCAGGGTCCATTGGGAAGCGAGGTAATAGGACTCCTCCTGTTTCTGCCGCCTCCGTGAGCGGAAACCGGAAAGCCTGTGCCAAAGGCCGGATACCGTCATATCAGCCCTCCTCAACCTGTTCGGAACGGATCTTCGGGTCCAAAATACCCAGGATGATGTCGGAGATCAGGGTGCCCAGGACGATAAGAAAAGCCTGAACCAGCAGGATGGTTCCTGCCAGATACATATCCTGATTGAGGAGGGCGGTATAGAGTACCGGCCCCTGGATGGCAAGATTCATCACGATTGCCGTAATCGTGGAACCAGTAAAAATACCGGAAAGGGAAGTCGAGAGGCCGCTGACCACCGGATTCAAGGCCGCCCGGAGGCAATATTTATAGGTTATTTTCCGCTCCGACACTCCCTTTGCCCGGGCGGTAAGGGTATAGGGTTTGGACTGCTCGTCCAGCATCTGTGCCCGGATTGTTCGGATAACTCCGCAGGTTCCCGATGCGCCGATCACAATGAGGGGCAGGATCAGGCGCTTTAAAAATTCAGGAAAATTATACCAGTGTATCCCGTTCTGCATCATCTCCTGGCTGAAAAGTCCGATATAAGCAACCCCGGTCCACTTATACAGCATATACATCAACACAATGGCCAGGAGGAAACCCGGCGCCGCCATGCCGACAAAGCCGATAGCAGTGGCAAGATAATCCCCCGGAGAATACTGATGGTTTGCGCTGTAAATGCCGATGGGAATGGACACGAGATAGGTAAAAAGCATGGTGATAAGGGAGACGGCCACGGTAAGCCCCAGCCGGTCCATGATGACGCTCCAGACCGGACGATAATAGGAAAAGGAGTACCCGAAGTCGCCCCGCAGGATGATGCCCCCTATCCAGTAAAAATACTGTATATACCAGGGCCTGTCCAAACCGTAGTTTGCCCGCATCTCGGCTATCATTTCGGGAGTAAAAATTTCCCCCTGGGCGCTCATCCGGGCTACATAACCGGAAACAAAATCCCCCGGAGGCAGTTGAATAATAAAAAACACGATAAAGGACATGATAAATACCGTGGGTATCATCAGGAGTACCCTTCGCCCTACATATTTTAACATCTGCATAGGAGTCCCTTATCCGAAACCACTGCCGGAATCAACAACCCCGCCGCAGAGCAGCGAGGTATGTTATTTCTGCGCGGGTCCTTTCTTACTTCTTATCCTTGGAGAAATAGAAATTGGCAAAATGGGCAAACCCTGCATGACGGAATTCGTCGCACCAGATCCGCTTGTCGGGGAAATTCTTGAGATCGCTGTTCACCGCCATAAGAACCGGAGGATCCGTAAAGTATCCAACCTGCCAAACATTGTCCTCAAGGATCTTGAGCATTTCCAGGGCAATACGGCTAATGCCGGCCTTCTCCGCGGTGGCCATGGCTTCCCGGTAGAGATTCTGGATCTTGAGCACATCCCCTTTGGGTTCCTGCCCGGCCGTGCCGTTGCTTTCGTACCAGCGGCCGTATTCGCCGGAATAATTCGCCGTTCTATCGACAGGAACCAACTGACCGGGCCTGAGGACAAGGTTAATGGTTTCCTGGGGCCTTACCGGCGCCAGTACTGCCGTCAAATCATTGGTCTGATTGAGCTGATCGATATAGGCCATAGTCCTGACGGTAAAACTTGCCTTAATGCCGATGTTTTTAAAGTACTTTTCCGTCAAAAGTTCCGCGGATCTGGCGGTTTCCGCCCGGTCATCGTAGCTCATAATCTCAAGGGAGAGGGGGGAGCCGTCGGCATAGGTATAATACCCGTCCCGGCCCATTTTCAAACCGCAGCTCTGTTCCAGAAGACGTTTCGCTTCCTGGGGATTATATTCGGTCCACTTCTCGGCCCAGGCCCTGGAATACCCCATGGTTCCTTCGGGAGGAGAAGCCTGGGCGGGTTTGGCAAAACCGTCGGTTACCAGGTTGACCATTTCCTTCCGGTCCGCCGCTATGGACATGGCATGGCGGAATTCCTTATTTTCAAAAAGGGCCCGGAGTTTGGGATCCTTGGCGGTCAGGTTAAACTGAAGGGAGCCTGAGGGGGCTGACCAAATTGCCGAGTCCCAGGTTACAAGCCTGTACCCGCTCCGGCTTGAATTTTGCTGGAGCGCGGTAATACTGGCGTAGGGCAGTTGAATAGCCACATCGGTCTCGCCTGACATGGCCTTAAGAAGCTTCTGGTTGTCGTCGGCGATGCGCTCAAAACGCAGTTCGTCGATATAGGGAAGCTGGCGTCCTTCGGCGTCCACCTTCCAGTAATAGGGGTTCCGGGTCTGTATATGCAGATCGCTGTCTACCGGAGTTACCGCTATCCAGGGGCGCAGGGTTGGGCGGCCGGGGATATTCCAGTAATAGTAACCTACTTCCCGGTTCATGGCCGGCCCGTTGGCGTATCCCAATTCTTTAGCCTTGGCATCGGCCGCGGCTTCCCCAATGTATTCGGGAAGATAATCCTTCATCCAATGGGCAGGGGCAAACATCCACTTGGTATCGATAGCCACCTTCTCAAGAAAGAGGGGGGCAGGATCTTTAAAATTAACTTTAAAGGTATAATCATCCACCTTCGTCATGGTACAGAGGGTCCGTTCCAAGGTTTTCGGATCGGTACTGTAAAAACATCCTGCCACCGAATTGCCGAAACTCTTGGGCAGAACCATGTGCTCATAGAAGAAGATGCAGTCATCGGAAGTAAAGGGGACGCCGTCGGACCATTTAATCCCCTCCCGGATCTTTATGGTGTATTCGGTGGAATTGGAATTCACCGTCCACGATTTTGCCACATTGGGTTCGATGGCGGCCTGGCCGTCCGCGGTAAAGCGAACCAGCGGTTCTTCGGTTATCTTTCCGGTAACCCATTGTTCGCCCTTGCCCCGGAACACCATGGTCAAATGATCGCCGTAAGCGCCGGTACTTTCCATAGGCTCCACCATGACATCGGAAGCCTTGGGAATCCGCTGCTCCAGGGGAGGGAGCTTCCCGTCCCTTACCTGCTGGGCCAGCCTGGGAGACTCTTTTTCCAGCGCCGCGGCGGCTCCGCCCTGAGTCCCGCTCTGTTGTGCGCCGCCTTGCTGCCCACCCGCAAAGAGCATATTCACCGAGAGCAGAAGCACTGCCGCAATCAACATAACTTTCTTTTCCATAATACTTCCTCCGGGATCTAATCCCCTAAAAATATGTATACCGGTAATCGAACCGGTTACTTCCCAGCGCCCCATCCGGCAAAACAAGTTTCACTTTCACAGGCTCCTAGCCACCGTATTCCTAACTCCTTAAAAATCAAGCTGTAGTCAATATAATAACCAGCCGTTAAGGATGCATTACTCGAATGTTAAAAATCGTTTAAATGATCGAGCCGGTTTCAAAACCATGTCAGTTTTGAAACTGCATCTAGAACATTTTTTTATCACTTTTAAATTCATCTGCGCTGAGTCCCCGTGCTACAGCGATTCGTTTTCCCTCCGCAGCCCAGAGGAGGCCGCGCTTCATCAATTCCCAGGCTTCGGGAATATCAAACACATCATTGTGGTGGCCCAGGGCGTTGTAAAAAACCCGGCCGTGGCCCCAGCGCTTGGTCCAGATTACCGGCACGTCAACCTCGCCGTTGGAGGCGTGGTACCACTTGAAAACCGGAAACCGCGTGGTAGCCAGAACCTCCACCGCGGGATCGACATGGAGGTAGTACTGTTCCGAGGATACGTTAAAATCACCGATCCCTTCGGTAAGGGGGCTTGAACTGTTCCTGACATTGACCCTGAAAGGGGTGCCGTCCCCGCCGGGGTGGGACACCCAGTTGCCTCCGGAGATAAATTGCCACTCCACGTTCGTCCTGAAGGCGTCACACATACCCCCATGGCATCCGGCCATGCCCACCCCGGAGCCTATCACTTCGGAGATGGAATCCAGAGCCGATTTGGTAAGAGCCTCTCCCTTGGTCCAAACCGGGATAAAAAGATCCAAATCCTTAAGCCTGTCCTTTTCTTCCAGCACAGTCAGGGATTCGGCTACGGCAACCTCAAAGTCGGAGGATTCCAGGAAGCTTTTAAACCTATGGGTTACCAGTTTTGGTTCATGGCCGTCCCAACCGCCGCACATAATCAGGGCTTTTTGTTTCATTTGTCTCACCTTTCAAAATTCATGATAGACGGAGTATACAACACAAAACACCTGAGGGCTCTCGTATTATTGTTGAGTTTCTTTGGAATATTGCTCTTATTCGGGGACTTCTACGCCTTCATCTTCCCTGCGGCCTTTCCCTCCCGGTAGGAAGAGGGGGTAACGCCGGTATATATCTTAAAGAGGCGGTTAAAGGGCTCAAGGCTTCCGAACCCGCAGAGGTAGGCGATGTCGATTATGGAAAGATCCGATTCGTTCAGGTAGGCCTGAGCCTGGCTTATCCTGAGTTTTGAAAGATAGGCATGAAAAGTCTGGCCGGTCTGTTCCTTGAAAAACCGGGAGAAATAAAATCTGCTCAATGCCGCAGCTTCCGCCGCCTTATCCAGGGTAACCGAAGGATCGGTAAAGTTATTATAGATAAACCGGAAAGTCCGCTCCAGAATCTTATGATAGCGGTTTCGTTTTGCCCCTTCGCCGGGCAGGGCTTCCCTGGGAGGTATTTTCCTGAGGAAGATAAGCCCCAGTTCATTAAGGGCGGTCTTGATGGCAAGCCGGTAGCCCTCCTCCTTAACATAATACTCCCGGCGTATGGACAAAAGCAGTTCCTCCAGCCGGCAGTGTATTTCCCCGTCCTTTTCAGGGGTAAAGAATACCTGCCGATCAAAAATCCATTTTTGAGAAACTTCATCCCGAAGATCCATAAGATTCTGGTCGAAAAGCTCCGGCCCGAAACGGAAAAGACCCGTCAGCGTATCGGGCTCTGCGTTAAAGTAACCATGGATGGCCCCGGAGCTGATAACCATAATGTCCCTGGGTAAGACCTCGTAGGAGATACCCTCCACGGAGGCAAATATCTTTCCCCGGATCAGATAAACCAGTTCCAGGTTTGCGTGCCAGTGGTAGTCGAAGGCCTGCATATCGCTGTCCATATAATGAAAAGGAAACAAGGGATCAAATTTTTGATTCTGATACCAGGGATTTTTGTTTGCCGGACCCACCATACTGATTTCATCCCCTTCAGGCGGCATGGATTTAGGTATACCAGATCTTTTCATACGGGGTAACAACCGGGTTGAACGCGGCTAAATCATAGGGCTAAACCGAGACGGCAAAGCCGTCATAGGCCGCGATAAAATGATGTTTTTCCGC
This sequence comes from Treponema sp., assembly GCA_031276295.1. Classification (GTDB taxonomy): domain Bacteria; phylum Spirochaetota; class Spirochaetia; order Treponematales; family Breznakiellaceae; genus JAISNI01. The sequence goes on from JAISNI010000246.1 coordinate 5,759, forward strand.
CTCTTTACAAAGTTCTTCATGGTTCAGTCCTCCGCTATGGGCGATGTGATTAAGTACAATCACCGTTTCCGGGGACAGGGCGCCCGCTGCCCCAAGCCTCCGGCAGAGTTCGGCGTTATCCTCAAGCCCCATGTGATTTTTGCCGTCCCGGTTTTTTCCCTGGGTACAGTCCAGGCTGAGGATATTCAAACGGGGCTTCGCCTGTTCCAGATACTTCCAGGTCTCTTCGGGAAATATCCCCGTGTCGTGGGCGTAGAGCAGAGTCTTGCCCCCCTGGGTGATTAAATAGAGAAGACATTCTTCCTCCGGGGCATGTTTTGCCAAAAGGGGGGTTACCGCGTATCCTTCTATATCAACGGTCCTAAAGGGGCTAAGCCGATGAAAAACAAAACATTCTTCTATATGATAGGATGAGGGAATGGCCGCAAAAAACAATTTTTCTACCGCCTCGTTCCCGTATAGGTGCAGGGGCGGTAAGTCTTCAGACACGAAGGACTTAAAACGGAATTCCAGTTCCGCGGGGAAAAAGTGATCCCAATGGGAATGGGTTATAAGGAGATGACGGATCGAAGGCAGATCAAAGTCATCGTTCTGAACATAGTGGGCAAAGGTATCGGGAGGAAAATCCAGCAGCAATTTTCCGTCCACCAGAGACTGGCTGCGGGAACGTATATCTTTACCCTTTCGTTTTACCGCGTTTGAACAGACCGGACAGCTGCAGAAAAAAGCGGGTATCGCGTCAGCCGCACCGGTTCCCAAATATAAAAGCCGCATACGTAACTCCCCATTACATCGGCGTTCCGCGCCGGGAATGTATATATGTACCCTTCACAGTGAACCAAATTATAAAACCCTTTGGTTTATAAGTCAAGGAATACTTATGGCTCATCGAAAATATAACCCAAATAGAGCAATATTCCAAAAGAATTCAACAATAATACGAGAGCGTTCAGGTTTTTTGTGCTCCATACTATGTTTATCATGAATCGTGAACAGAGAGCAAAAAACACAACGCCCCCCGCAGCCCCTGTCAGCGGCTTCCGGAATCGGAGGAGCGATGTCAAATCTAACAAGAATTTAACAAAATTTTTACAGGACTATCACAATAAACGGTATAAATTATACACCGAAAATCGTATTTTTGTATCATCCGGACCGGGGATATGAAATCGATCCACAAAAAAACCGGTTTTGTGGAAAACACGATACAGGAGCCTGTATGCTTCAATATCTGAATCCCAGGCGTTTTTATTTTGCGGTTGGCAAGAAAAAGTTTGGGGAATTCATCATCCTGGCAGCTTTCCTGCTTTTCTTTTACGGCCCAATTCTGAACCTGATTATTTTGGCCTTTGGAAATGTCTATGAGGTGCCGGGAATCATTCCCCAGGTGTTTGGTTTCAGATGGTGGAAATTTGTTTTCTCTCAAAAGAACCTCGTTTCTTCCATAACTTTGTCATTTATCTTTGCCATCGTTACCACCGCCGTGTCCATGGTACTCTGTATTCCCGCGGGCTACGCCATAGCCCGGTTCAAATTCCCGGGCCGGCGTTTTTTTATGCTTTCCTTTCTCCTGACCAACGCCTTCCCCAAGATAGGGCTTTATACCTCCATCGGGATACTCTACTTCCGGTACAACCTTATGGGAACCTTCATCGGGGTGGTGATCATCCACATGATCAACACCATGATGTTCATGGTCTGGCTTCCCGCCGGGGCTTTCGGGAACATCCACCGGCAGCAGGAAGAGGCCGCCCGGGATGTGGGCGCCGGTCCCTTCCGAACCTTCATGACCGTTACCTTTCCCATGGCAATGCCGGGGATAGCGGTAGCTTCGATTTATACCTTCCTGGGTTCCATGGAAGAAATGCAGGGAACCTACCTGGTCGGAATTCCCCAGTACCGGACCATGCCGGTAGAGATGTACGCCATAATTGGCGAATACCCGGTTATGGCCGGGGCGGTTTTCGCGATTACCCTGATGATTCCTACAATTTTTTTCCTTGTTCTGATGAGAAAGTACATCGGGCCCAGCGCGATTGCCGGCGGCTTCAAATTAAAATAAGGGTGGTATTATGGCAATTTCGGAAAGAAAAATTAAATTGCAAATATCCGATATGGATAAAATCTACGATAACGGGGACGGTGTGCGGAACATAAATCTGGATGTGTACACCGGGGAACTGGTTACCATGCTGGGGCCTTCCGGCTGTGGCAAAACCACCATCCTCCGCACTATCGGCGGTTTTCTGAGTATTGAGAAGGGGGACATTGCCATTGACGGCAAGAGTATCTCCAGCCTTCCCCCTGAGAGACGGCCTACCGCTATGGTATTCCAGAGCTATAACCTCTGGCCTCACATGTCGATTTACGAAAACCTGGCCTTCGGTCTTAAACTGCGGAAAATTCCCAAAGACGAAATCGCCCGCCGTGTTGAGGCCATGCTGGAACTGGTAAAGATGAGCGGTTCCCAGAAGAAGTACCCCGGCCAGCTTTCCGGGGGGCAGCAGCAGCGCATCGCCATAGCCCGCTCCCTCTTGCTCCAGCCGGAGGTGTTGCTCCTGGACGAACCCTTCTCTGCCTTGGACGCCAAGATCCGTATGCAGATGCGGGAAGAACTGAAAAAAATACAAAGCGAACTGGGCATAACCGTAGTCTTTGTAACCCACGACCAGGAGGAGGCGATGGCCATATCCCACCGGATAGTGGTGATGAACAAGGGCAAATTTGAACAGGTGGGAACCCCCACCGAGATATACGACAACCCCGCTTCCAAATACGTGGCCTCGTTTATCGGGGAAATGAATTTCATGAACATGGATAACAAAATAATCGCGGTCAGGCCCGAGGAGGTAAAGATACGCAGGGGGTTCAAAGAAGGGGCCGTTAACGGAACCATTAGAACCATTATGATATTGGGGCACTATGTGGATGTGAATATTCAACGGGGGGATGATGTGCTTAAATCCTTTATCCCCCGGACGGAGCTTTCGGACCTTGAAGTGGGTGGTAATGTCCACCTGGAATTCGGGAAAACCCTGGAATTCCCTGCCGAAGGTTAATGATAGTGGTATTCCTACGCCATTGGCGTATAATAAAGCAAATTTTTACAAGGAGAAGAAGATGAAAAAAGGTTTATTGATAGTGGCGGCCTTGCTGATTTGTACCGTTGCTTTTGCCGCGGGGACCGGTCAGAAAAGCGGAGGCTCCGTGCCGGAGGTCAATCTCTGGACATCAGGGTCGGACAATGTCCGTCTTATCTTTGAAAAACTGGTGAACGAATTCAACAAGGACCCGGCGTACAACACGAAAGCGGTTATGAAACTCCAGTACATGCCCTCGGGTGGAGGAAACCAGACCATTATGACAAGGCTCTTGGCCGCTTATCAGTCGGGACAGCAGAACAGCGTCTACGACTTGGCTGAATTCGGCGAAAACGATGGTTCGGCTTATCTGGCCGAAGGCGGCGACAAGATGTTCCTCAAGCTGGACGCCTCGAAGATCCCCAATCTTAAAAACGTAACCGCCAAGCCCTCCGTCGGACAGGAATACTTTATTCCCTACCGGGGAACCACCGTGGTTATGGCCTACAATTCGGAAACCGTGCCGAATCCGCCCAAGACCACCACGGAACTGACCGCCTGGATAAAGGCCCATCCCGGCCGCTTTGCCTATAACGCCCCCGACTCCGGCGGGGCGGGCAGCGCCTTTGTTACCACCGGCGTATACAACTTCCTGCCCCAAGAGGCCCTCTCTTCGACAGACCCCAAATGGAAGGATCAGTGGAACCGGGGTTTAGATTACCTCAAAGAGATCCACCCCTATCTCTACAAATCTTCCGGCAAGGTGGTGTATCCCAATAAAAATCAGGGGACCCTGGATCTTCTGGCCAGCAAGGAAATTGACATGGCCCCGGCATGGGCGGATCAGACCCTTACCGGCATAAAGAACGGAACCCTTCCCGCCAGTACCAAGATCTACCAGATAGAGCCTGCGCTTACCGGTTCCCTTCAAATCTTGGGCATCCCCAGCTTCGGAAGCCAGAGCGAGGCGGCCTACGCCTTCATCGATTTCCTCCTGACGCCAAAGGCGCAGAACATCCTGCTGGCTGATATGGCGGCTATTCCCTTGATACCCGCTTCCATGCTTGACGCGAAGGAAGCGGATGCGGTAAAAGATCTGGACGTAAGCGCCTTTAGGATCAATACCATCGGTGAATTGGGGCAGGAATTGTGGCGGGTCTGGAACGAGACCATCGCGGTGCTGCCGTAACAAAACGGACGGAGGAACCGGGTGTTTCCGGTTCCTCCGTTCTAGCAGCCTGTTAGGGGGATTACGTGAATCAGAAGGTTGGGCGTTTTTTTAACCGGGCCGCCGCTTATTTTTTTGTGCTGCCTTCATTTCTGGTAGTTATGCTGGTGGTTGCCTATCCTATCGTCAATTCGATACTGCGGAGTTTCCAAACCAGGAGAACCCACGAGTTTACCCTGGAGAACTATACCTATTTCTTCACGAATCCCCTGGAACGGGGAAGCATCCTGTTTACCCTGGGTGTGGTGGTAAGTACCGTCCTTATCGCCATGGTAATCGCCTATCTTCTCGCCATGTACCTCCGGTTTACCAAGTCAAAGACAAGCAAGCTCATCGGGGCTTTGTACCTTATCCCCCGGTTTATCCCCGGCTTGGTGGCGATATACGGCATGATGGTTATTATTCGGGATTCGGGGCTTTTAAACCGTATCTCCCTGGTATTCGGCGATGACTTTAAACCCGGCCTCATGTTTAATCCCAAGGGCATTATCCTTATGAACGTGTGGTTCAACATTCCCTTTGCGGCGCTGATCATTACCTCCGGCCTTTCCGGTATCCCCGATTCGGTCATTGAAGGCGCCCGGGACGTGGGCGCGGGCAAATGGAAGGTTTTTACCTCCATGATTCTGCCCCTCTCCATCAAGGATGTTTTTATTGCCGCTACCTTTGTGTTTATGGGCAATATCGGTTCTTTTACCACGCCGTTCCTGATGCTGGGGGCTACCAATCCAACCATGCTGGGAATCTCCCTTTACCGGCAGTTTAATTCCTACATGGATTATGAAAAAGCAGCCGCCCTGTCGGTAATCATGTTCGTCCTCTGCTCTGTTTCCGCGGGGGTATATATCTATACCAACCTGAAAGAAAAGGCATGGGAAAAATAAATGGAGATACTTCTGGATAGGCTTATTCTCCTTCACGCCGGTGATGAGAAAACCAATGTCTCTGTTCCCTTTTCAGTGGAAAGGGACTTTGGATCCCTGGAATTTGTGTGCGCCTACGAACCGAAGGGCTACGATGACGAAGAGGCGGCAAAACGTATGATCGTGGAAGGCGCCCGGCGTTTTGTCCCGGAGGAGTACCGGAAGAACCTTGAACCCCTGGACCAGTTTCTCCCTTCGGTCGTGAGCCTTGTTACCCTGTCGATTGATTACAACGGGCGCTATCTGGGCTGCGCCCACCGGCATACCCCTGAACAGCGGCATATCATTTCCGCGAATTTTTCTTCCCCCGGTTTTTTAAGGCAGCCTGCCCGGGCGGGAAATTGGCGGGCGGTGATCAATGTCCACGCGGTGGTCGGCAGGGAACTGCGCTACCACGTGCAGGTATTTGCCCGGAACGGGAGCGGGCACGAATGATCGCCTATAAATGTTTCGAGATGCACACCCATACGCTGCACAGCGATGGGGATTTTACCCTGACCGAGCTATGCGCCCGCGCCGCGGACTTTCTTTACGACGCCGTAGCCGTAACGGATCACAACACCATGTCCGCCCTGGACGGACTTCCAGCAATTCCGGTGGGGGGCGTTCCGGTCATCCCCGGTATCGAATGGACCACTTACTACGGCCACATGGTGGTACTGGGTGCGGATGAATATGTAGACTGGCGCTTTGCCCGTCCGGAGACTATTGACGAGTACACCCAGGCCATCAAGAATGTCGGGGGAGTGATCGGTATTGCCCACCCCTTTGAATTCGGCAGCCCTCTCTGTACCGGCTGTTACTGGGACTTCAAGGTCCAAAACTGGGAAGCAATTGATTATATCGAGGTATGGTCCGATCCCTTTCCCCACAGCAAATTGAAAAACCATCTGGCCTTTAACTGGTGGAACAGCCTCCTGAATGAGGGGCATCATCTGGCCGCCACCGCCGGCTGGGACTGGCATGGGCTGGAAAAGGGTAAACCTCCCCTGCCGCCCGCAACCTGGCTGGGGCTTCGGGAAGGCAGGATTGACACCGCCAATGTCAGGGAAGCGCTGGAAAGGGGTCGCAGTTTTGTTACCCTTGGCCCCTTTGCCGAATTAAGCCTTACCGGGGAAAACGGACAGAGCTACGGTCCGGGTGAAACCATCGTAACCGGAAACTACCGGCTGGAACTAAGGGTGGACGAAAGCCGGCGGCGGAAGGTTTGGTCCCCATTCGGGATCGCCGCCAAAACCATCCGTCTGGTCCATAGGGGGACCGTACTGGCGATCCTGCCCTATCACCCCGAATCACCGGTCCTTACCGCGGATCTTAAGCTTAAACCCGGCTGGCTGCGGGTAGAAGGCTACGGGGATTATATGGGGGCGGAGGACAAACTACTCTTTTTCTCCAGCCCCATTTACATCGCTTGATTGGAAGGTCGGGTACACCCCATCGAATCTTGGGCTCGCGCGTGCTCCTGGGTTCTTCCTTACTGCCCGAGCATCACGCTCCGGCTTTTCAGTAAAATTCCCTGATGTATGCTTCCACCGCCCCCCGGCTCAAATTAAAAGGGCCGGGTTTTTCCATTTTGAGGGAAACCGTTGCGGCGGCTAAGAGCAGGGCCTCTTCAGGGGGGCGGCTCAGCCGCTCGGTAATATAGGTACTAAAGCAGGTATCTCCCCTGCCGCTACGACCCGAAAGATTCCGGGGTTTAAGAGCCCGTGTATATATTTTTTGCCCGTCATAGATTAGCGCTTCCGTATTATGGGTGATCATGATCTCCTTTGCGCCCCAGGAATGGAGCAGCCTTGTGGCTTCCGCCCGATCTGCGGTTCCGGTCATGATCTCCGCCTCAAGGGCATCGGTCTTGAGAAAATCAATTTTGGGCAGCCAGGTTTTCTTATCCGTCCAATCATGGAAAACCATAGCCCCGTCCTCCACGCAGCGAAGCACCCCCTGTACGTCCAGGGCAACCAGGGCCTTGCCGCTGCACCAGGCGATAATATCCTCCCCTAAATCCCCCCGCATAAGACCGGCAATGTGGTATATTCTTGTCTTGACATCAGGCGGTATGTCCGAAGGCCGGTAAGGCTCTATCCTGCTTATGGCTGTGGATGTCCTCCGTTCCTTGTCCGGGGTATGATAAACATTTTTGATGGATGTGGAATGGGCAGAAGCCACCGGAAAAACATCGACATTTTGCGCCTGGGCAAAGGCCGCCGCGGGATCTACGTCCGCGGGGTTACCCTTGGGCAGTACCGCCGTCTTATGCCCAAGACTGCCGGCTGCAAAGCCCGAATAGATCACCGCGCCGCCTGATTCATGTATCGCCGTTCCGTCATGGTTTACATTAATATCCAGGGATATCTGCCCCAAAATAAAGGTGTCGTACATTCTTTTACTCCTCCGATAAACATATTTTCCTTACATTGAAATATATCGAAGTATATCCTGTTTTTCCCGGATAGCAAACAAAGTTTTTATGTTTGCAATGAGCCTCCCCGCCTTGAAGCTCGTATGCGGGTGCGCGCAGATATGAGGCCCCGGCGAATAAACCCCTATTCTTCCAGTTCCAGTAGGCCTGTATCGAAATCCCGCAGAAAGGGATCAATTTCGGTACGTACCCGTTTAAGAAAGGATATGTTCTGCGCCGAAGGCCGTGTGCCGTTCGTGCCGGCACATTCGGGAAAGTACAGCCAGAGGTAGCTGCAATAATCCAGAAGTTCCTCAAGGTTTGCGGAGGGCCTGGCACCCGCGAGCGTCTCTTTAAGCATGGCCAGCTTTTCCCGTTCGCTTTTGATAAAGCCGCGTACCAGGGCTTTATCGGGCAAGGCGGGAACAGGCCGGGCCGGACGGGCGGGGGCGTCTGATGTAAGAACGGCAAAGGCTTCTTCCGGGGACAGAACGGGTATTCCCAGGGGCAGGCCGGTTCCTGTAATATCGAAAAGCCTTCCGGCCCGTGAATCTTTGCCTTGTTCCGTGCCGCTTCCCTCCCGCGCCGGGGAACCGTTACGGGCAAATTCCTGTTCAAAAAGATCGCGGTAGGATTTAAGCCCCGGATTACTGTAGACCTGTTCCCCGTTTTTGGCGCGGGTTTTGAACGTCCCCTTGCGGAAAACGGCTTCACCGTTAAGCAGGCTGCGGAAGCGGTTTTGCCGCCGCAGCTTTTCCAGATGCCCCGGACTTGAACGGGCATGGAAGCTGTCCGGGCTGAAAGAAAAATCAAGGCCGCAGGTAACAACCTGAGCAGCGGAAAGCTCCAGGGCCAGGGCCGCCGCGCACAGGCCCACGGAACCCAGGGGCGGAATAGGCGCGGGGAGCAGGAGCGCCGCATTGAGCCGTTCAAACAGACTGGGCCTTGACCAGAGACTTGTAAAAAGGTAGGTTTCCCCGCCAAGGATATTCCTGTGGGCGTTCAGGCTTGAAATATCCATAGCTAGGGGAATATTCCAGCGGCCAAGGCCGATAAAGTCGCGGAGGTTCCAGAGCTGAGATTCCAGTACCACCACCAGATCCGGCCTGACGTTCCGCTCGTAGAGGCTGGGAAGACAGGTATCCACACAGATGATCGCAAAAGGCCGGAGGCTGGGCAGGGAAAGCCCATCCGCCCGCGGCTTGTTCGGCGCGCCGCCGAAACACGCCGCAAGAGCGTCCAGAGCGGGGTCCAGGGACGGGCCCGCGCCCAGTACCAGTACCGGTTTGTCAAAAAAGAGCGCCCTGACAGAACGGGCGCCCGAGAGGAGGCCGAGGTTCCTGATGGTATTCCTGCTGTAACGGCGGCCCAGCCTGATGATCGTCATGGCGTTGCCCCATTCGGTTACGATGTTTCGCTCCAGGGCCCCGGCAAAAGCGTCGTAGATCTGCGGGAATAAACGCCAGCCGCCGGAAAGTTTTACGGTCTCCAGGCGGCGGAAGGCCCTTTTGCCCCAGGTGTCTTCAACATAGGCGCAGAGAGTTGCAGGATCGTTCATCCGTACAAAACGCAGGCGGGGATGGTTAAGGATATCCCCGCCGATATTTCCGAGGGAAAAACCATAGAGCTGTTCATCCGTTTCTATACACAGAACGGCTGAATCCGCGGGGAGTTTATCGAGGATAAGGTTAAGACCGTAACCGAAGAGGGGGGAGGGGCAATAGTAGAGGGTTCTACCGCGTACCGTAAGAGCCTGGGCCAGCTTTTCCCCCTGGGCAACCGGATCAACGCGGGAGAGCAGGAACCTGCCCATATAGGAAACGGAAAAACCCCTGCGGCACGGTATCCGGCAGGGCGGATCAGGAACCATAGGAACTTTCGGCCTCTGGTCCGCCGGGGCTTTTCCGTATTGTAGTATACATCATAAAAGACAGGGGTGCGGTCTTTTGAAAGTTTGTATAAAAACAGGGAAAAATGGCGAAATTCCACAAACTCATAAGTTGAACGTTCAACACCCCTATTTAACTATTTAAATCCAGGCTGCCCTTTCAAAACCGTTGAAAGAGTCCTTCATCAAGCCGGTTAATTGCCGAAATAGGTATCGTAAAACTTATCTTCCAGCTTATTGCTATTGATAAAATGTGAACGAATGCTTCTATCCATAAGGTAGCCTAGATAGGCGGTAGGATAGTAGCTTTCAATCATCCCCGTCTCAACTTCGTATGTTTCCTCGCGGGGGTAGAGGACAAAGATACTGTTTCCGATAACCAGCGGCTGTGAAGCGGTCAACATCGGCGTAAAAAAGGCCGCCTGCCAGAAATTTTCGTTGGTCTCGGCATCGGTTAGATCCGTTGCAAAATAAGAGAGGGACGGAAAGAGATCCACATTACCGTAATTGAGGGGCAGGGGGCCTATGCTGCGCTTTTCGATGCCTTTCTGCAGCAGGGCCTCGTCAAAACCTATATCCGCGCATAAGGCGACAAGCTCATCCGCCCGGGCAATAAGATAGTCTTCTATAAGACCGCGTTCCCGGTCCTGCATATAGTAGCGTATCTTATCCATATTGGCGGCAACCGAAGTATCGACCGGGGACGGGTTTTCTTCGGCGCGGAAGAAGGCCCATCCCGATGTAACCTTGAATATATCGCTTAAAGCGCCCTTTTCCAGCCTGACAAGCGCATCCCGCGCCTCCGCATCGGGAACCTCGCTTTCAAGCTCAAAGAACATTTTTACACCCATATCCCCGCCGCTATCTTTGTAGGCATCCTTGGAATGGAGCCTTGCCTGATCCTCAAACACCGCCCCCTCCTGAACGGCCGTAAGCACCTCCCTGGCTTCCGCCTCGCTTGATTCGACGGTTATCCTGAAAAGATGCGTAATACGGAAAATATCGGGATTATTCCGGGCAAAAGCCTGAATCTCCGATTCAGGATAGGAAGAGAAGGAATAAGCCGCCATATCAACGGTCCGCTGCGGTTTTGCCATGGATGAAATGAAAGAAGTTTCCTTTGAAGAAACCCTGAGGTTGATCATATCTGACATATAGCGCTCTTTAATGATACCCTCCTCCCGGCTCCGCCAGAGAGCCTTCTTCTCGGTATTGTCCAGGGAATTGTAACGCGAAGCGGAGAAACGGCCGTTTGCATCCAAAAAAAGTTCCGCTACGGCCTCGTCCACGGTTTCCGCGGGGACGGTATACCCCGCGCGTTTCATCTCATCAAGTACGGCGATATGAACCACCGTCTCCTCAAAGGCTTGCCGCATATTCTGAAGATCGATAAAGTAATCGCCGCTGTCCCCCTGGGGTCTGCGGGTATTGGAAGCCGCCGAGTAAGCCTGGGAAAAAACATTGCCCGGAACATATCTGATAGGCGTTTTATTGTACATACCGAATACCAGTTCCCTGCCGCCGGTTTGAGCTTCGGGAACAAAGGCCGGAACGAATACAAAAGCAACGATGACGATAACCAGAATAAACAGGGTTCCGATAAAAAGAAAAGGATTCGCCTTAAAACGACGGATAAAATCAAATTTCAACGATTCATCATCCGGTTGAACCGGTTTTTTCCCCTTGGAAGCCATAGGAATGCTTTACCTCTCAATAATGATTATAATGGGCAGCATTTACAAAATTACCGCCTTAACTGGTTTCAAAACCGAAATGTTCTGGAACTAATTGATAGAATAACACTTTAGGAAATACTGGTCAATGAGTCATTTTACAACCGCGGCTCTGTCCGCGTCTTGCAGGCGCTACCGGTTTTACGCTACAATAACTTTATGGAGAATATGGAGAATGCGGAACATGATTTTTCCCGCGCTCAGGCGTGGGAACTCTTGCAGCAGTACAACAAGGATCCTTTTCATCTCCAACATGCCCTTACGGTTGAGGGTGTGATGAAGTGGTACGCAAGGGAATTGGGATACGGGGAGGAATTCTGGGGGAATGTAGGTCTGCTCCACGATATTGATTTTGAGCGCTACCCCCAGGAACATTGCCGTAAAGCCCCCGAACTCCTGCAAAAGGGCGGGGCGGGGGAGGCCCTTATCCATGCGGTGGTAAGTCATGGTTACGGTCTTACGGTGGAGGTAAAACCGGAACATCCTATGGAGAAGGTACTCTATGCCGCGGACGAGTTAACCGGCCTTATCTGGGCCGCCGCCATTATACGGCCTTCAAAAAGCGTTATGGATATGGAAGTAAAGTCGGTAAAGAAGAAATATAAGACCGCCAATTTTGCCGCCGGCTGTTCCCGCGATGTTATCGAGCGGGGGGCGGCCATGCTGGGCTGGGAACTTGATACGCTTATCGAAAAAACCATCCTGGCCATGCGTTCCTGCGAAGCCGATATTCAGGCTTTTATGGCCCAGTATCAGGCCGGAGAGGGCTCCTCCACTGAACCGTGAAAAGGCCGTGATCGCCATGTCGGGCGGCGTGGACAGTTCCGTTGCCGCCGCGCTTATGCTGCGGCAGGGTTATGAATGTATAGGCGTTACCCTCAAACTGTTCTCAGGCGGAAGCCGGTGTTGCAGCCTGGAAGACGTGAACGATGCCCGCGCCGCGGCGGAACGCTTGGGTATGCCCCACTACGTGTTCAACTTTACCGGACTTTTTAAGACCGAGGTGATAGACCGCTTTGTAAAAACGTACCAGGAGGGGGCCACGCCTAACCCCTGCATAGACTGCAACCGCTCCGTCAAGTTTAACGCGCTGCTCCTCCGTACCCGGCAGATTGATTTTGATTACCTTGTTACCGGCCATTACGCGCAGATTGAAAAGGACGAAGCAAGCGGGCGCTATTTATTGAAAAAATCCGCCGATCAAAAAAAAGATCAGAGCTATGTACTCTACTGCTTAACGCAGGAACAGCTTGCCCGTACCTGCTTCCCCCTCGGCCCTTTTACCAAAAGCAGAGTACGGGAAATTGCCGCCGGCCTGGAACTGGGCAATGCCCGCAAGCAGGAAAGCCAGGATATATGCTTTGTCCCTGACAGAGACTACGCCGCCTTTATCGAGCGGTATACGGGCAGAAACGCTGCGGAAGGGGACATCCTTGACCTTGACGGGAACATACGCGGCAGGCACCGCGGCCTTATCCGCTACACCATAGGACAGCGCCGGGGGGTGGGCGCCGTCTGCAGCCGTCCCCTGTACGTAAAGGCCAAGTCCGTTACCGGCAATACCCTTACCGTGGGCCCCGAAGAGAGCCTTTACTCTAAGACCCTCTTTGTCGTCGATCTTAACCTTATAGCCTGCGCCTCACTGGAAAAGCCCCTGCGCGTTAAGGTAAAGACGCGTTACCTCCAGCATGAACAGTGGGCCGTCGCCGAACAGACCGGCCCCGACACGCTTCGCGTGGACTTTGACGAAGCCCAGCGGGCAATTACCCCCGGCCAGGCCGCGGTCCTCTACGACGGCGATATTGTGGTGGGCGGAGGCACTATCACCGCCCCGGTGTGATGCGCCGCGGGCCCTTCCGTGCTTATCGTCATTAACCGGGGTTCACGGGCTCAGGGTCTTAATCCAGGCCTTGAGCTTTGCGAGGGTTTCTTCCCGGTCGGCCTTTGACGGGTTTATAAAATCAATTTCGCCGGTAAAGGTATTGCCCGGCAGCATTGCCTTGATCTTATCGAAAACCCTCCCCTTACCGCCGGCGTGGCAACAGAAAAGGGCGATCTTCTTACCGCGTATAGGCGTTTTTTCCAGAAAAGACGCCAGGGGCGGCGCAGGCGAGGCCGCCCAGACAGGCGTTCCGATGACGATAAGATCGTAGGCGCCGGGATTTACCGCGAGAGCCTGGATTTCAGGCTTCTTATGCATCACCGCCATACGTCCGCCCCAAAACATCTTGGCAATTCCCCGCCGATCTTTGGTATCGGCAAGGAGTACGCGGAATACGTCGGCTTTAAGCTGAAGCGCGGCCTGTTCCGCAATCATGGCGCAATTCCCGTCCAGGGAATAGTAGATAACCGCTGTTTTCATGGTTAGTCTCCTCTTTAAAATTGCTTGGAGAGAGTATACCATACCGGCGGCAGATTGAATAGCAAAAATTATCCGTTTAGAGATTATCGGGGCGCACCGGGAATAAGGGCCGGATGGACCGGGATAATATTTCGCCAGATAATAACGGCACGGACTCTCCTCTTCCGGCGCCTGATAGTTCCTCCACGAATGGTACTCCATCACCACATGCTTTCAGCGACACTGTACCATTCCCAGCCCAATCCCCTCAGATCATCAGAGGTTAAGAGCCCTTCCTGCCACACCCGCCGGAAGAAAACGGCTTCCGCCCATTCACTGAAATACCGCTAGGTGAAATAGCGGCTAAAGCTGGTTGAAAATATATTTTAATAGATTTGCAAATTTACGAGTTTCCCCTAACGAGGGGAGGCGTGAAGTGTGTTAATTATTTATCCTAATAAAGGTCTCAACTACGGGCTTTTGAAAGTATCTCCGGGTTATCCGCCGCGTAATTCAGCACATCGGGCTTTAGGCGCAGGGCAATGACAGGGCGTAAGGGCTCTTTTCTTTTTCGCAGTTCCCGCGCCATTGCCGCGAATTCCGCCAGGGCCTCCGGGGTGGATTCCGGGCAGTCCTCCGTATAACGGATGGGCTTTTTTGCTGCCCGGCGTATTTCTTTTAGCTGCTCTTTAGTCGGCTTCTGACCAGCCTTTACCGTCGATGTGATAATAGCCATTGTAACTTCTCCTCTCTGCCTTGTTTGCAAGGCGCGCCGATATTAAGCGGGTGGTTTCTCCCCGTTCCATATAAACAACGAATAAAACCTTTCCAGCCATACCCACGGTCTGCCGGCGTTCTTCCCCGGAGGTGTTACCCTCGCTCTGGTCTATGCGTTCAAGCCGGTGCGGGTCTCCAACGATAGAATAAAAAAGTTCTGCTTGGATAAAAACATCCTCACAGAACTATTTGAGTAGGTTTGTTAAATTTCTGAGAGAAGAAATTCCGTCTACTTACCTTCCCCGTATTTGCGGAGGGAGTTTAATACTTTCCGGGCGCGATTCTGGACCGGCCTGATATAAGGGCCCTCGGATATGCGTATAAGGATTTTTATGGCATTGGGATCTTTAATACCATTGTTCTTTTCCGCGAGAATCTCGTATGCGTCTACGATAGAAAGGGCCAAAAGGTTGTCCGGATTAAGAGTGTCAAAACGAGCTCCTATCCAGGATATGACATTGATAGTCTCGTCATTGTCATTAATACCGATTTTGGCAAGAGATTTTATCGCTTCGGTAAGCACCATAGGTTCCGTATCGGCCATGACAATCTTAATAAGGGTGTTTTTCGCTTCCACGGTGCCCAACTCCCCCAAGTAAGTTGCGGCCTTGGTTCTGACATCGGGGAAGTTATTGGTTACACGGCCGTTCTCCCTGGCTTTACTCGTTACTCCTTCCAATGCAAGGTATTCCAGAGCACTCCGTACTTCTTCTCCGGTATTCCCTCTGCCGATAGCCTCATTGATGTATTCCAATGCGACCATCTTCATATCGCGGCTGTCGGCACGGCTTTGTTCCTGGATGATCATCATCTCTACCGCATCCTGAAGGTAGGATTCGTCAACCGATCTCTGACCATTCTGGGCATAAAGCAACGAAACCGCACTCAACAGCAGGCTGAAGGAAATAATACGCTTAATAATCATATAGACTCCTCTAATTAATAAAATCGATAATCTTCCATCCATTATCGTTTTTTTCAAGTTCATAGTATAGTACACGCTCATTGAGGATCAACCACCCGTCACGCGTTCTCTCAACAATATTAGGCTGAATACGTTCGAGTTCCTTGGGATCGGCAGGGGGCCTGATCCTGCGGCGGTTAATGGCTATTACCTTAACTTTTTTATGATCGTCAAATTCTATGGTATCAACCCGCGCATTCATCCGGGCAGGTATAAACACATGCATAAAATAATCCCTTAAACTGGAAAGGACTATCTTCTGTGAAGCCAGACGCGGCTGTTTGGATTGATTTTCCAGGAATTCAGGGGAACTTAGTTTTTCGCGGTAGCCGGCATCGAGATATTTAAGCCAGGCCTGATAATCTTTTCTCTGGTTAATGGAGTTGAGCGTTTTAATGACGGCTTCCACTTCCGCTTTGGTGGCGTTAAAGGTTTCCCTTGAGATGCTTTGAGGATCAAAGAGAACCGCCGGTTCGGCGGCTGCCGGAGGGGGAGGGGGCTCAATTTTAGGAGGAGCGGCAGGTTGAACCGATTTCAACGTTACATCCGCAATAGATTCGAGGATCGGAGGTGGAGGAGACGCTTCCGGCTGGGGTATAGGGCGCGGTTTAGCCGGAACAGAGGGCTGGACTGCCGCTCCCGCCGCGGGCTGGGAATAGGCGGGAGCGGCGGTATCGTCCCGCGCCGCCGGTTCTCTTTCAGACCGGAGGGGCTTTTCAGGTTCGGCTGCCGATTCCCGCTGAGGCCTGGCCAGTATGGGCCGCGGCTGCCGTATAATGGCCGGCGGTACAGGGTAGTTCTGCATGGGAATCTGGGGCGTCTTTATGGGAGGCACCGTAGGGAGCGATTTTGAGGGCGCCGCCGGATAAGGTATGACGGCTTCCTCCGCAAGCATGGATATTGACCGGGACGGCCGGGTAAGAACCATGTTCCTCAGCTTCATCCCGTCATTTTCTTCCGTTACGGTTTGAGGTCTGCTCCCGCAGGAGATGAGAAGAATAAGACCAAGCAACGACATACTATTTCTTTTCATTGGTTCTCTCTATAATAATCCCGGAAAAGATCCTTCCGTCAAATTCCATCTCTCTTAATAATAACTCCTTGTTTAAGAAAATTCCAGATATTATGGAATAATTTTTAGGGATTTGTAAGCATTCGGGGCTCATGCGGGGGAAGGCCCTCTTATAAGAAACCTGCGTAGTTGAATATGAGCGGTTCTTCTGCAATAATGGTAGCGAGGTGTTGCATGTTTCTGAAAATTATAGCGCCTGTTAAGCAAGTTCCCGAAAGCGGGAATGTAAAAATCAACCCTGAAACCGGGACGATTATACGCGCCGGCGTGGAGAGCGTCGTGAATCCGCTGGACCTTTACGCGCTGGAAGCCGCCCTGCTGCTGCGGGAACGGTATGGGGCGGAGATTACCGCCCTAAGCATGGGGCCGCCGCAGGCCATGCGGGCTTTGCGGGAGGCCGCGGCTATGGGTTGTGATAGAGCGACCCTCGTGTCCGACCGCCTGTTTTCAGGCTCCGACACCCTGGCGACATCCTGTACGCTTGCCCGGGCCGTCCGCAAACTTGGCCCTTTCGATCTGATTGTAACGGGAGAGCGGGCTACGGACGGTGATACGGCCCAGGTTGGGCCGGGAATAGCCGCATGGCTGGATATACCCGTGCTGACCTATGTTTCCAAAATAACGGAGATTAGCGGTATACCCGGAGGGACGGGGATGAGCATACGCGCGGAGCGGCTTTCAGGGGAAGGCTACGAGATGGTTTGTGCGGAACTGCCTTGTCTTATCACCGTCGTAAAGGAGATTGGACCCCCGCGTTTACCGACCCTGAAAGGCAAGATCCGTTCAATGGAGATGGATATTCCGGTTTTAAATGCCGAAAGTCTGGAACTTGACCGGGAGCTTTTGGGGTTGAACGGATCGCCTACCAGGGTAGTCAAAATTGATACTCCCAGGATAACGCGGGGCGGTAAACTGCTGAGGGTTAGGGATAACGAATCCCTTGATGCGGTTCTGGACGAACTTATAGCCTTTCTGGGAAGCAAGGGGATACTGTAAGCGGTTGCGCCAGTCCGTCCGGGCGGCGGGGAAATACGAATTAACCGGAGGATAGTATGAATGAAGTATGGACCATAGCCGAGCAGTTTGAAGGCGTCCTTAAAGCCGTTTCGTTTGAACTGCTTGCCTGGGGGCGGAAGCTGGCGGATAAACTTACCGTCAATCTTGTATCGGTGTATATAGGAGGGGAGATTAACGATGAACGCCTGGGCGGGCTTATCTCCAGGGGGGCCGATACCGTTATTGCCTGCGCCGATAAGCGTCTTGAGGGGTTTAACTGTGTAAGCTATGCCCGGCTGCTTGAAAGGCTTGCACGGGAGCATAGGCCCGCGGTGATCCTCGGCGCGGCGACGCACCTGGGGCGCAGTCTTATGCCCTATACCGCGGTAAGGCTGCGGACCGGGCTTACCGCGGATTGTACGGGCCTTGATATAGAAGCCGGGACGGACGCGCTGCTCCAGACCCGGCCCGCTATAGGCGGGAATATCATGGCGGTTATAAAAACCCGGACCCGCCCCCAGATGGCTACGGTAAGGCCGAAATCCATGCGGCCCCTGGAGCAGGATACGGCGCGGCGGGGCAGGATTATACGCATACCTTTGGATGAAACCTTACAGGATAAGCGGGTGAAGGTGGAAGGTTTGCGGCGGGAAGAGGGTGATAAGATAAGCGTGGAAGACGCGGAGATAGTGGTGGCAGGAGGCAGGGGCCTTAAAAGGGCGGAAAATTTTGCGATGATACGGGAACTGGCCCAAAGTCTTGGCGGCGCGGTCGGGGCAAGCCGGGACGCGGTTGACCGCGGCTGGATTAGTTATCCCCATCAGGTGGGGCTGTCCGGCAAGACCATATCCCCGCGGCTTTACATGGGCGTTGGCATTTCCGGCGCTATTCAGCACCTTGCAGGGATTAAAACAAGCGAAGTTATCGTATCGGTGAATCCCGATCCGGAAGCTCCCCTGCATCTTATAGCCGATCTGGGTATAGTCGGGGATGCCTTTCAGGTGATTCCCGCGTTCCGCAAGAAATTGGCGGAAAAAGCAATGGAAAAAATGGAGAATAAATAGAAAACATGAACGGTAACTACAACAGGGTAAGCAGGGCAATTCTTGAGGAACTTGTTGATATTGCGGGCGGGGCCTCGGTACTGACCGATGAGGAAAAACTTGAAGCCTATTCCCACGACGAGACCGATGCCGGGGAATACGGCCGTTTCCCCGAGGCGGTGGTGCTTCCGCAGACGGCCGGACAGGTTGCGGCCATAGTGAAACTGGCCAACAGAGAGCATATCCCCGTTACGCCGAGGGGGGCGGGGTCGGGTCTTTCGGGCGGGGCCATACCGGCGGCAGGCGGTATTGTGGTATCGCTTGAAAGGATGAACAGGCTCATCGAAATAGACCGTGAGAATATGGCCGCGGTGGTGGAAGCGGGGATGGTTACAAACGATTTTGCCCAGGCGGTTGAGGAACAGGGCCTTTTCTTTGCGGGTTATCCCATGAGCCTCCAAACCTGTATGATAGGCGGTAATATCGCTGAGAACGCGGGGGGCGGCAAGGCCGTTAAGTACGGGGTAACCGGCAGGTATATCCTGGGGCTGGAACTTGTTACGCCCCTGGGGGATATTGTGGAACTTGGCGGCAAACTGGCTAAGGATGTAACCGGCTACGATCTTAAATCCCTGGTTATAGGATCCGAGGGTACGTTGGGCATAGTAACCAAGGCCGTTATCCGCCTTATCGGGAATCCTACCGTAAAGTCCGATCTTTTGGCGCTGTTTAGGACGCCGAAAGACGCCATAGACCTGGTACCCGATCTGCTGAGCCGCGGGATAACCCCGACAAGCATTGAGTTTATGGATCAGCTTTCGGTTATCACAAGCTGCCGTTACCTTAACGAAAGCCTTCCCTACGAAAACTGCGGGGCTATGCTTCTTATCGAGCTTGACGGGAACAACCCCGGACAGGTGGAAAACGATTTAATTGAAACAGGCAAACTCTGCGAAAGCCGGGGCGCGGTAGAAGTCTATGTTGCCGAAGACCGTAACAACATTGAACGGATATGGAATGTACGGCGTAACCTTGCCGAGGCTTTCAAGGTATACAGCCCCGTCCAAAGTATAGAGGATATTGTCGTTCCCATCTCGTACATTCCGGCTATGATACCGGAACTTGAGCGGCTGGGGAAAAAGTACGGAATGCGGATACCCTGCTACGGTCATGCGGGCGACGGGAACCTCCATGCGACTTTGGTCAAGGACCCCGCCCTGGACATGGACGTGTGGAGGAAGCGGGAAAAAGCCTGCCAGGAAGAGCTTTACCGTATCGTACAAGAAGCGGGCGGGAAAATATCGGGCGAGCACGGCATCGGGCTTAAACGGCAGGATTTTTACCGGAACCTGACGGATCCCGCGGAGCTTGAATTGATGCGGGCAATTAAAAGGGCCTGGGATCCAAATAACATTATGAATCCTGGGAAGATATTCTGCGGCCCTTAATCCCGGATTACCGTTAATCCCTGACTATTGAACACGGATAGGGTAGCGTAACGCCGTCATCCAATCATCTTTTCCAGGTTTTCTACCAGGCCGGCAAAGGTACGGCAGGCCGCTTCTACGGGCGCGGGGCTCGACATATCGACGCCGGCGGCCTTGAGCGCTTCTATGGGGAAGCGCGACCCTCCCGATTTGAGGAAGTTGAAGTAGGCGAGCCTTTCCCCCTCTCCGCCTGAGAGTACCCGCCCAGCCAGGGCAAGGGACGCGGAAATTCCGGTCGCGTACTTGTATACATAAAACGCGCGGTAAAAGTGCGGTATGCGCAGCCCTTCAAGATCGCTTGTTTCTTCCATGACAAGCTCGGGGCCGAAATATTTTTCGAGGAGCTTGCGGTACTCGCCGCGGAGCATATCCGCCGTGAGGGGGACGCCGTTTTCTTCAAGTTCGTGCGTTATCTTTTCAAATTCGGCAAACATGGTTTGGCGGTAGAGGGTTCCGAGGATCTCGTCAACACGAGTGTTGATAAGGTAGGTTTTCATTTCATCGGATTCGGCATTTGCAAGGAGGTAGCGGAAGAGGAGTTCCTCGTTAAAGGTGCTTGCGACTTCGGCTTCAAAGATGGTGTAGTTGTAGTGCATAAAGGGATTGGAACGCGCCGAATACCAGGAGTGCATGGAGTGGCCACCTTCGTGGGCCAGGGTAAACACATCCCGAATCGAGTCTTCCTTGTAATTTATAAGTATGTAGGGGTCGGCGGTAAAGCTGCCCGCGGAAAAAGCGCCCGAGCGCTTCCCCTTGTTTTCGTAGCGGTCGGCCCAGCGTCCCAGGAGCCCCGCCCTGAGCGTCTCCACGTATTCGGAGCCCAAGGGCTTGAGCGCGCAGGCAATGAGTTCCACGGCCTCGTTCCAGGGTGTTTTCCGTGCGGCTTTGGCCGCCAGGGGGACGTAGACATCGTAGTGGCGGAGTTTGTCCAGCTTGAGGACGCGGCGGCGCAGGAGGTAATACCGGTGCAGGATGTCGAGGTTTTTGCCCACGACGGAGATGAGGTTGTCGTAGACCTCTTCCCCCACGTTGTCGGGAAAGAGGGCGGCGGCGCGGGCCGAGGGGTAGCCCCGTATGCGGGCCCTGATCACATCCTGCTTAATGGAGGCTGAGTAGAGGCAGGCAAGGGTTGTTTTATGGGCGGAAAAATTCCTGTAGAAAGCCTCGTATGCGCGGCGGCGCAGATCGCGGTTGGGATTCTCCATAAAGAGAATCCAGCTTGACTGGGAGAGGGGCAGCTTTCCCTCCGGCGTGTCAAGTGTTCCAAAGTCCATATCGGCATTGGTAAGCGCGGAAAACGCCTCGCTTCCGGTATTTTCCCCCTCGGCATGGAGGGCAAGGAGCCGTTCTTCCTTTTCGCTGAGAATATAGGGTTTAAAGCGGAGCAGTTTTTCCAGGTAGATGCGATATTCGGAAAGCAGGGGATTGGAGAGGAATTCCCGCATACGGTCATCGGGAACGGCCTGAATTTCAGGAACATCCCAGGAGGAAGCGGCATGGGCTTTGGAAGAAGCCATGGCCAGGCGGCCGGCCAGCGTGCGCGCCGCGTTATCGCCCTCGTCCTCAGCCTGCCTGAGTTCCGCATAGTAGCCGAGCCGTTCTTCCATAATGAGGAAGGCGCGGGTAAAGTCGAGGTATGCCCCCAGGCTTTCGGCGCTTTGCCCCAGGGTTCCCCGGAAAGCGGGTATCTTTTCGATACGTTTTTCGTATTCGGCAAGGGCTTTGCCCCACTCGTCATCATCGATAAAGAGTTTGGAAAGATCCCAAGTGTCTTCTTTTGCGGCCTGGCCGCGGAGGGGGATGGTTTTTTCGGTAGTGTTCATAGAAAAAAAATAACGCAATACGGGACTTCGGTCAACAGGCGGAGAAAACGGGAAACAGGAAATTGAGGGGGCGCTGCCTTTGACGGGAAGCCGGAACGGTTGGTTGTTTTCCGTAAGCCTGCCGGCTTTGCCGGGGGTCGCAAAGGGACATGTTAAGCAAATTTGCTTGACATTGTATCTATAAAGAGGGTATATCTAAATATGGCAAGGAAAAAAGAGCCTTTACCGCTGAAAAATCAGGAGAAAAAGGGAAATGCCGCGACATGGATTGTTGCCGTTTCCGGCCTGATCGCTGCCCTTGCCGCCTTGATTTCCGCTATCGCTACCCTGATAATGGCGATGAAGTGAGGTACATTATGACTATTTCCAGGAATACGCTCCTCAATTTTGCTTTAGGGTGTTTTATTTTTTCTACTCTGGTATTTGCCGTCTTGTTTTTTTTGAAAACAACAACTTTGCGCTGAAGCTCGCACGCGGATGCGTGCAGAGGGTATTAAACCCCTCAACAAAACCATCCCCCGGCCAGACGGCGGGGGATGGTTTCAAATGGCGCCTGGCGCCTCTGCGCCTATTACAGTAAAGGTAATATCTCTACTACTTTCCTTTTTTCAATATTCTGCTACCCTCATCAGTGTACTCAATACCAGGAGCGTAAAAAATTAGAGTGTTACCGTTATCAGTAAAATAATACTCATATGAATAGCTATAATCGTCAAAACATAGTACAATTTTTCCAGAAACAGGTATGGCATAAACCAAAGCCTTAGATTTATAGGTGCCTGTTCCGTTGGCATGAAATATGTATTGGCCGCCATTGGCATTGTTAGCAGTTATGATATTCCATGTACCAACAAATTTTTGCGTATCATTTGACGATTGGGCAAAGCACGAAAATGAAACAAAACCCAACACCAACAGCATTCCAATAACCAAAAACACTTTTCTTTCCATTTCCTAAACCTTCCGTAAAAAAAATTATTGAACATACATTCTAGCGCGGCGGTTCCCCCAGCCAACGGCTGCTTGCACGGAACACCTTCCGCGTTGTACGCCGTTCATGCGCGTACCGCATATCCGTCTTACCTGTTTTAATAACCCGTCCGTATACACCTCCTTCTATGTAAAGTTGATCGCCCTTACGGTATAAGCGCCGATACAAGCGGCCCCCAGGGGCCCTGCTTGCCGTCGTTTTCTATCTGCACGGCAAAGTACGCGGTCTTGCCGCTGTCGCCAAAGTCAAATTCAATCAGGTCTTTTTTCCGTTTGGTGTAAAATGATTTGCGTAAATCTTCGGGCCGGACGGGCGAGGCTTCGCCGGGCGCGATAACGGAGTACCAGATGCGGTAGCCTTTGTTGGCCGGATCCGCCGGGTTTCCGGTAACGTAGATGATTTTTATGCCCAGTTCGTGGCGGCCTACCAGATAGGTTTCCACGGCAACCTGCGCCGTGGGTATCCCGCTTGCCGTGGGGGTGGTGTCGTGCGGTTTAAGGCCCAGGGCGATATAATC
>JAISNI010000216.1 GCA_031276295.1 Treponema sp.
ACTGCCGAGCAAGGCCCGAAACTTTTTGAGCTTACGCCTCATGCGCTTGGTGGAATCCTTACCGGGCCGCCGCAGGACTTTCCCCGAAGGGAGCAGGATGTACTTACCTTTCAGAAACACCACGCCGGAAGCCAGTTTAACGATGCGGGTTTTCTTCTTGTTGACGGTGATTTTCAGAGCCGTACACATAGTTTCTCAAAAGCCATAAGTCGCTGCCGAAGGACGGATCGGCAAACCATACGCCTTTATCCGTGCCGATGCTCATGCGGATAAGCTCCGGGAGAGCAGTTCCGTGTTCAATCCTCACGCTCATTGAATGCTCCCCGGCGCGTTCGTCGCCCCCTATCCGGTTGACGGAGAAACCTGCACGCCGATACCGGCGGGAATAACCGCGTTTGTAACGAGGTGAGTAATACGGAAGAGATAAAGCTGAGGGAGGAGCGGAAAGCGGCGCTTGAGGAAGTGAAACGGGAGATGGAGAAGAGGTATGAGGAGGCGAAGAAGGAGCGGGAGGAGGAGGCAGGCTGGATAGCCTGCTTAAGGGCGGAAATACCAGGACTCCAGAACGCAAAAAATCCGAAAACAAGGCCGCATAATGCCAAAATCCACTGGTCTCGTTATGAAGTACAACAGGCTGCTAGAACTATGGCCGGAGAGGGTGCGCAATTCCCATCCGGTGTCCGCATTCCATATCTTCACCGTTCCATCACCCAAAGTGGAGACGATACGCCGCCCATCGGGGCTGAATGTTGCGGAGAAAACCCCGCCAGTATGCCCCAATTGGGGGAATACCGCTACTTCCTGGGCCGCCGCCACGCACAGGCCCATTGTCATAAACACAAAAACGCCCAAAGAAAAAACTCTTTTTCGCATACAAAACCCCTTTATCTCGATTATGGTTAATTATAAACCGCACCCCTGGGGAAGTAAAGCGGAAGACGGCAGGACTCTTGACTATCCTGTTTTATTCGGTGTATACCTCATACGTATATTTCGTGTACGGCATAAATTAATTATTTTTAGCAAAATAATTAATGACGATACTGCTTTTCTGTAATATACTGAGGGCATTAAAGTACAAGGAGCCTATTTATGGGTGATTTTTCAGGTAATTTTAACGAAATTTCCGAGCTTTTGCAGAGAGGAAAGGCAAAAGACATAGTGGTTGCCGTTCAAAAGGCGCTGGACGCGGGCGCTCCGCCTTCCGATATACTGGAGAAGGGCTTGATATCCGGCATGGGTATTATCGGGGGGAAGTTTAAACGCGGAGAAGTGTTTGTCCCCGAGGTGCTTGTCGCGGCCCGCGCCATGAATCACGCTTCCGCCGCGCTTAAACCCGCGTTGACCCAGGCCGGCGTGGAACCTGTCGGTCAGGCTATTATCTGTACCGTTAAGGGCGATCTCCATGATATAGGGAAAAACCTGGTTAAGATGATGATCGAAGGCAAGGGCATTGAGGTGATTGATCTGGGGGTGGACTGTAGCAGCAATAAAATTATCGATGCGGTACAGAGCTCCAACGCCAGGGTTTTATGTTTGTCCGCCCTGCTTACGACGACCATGCTGGCCCAGAAAGAGGTTATAGATACGCTTAAAACGGCGGGGCTGCGGGATAGGGTAAAAATTATGGTAGGCGGCGCGCCGGTAACCCAGAATTTTGCCGATGAAATTGGCGCCGATGCCTACACACCGGATGCAGCCAGCGCCGCGGAGGTCTGTCGCTCGTTCTATAGCTGAGTCTCTGCGGGAAAAAATGGAAATACATCTCGACGACCGTACCGTTACCTGTGAAGTAAAAGCCGGAGAATCCCTGTTGGCCGCGCTGATACGGGCAGGGATTGCGGTTTCCGCGCCCTGCGGAGGCCGTGGTTTGTGTGGAAAGTGCAAAATCCGGCTTTTAAGCGGGCGGATCGAGGGCGGCGCGCCAGTATCGGGGATGGTTTGCTCATGCCGTGCGATTCCGGTATCCGATGTAAAGGTTGCCCTTGTACCCGACGAAGAGGTGTTCATTAACGAGACTTCCGCTCCGGGCAGGGGAAACCCTCCGCACATACCCGAAAGGGCCGGGGTTGCCCTTGACATAGGGACCACCACGGTTTCAGCCGAGCTTATCAATCTGGATACCGCCGAAAGCATAGATGTTGTCTCCCTGCTCAACGATCAGAAAGTTTTCGGCGCGGATGTTATAAACCGTATAAACGCCGCGAAAAACGGCAAAACTGGCGAGCTATTCCGTTTTATCAACCGGCAGACTGAAAAAATACTCGGCGGGTTTATTAATAAATACGACCTTAAAAGAATAGAAAAGCTGGCGGTGAGCGGGAATACTACCATGCTGCATCTTTTTGTCAATACCGATCCTTCGGGAATGGGGGAAATCCCTTTTACTCCGGTATTCTTAAATGAACGGTCATTCCCCGGTGCGGAATTCGCTCTTTCCGCCGAAGAGGTGCTGCTGCTTCCGTCAATTTCCGCCTTTATCGGCAGCGATATAGTTTCGGGCCTTGCCGTACTTGATATTGTAAACGATGAGGGCCCGTCCCTTTTAATAGATATAGGTACCAACGGGGAAATGGCCCTTTTTCACCGGGGACGGATCTTGTGCTGTTCCACGGCGGCGGGGCCCGCCTTTGAAGGGGCTGAAATTTCCTGCGGAATCGGCAGCGTCAAAGGGGCGGTCAATAGAGTCGGGGTCTCAGGCGGAACCCTTACCTTTACAACCATCGGCGGCGCCCCCCCTGTCGGCATTTGCGGCTGCGGCCTTATTGACGCGGTGGCGCTTATGCTGAAGCAGGAGAAGATCGACGAAAGCGGCGCTTTTTGCGGCGGGGCCTCCCCAGGGTTTTTCATAACCCCGGATATTTCCATCAACAACAGGGACATCCGGCAATTCCAGTTGGCAAAAAGCGCGATCATGTCGGGGATTAAAATTCTCTGTAAAAACGCGGGGCTCGAACTTACCGGTATAAAAAATGTTTTTATAGCCGGAGGGCTGGGGTTTTTTATTGATAAACAAAACGCGGCGTCGGCGGGCCTGCTGCCCAAGGAATTTCTCGACAGGATATTTGTCTGCGGAAACCTCAGTTTAAAAGGCGCCGCGGCCTGTCTGACGAGGCTTGATTTTTTATCGGCCTGTAAAAAGATCATAGAAAAATGTGAAGTTACGGAACTCGCCGCCGACCCGTCCTTTACGGATGAATTTGTGGAAAATATGCTTTTCTGAGGTACGGCACAGGCGGTATCGAAGCTACTGCAAGCCGCGCGCTATGAAAAAGATATTGACATGTATACTAAAAAGGAACAATATAAATTTCATGGGCTTGTGTTATGAAGAGCCGCAATTAAAAGACATTCTTGATCTGGAACAGCTTAAAAAGCTCCTGGGGTATTTTTCTATCGTAACCGGCCTGGATGCCGCGCTCTTTGATTTTTCGGGGCGGGATGTATTGGTCAACAGAAAGACAAGCTCCGTATGTAAGGCAGCCAAAAACTGCGGTAAATGCCGGGAATCTATTTCCTACGGCGGAATGATGGCATCGGAACTCGGTGAGCCTTATATCTTCGCGTGCGGTTGCGGACTTATCATGTGTTCCTCCCCGGTAATACTTGAAGACAGGCTTATCGGTTCCATCGCATGTGGGCCCGCTATACTGTGGGAATCCGATGAGGTTGCCGTTTCTGAATTTACAGAGAAGACACGGGACATGGATATCTGTATGGACGCCGGTGAATTATTCTGCTCCATCCCTTCCTGCGAATGTATTAATATGACCAGCAGCGCGCAGATACTCTTTATCATTGTTAATAGCCTTACCCAAAAATACGGTACTTATTTAGAACAGCGGGCGCAGATTACCGAACAACAGGCAAGAATAGCGGAGTTGATTATTGATCAGAAGAATAGGACGGAGGCTTTGACGGAAAAAGAAAAGCCTGGTCCGTGTCCGGTCTATCCGGTGGAAACCGAAAGGGAACTTATTACTTTTGTGCAGTGCAGAAACAAAAAACAGGCGAATCGTACATTGAACAGGCTTTTAAGCGAAATTTTTTCCTTTGCCGACGGAAATACGGATGCCATAAAAGTACGCTTGTCCGAACTTATTGCGTTTTTTTCCCGGGCCGCGATAGAAACCGGCGCGGTCTTATCCGATGTCAACCGTATAACGAAAAGTTCGTTTGAAATTATCAACCACGACATGGATTTTGAGAAGATTTGTTATTCCGCCGAACAGATAATGGAACGTTATCTCGATGTTGTTTCCAAAGACCGAGGAAAAAAACCGGTCAGCCGGCATCTTTCCAGGGCGCTGGACTATATCATGCTGAATTATGCCGACGAATTATCCCTCAATACCGTTGCCGATGCAATTTTTGTCAGCGGATATTACCTAAGCCATCTATTCCGCAAAGAAATGAATACGACCTTTTCGGATTATGTTTGCAGGATACGGATCGATAAAGCGAAGGCGCTGCTCAAAAACGACAAGGGCGTAAGAATTCAGGAAATTACTGAAAAAGTCGGGTTTAACGATCCGAATTATTTTGCAAAGTCATTTAAAAAACTGACCGGCGTAACGCCGAAAGAATACCAGGCATTTTCCCAATAGCGTCTGGCTATAAAGCAGCCCCTATCATGGCGGACGTAACGCTCTTGTTCGCGGGGTGATACTTCGCGGTTCCAATAAAATTTATTGACAGTTCGTGTAGTGTCGTGTTGTAATAATATAGGGATAATTTTATCTCCTGCCGGAATATACATGATTATTAATCATGTATCTATTTGGGCTATATCATTTTGGAGGAGCAGAGTATGAAAAAAGCAATTGCAATTCTATTGGTTTTGGCAGGACTGATGCCGGTCTTCGCCGGAGGGGGAGGCCAGCAAGGCGCCCGCGCTCCCAGCACTACCGAGCCTGTCAAGCTGGTTTTTTGGCACCATCAGCTTCAGGCGGTGAACAATTTTAAGGCTTTTGCCGAAATCGCCACTGAGATTTTCGCAAAGCTGGGGTATCCCAATGTTACCATGACATCCGAGCAGGTTGAATACCAGGGCTACCTGGCCAAGTACGTGTCCGCATTCTCAAGTGGTACGGGCCCGGATATGTTCATGGCCATGTCCCAGGACTTTGCCCTTGAGGGGGGCGCCAACCCGGTGGCGCTTCCCATTCCGTCCGATGTCGCCAAAATCTGGCAGGACGCCCTGGGCGGCATCTACAAAGAAGACGGGGTGTTCAACGGTAAATACTACGGCTTCCCCGTGGCGGGCGATACCTCGATGTTCCTCTACATCAACACCGATCATTTCAGGGAAGCCGGCCTTGACCCCGAGAAAGATTACCCGAAAACATTGGATCAATTCCTCGCGGTAGCCAAGAAGCTGACCAAATACGACGCCGGCGGTAAGGTTACCCGTGCGGGCTGGCAGCCCCGGTTCGGCGGCGGTTCCTTCAACGTTGCGGCAAAGTATATGCCCATCATCCACAACTTCGGGGGCAGGGTTCTTTCCGAGGATTTAACGAAGGCCCAGGGGTATATGAACGGCCCCGAAACCGTTAAAGCCTTCCAGTTTCTCCACGATATGGTGTTTGTTGACAAGATATGTAATGTCGAACTGGGACTGCCGGACGTGGCCTTTCAGCAGGGGCTTGCTTCCATGACCTTCCGGGAACCCTTCTACGCGGCCCAGGTTACCGCCAACAATCCCGGCCTCAAGTTCAGCATTCATCCCTATCCCGGAGGGGTAAAAGATGTCGTTACCCTGGGCGGGGGTTCCTGGCACATGATGATCAACTCAAAATCCAAGTACGTCGACCTCCTCCTCAAGATGTACAAAGAACTGGTCAAACCTGAATACGACGTAAGGATGCACGAGCCCGATAAGACGCCGCCGGTACTGGCCGGAACCATTAGGATGGATAATCCCTACTTCGGGAAACTTCCCTATGCCAGGGCCTTGATGGATTCCCTTAACAAACCCGTAGGCCCGATCTACTACATCATTCCCGAATGGAACACCCTTGCCGAAATAATTGGCGATGCGGTAACGGCGGTTATCGAAGGCGCGGAGGTAAAGAGAACCCTGGACGACGCCGCGGTCAAGATGCAGGTAATTCTGGACGAGCGTTAATACCGGATTCGGCGGATAGGACGGTTGGCCCTGCGGTAAATGTCTGGTGGGAATGCGGGGTTTAGGACGAGGCAGTTCATTGGAACGGGGTTCTTTGAAGCCGTTTGCTGTTCGGACGGTTCCTATCCGCCCTTTTTAATGGGAGACTTTTGTGAATATCCAACAAAAATACAGCGCCGCCGGTGTGCTGTTTCTGTTGCCTTCTCTTATCGTGTATAGCTGCGTATTTTTCTATCCGTTGCTCCTGTGTTTTTTCAATTCCTTTGGTAAAGTGAATCTTATTCTGGGCTCGTGGGCATTCAACGGCTTCAAAAATTACAGCAATCTTTTTAGGCGCGCGGACTTTATCCGTTCCGTAAAGATTACGCTCCAGTATGTGATCATGCTGGTTCCGGTACTTTTGGTTGTCTGCCTTTGGGTTGCCAATGCGGTGTCGCAGATGAAGCCCAAGGCGTCCGCACTTTCCACTACCATTATTTTTCTGCCCTTTATGGTCGCTATGGTCAGCGCCGGTATCATCTGGGACTGGGTTTTCGATCCCAGTTTTGGAATCATCAACACGGTTTTAAATTTTATAGGAGTTGCAAAAGCTCCGGGATGGCTTCGATCCTCGGATACGGCCCTTCTTTCCACGGTTATTATCACTATCTGGATCAGGTGCCCTTTCAGTATCATGATCCTCTACGGAGGTATGAAAAACGTTCCCGAAGAACTGTACGAAGCCGCCGCGATTGAGGGGATAAACCCCTTTCAGCGTTTTTTCCGCCTAACCCTTCCGCTGATAAACCCCCAGTTGGTACTCTGTTTTACCCTGGATATGATCTTCGCCTTCCGGGCCTTTGATCAGATCTACGCCGCCACTATGGGAGGCCCCGGCGGAGCTACCAGGACGGTAATGATATACCTTATTATAAATGTGTTTATAGAAAATTACGGCATGGCATCGGCTATGACCGTTTTGGTGCTGTTGTCCCTGTTTATTATAAGCGTCCTCCAGCAGACTTTGCTTAAACGGGTTGTGGAATATTAGCGGGAGCGTATGAAGAAATATATATTTGGAAAGGCTGTTACCTTTATACTGCTGGGGCTTTTTTTTATTTTTATCATCGTCCCCTTTGTTATGATCCTCCTTACCGCCTTAAAATTGAATCCTGAAATTGTGGATATGCCGAACCGGGATATGTTCCACCGGATACTCCCCGATTCGTTTTTCAATTTTGCCAATATTAAAAACGTGTTTCTGGGGAACACGGTCGCCCAGAACGGATTTCCCTTGTACCGGGCCGTCCTCAATTCCTTTGTGGTGGTGGTGGTTACCATAGTACCCAGCCTCATCCTTGCCCTTACCGCGGCATACAGTTTTGCGAAATTCAAATTCCCCGGAAAAGAAATTATCTATTATCTTTTCCTTGGGATGCTGATGATACCTACCGAGATGACTTCCATCCCCCTCTTTATGATCGTATCGAAACTGCGTCTGGTGAATACCTATTTGGGCCTCATGGTTCCCTCGTTCATGTCGGCCTTCGGAACCTTCCTGCTGAGGGCCGCTATGGAGCCCATACCCAAATCCTACATTGAAGCGGGCCGCATCGACGGCGCCGGGGAATTCTGGATTTTCAGGGCTATCATCATTCCCATGGTAAACAGCCATATCGTTACCTTCCTGGTGATAAAATCCGTGTGGACTTGGAATGACTTTTTCTGGCCCCTGCTGGTGGTTACCGAAGAGCGGATGCGGACCGTTACCCTGATGCTTAACCGTTTCATTACCGATCTTATCAAATACTGGGGTGAGGTGTGCGCGGCGGTGGTGATCAGCATCATACCCCTGCTGATTATTTTTATTGTTTTTAATGCAAACATTAAAACCGGCCTTATGAATACCGGCATAAAGGGATAGCTTGCAGGGTCCGTTCAACGGCGTTTAACCGGGCGACGCCAGGCACTTTTTTGCCGCGCGATCGCGTCTTCCATCTTGCCGCGCCGGATCAGTCTCTCCGCCGGGCCGTCCGAAGCTGCTCAATGCCCTGTTCCTCACTCCCTCCGGGAGTTCGTCAGCCCGCCTCCGGCGGGCCGGGCATTTCGCTGCTTCGTCCTCACTTGAGCCTTTAAACTAAGG
>JAISNI010000221.1 GCA_031276295.1 Treponema sp.
AACACCGGAAGTACCCCTATGTGCTGAGGAACAAGGCGATATGGCTGCCAAATCAGGTATGGGCAACGGACATCACCTATAGTAAGGTCAATGGCAGCCAGGTATATCTGGCCTGTATAATCGATTGGTACAGCCGGAAGGTGCTTGCCTGGCGGGTGTTGAATACGCTGGATGCGGCGTTTTGCGTGTCGGTGCTTGAAGAAGCCTTGAGTGTATGGGGATTCCCGGCAATCTTCAACAGCGACCAGGGGAGCCAATTCACCAGCGAGGCATTTACCCGCGTTGCCTCATCAGCATAAACGCATAGATATATTTTTTTTAATAGAAAAGCGGAATGTTCCCCCGCGCTGGAACATTCCGCCTGCCGGGAAGCCAATCACTACTATTGGGCATAAACGCCTCCTTTGTTCGTGTATTCATGTAATTTTACCGCACTATGCCATTTTATACCTGACGCGCAACACGGCGGTAAAAACCATAAAACAACCGAAAAAAACGAAGGCTCATTTGCGCCCCCAAATATTTTATTTTTGCCTAAAAACGCCGTTTTTTTTTGCCCCCGGATATGCCGCTAGGTTTTTGCGTTACCGAGCAGGCTCGTGCCGATTACGATAAACACGCCGACAGGGAACCATGCGCCGATTATGGGTGGAATATAGCCGAGCCGCGCCATCATCATGCTGATCATCTCCATAACATAGAAGATAACCGCGGCTCCCAGGCTTGAGAGGAGGCTCATAAGGAGTATGTTTTTTTTAAAACGCCCCCCCATAGAAATGGAGAGGATCATCACCACAAAAGAGGCTGAGGGAAAAGAAAAACGGTGATAGTATTCGGCAAGGGCTTTGGTATAGGGAAGCCCGGCGGCACGGAGATCCCCCACGAGGAGCCCCGCGTCCCGCGCCGGAAGATCCTCCACGTTTGCCTCGTTCCGCCTGAAGGTATCAGGTTGTTCGCGGTAGACATCCGTATCCTCCAAGGGGTGGGACCGCAGGATGCCGTCCGCCCATTCGTAGATGATGGCATTGCTCAAAACCCAGTGATCCCCGGTCCAGGAGGCGCGTGGGGATCGTACAAGAGAGATAAATTTACCTTCGGGGCTCTGCTCTATGATGTTAATGCCGTTGAGAATTTGGGCGGTATGATCGTAGTAATCGACCGAATAGATAAGTTCCCCCCGGCGGGTCTTAATCACAATATCGGATCTGTTTTCGGACTGCTGCTGCCGCAGGAGGATGCGGGAAAGATCGTTTTTCATTTTTAACGTAGGGATCACGATCCTGTCGTCAAAATAAAAGGAAAAGACGGAAGCTAAAAAACCGATTACAAGCAGGGGCAGCGCAAAACGGCGGAACGGTATCCCCGACGAGAAAATCGATGTCAGTTCATTGCGGGCATAGAGATCGCCCAGGGTATAGGCCGCCGCAAACAGCAGGGAAATAGGGGTGGCATAGGAGAGGCTTTTAGGCAGGTAGTAGTAGGTAACCCGCATTATTTCACGGAGCGGTACCTCATTGTTAAGGTAACGCACAAGATTTGCGAAGAGATCGATAAGGCACAGGAGCAATACGAACATGGAAACGGCGACTAAAAAAATAGGTATAAACTGCTTGACAAGATACCTGTCCAGGATCATGACTGCTCCATAAAAACTATTTGCGCATCCGTATTATACACATAACGAGTCCTATGGATACGGTCAGAATATCGGGCAGCCACATACTCCAGAAGGGTGAATAGCCCAGGCGCATCCCCATGGTCTGCCCCCCCAGAAGCAGCGCCCAGTAGATAACGGCAA
The DNA here is from genome assembly GCA_031276295.1 of Treponema sp. Classification (GTDB taxonomy): domain Bacteria; phylum Spirochaetota; class Spirochaetia; order Treponematales; family Breznakiellaceae; genus JAISNI01. Next base: position 1,799 of record JAISNI010000221.1, read on the forward strand.
TAATGAGGCCGAAGATAAAACCGACGGTCTGGCCGCTTTTCTTTGCGAGGAGGCCGAGGGGCACCGCAAGAAAAACAAAGGAAAACGCCCCCAGCGGAAGAGAGAATTTTTTATAGAATTCAAGGCGGTAGATAAGGAGGCTCCTGTCCTGCTTAATTGACGCGGCTGTTTCAGCCTCCCGTACAAAGGATTGAAGGAAATTCGCCCTCCTGTTCCACGATTCATCCTGGGGCCCCCGGCGGAGGCTAGATTCCAGCGACAGGGCCTGCTCCAGGGTCTTACCGTAGCGTTCATCCAGCCTCAGCTTGAGGTTGTCTTCTTTTTTTTCGATTTCTTTCCATACGTCGGCGGAACTCATCTCCCGTGCGCTGATCGAAGAAACCGCCTGCATAATATCCTCCTGGGGAACCCAGTAACGCAGGAAACCGCTTGAAGCATAATCGTAATCCTGCCGCGCAATCTCCTTGGACGACTGGATAAAGGCCTCGTGTAAATCCAGGCTCAGGCCGTCCCGCCCCGCATCTTTCAGTTCGGCATTCCGTGCTATAATGACCCGGCGCTCTCCGCTTCCGGTTCTGTCGATGATGAGGACATTGTCTATAGAGGTTCCCATTACGTCTCCGGTAACAATCACCGTATCCTTAAAACGTTTTACCGAATTTGCCTCCAGCTCCAGCGCCGGGGTTGAGATAAGTATCCTCCGGTACAGTTTGGTAAATTCTACCGTACCCGCGGGGAGGAGTATGTCGTTCGCAAAAAAAGAAACCATAGAAATAAAGATACCCACCAGCAGGGCAGGAATAAAGATATTCCGGTAAGATAGCCCCGAAGAAAGCATGACGAGTATCTCATTATCCGAGGTAAGCCGTCCTATGGTCATAAGGGTCCCCACAAGAGAACCGAAAGGCGCGGCCATTGCAATAACAACCGGCAGCGAGTAGAGGATGAGGAGGGCTACCTGCGCCAAGGGGACGCGCTTGGCAAGTATCTGCTGGGCCATCAGGAGAAGCTGATTTACAAAAAAAATAAAAAAGAAAAAGAGAAAAGATACAAAAAAAGCGAAGAGCATTTCGACAACCAGATATCTGAATATAGTCAGGGACATGGAACATTTGTTTTCTATACTTATTTTCTCCATTTTTCTCCGTACTTACCGCTTTAAATCCCCGTAGAACCGAAGCCCCCGGCGCCCCGTCCGGTTTCCGATAGAACATCCTTCTCCACAACCGATACCCGGCATACCGGCGCTATCACAAGCTGCGCTATACGATCCCCGTCGTGTACCGTAAAAGGCTCGCTCCCCAGATTGACAAGCAGCACTTCAAGCTCCCCCCGGTAATCGCTATCAATGGTTCCCGGGGCATTGAGCACGCTCACCCCGTTACGGGAGGCAAGGCCGGAACGGGGCCTTACCTGCCCTTCAAACCCGGCGGGAATCTCCGGTATAAGCCCGGTAGGGATCCGCCGCCTTTCCAAGGGCGGGATAACCAGAGGCTCGTCAAGAAAGGCCCTCAGATCGAGCCCCGCCGCCCCTTCGCTTGCATACTGCGGAAGCTGAACGCGAGGCTCTTTTTTCAGTATACCCAGCACGGGGGAAAGATCGTTACGGGGCAACATCTAAACTTTTAACGCCTCCGCGGCCTGTCGTCGTGGTAATTGCCGTCACGGCGGCTGTCCCTGGAGCGGTTTTCTTCCCTGCGCGGCCCCGGATGCTCGGATTCTTCCCTGTCGGGATCGATTGCGTCAATATAGGAAAGATTCAGACGGCCCATTTTATCGCTCTCCAGAACCTTAACCGGTATTTCCTGCCCTTCCTTTATCACATCGGTAACCGTAGCGATACGCTGGCGGGACAGCTTGCTGATATGCACAAGCCCTTCCTTACCGGGCAGTATCTCGACAAACGCGCCGAATTCCATGATCCGCTTGACCGTCCCCTTGTATATACGCCCTACCTCCGGGTCGGAAACTATGCCCAGCACCGCAATCTTGGCTTCTTCGGCGTCCTTGGTGTTTTTACCGTAGATGGTAACGGTTCCGTCGTTTTCGGTATTGATGGTTACGTTGTGCTGTTCACAGATAGCCTTGATATTCTTTCCGCCGGGGCCTATGAGCGCTCCAATCTTGTCAATTTCGATTATCATGGTCAGGATCTTGGGGGCATATTCGCTGATATGATCGGTAGGCCTGTTGATGGTCCCGTTCATTATGGAAAGGATATGAAGCCTTCCCCGTTTTGCCTGTTCCAGGGCTTTCCGCATGATTTCGGGGCTTACCCCCGCGATCTTTATATCCATCTGAAAACCGGTGATGCCGTCGGCCGTACCAGCAACTTTAAAGTCCATATCCCCCAAGTGATCCTCTTCGCCGAGAATATCGGAGAGTACCGCATAACGGCTTCCCTCGGTGATAAGCCCCATAGCTATGCCCGCTACGGGCTTTTTCATGGGAACACCCGCTTGCAGCATGGAAAGCGTTCCGCCGCAGACGGTTGCCATAGACGAGGACCCGTTTGATTCCATTATCTCGCTTACAACCCGTATGGTATAGGGAAATTCATTTTTTGAAGGGATCATTGCCTCAAGGGAACGGCGGGCAAGGTTGCCGTGGCCGACTTCCCGGCGTCCGGTTCCCATACGGCCTACCTCCCCGACCGAATAGGCGGGGAAATTGTAGTGGAGGATAAAATTTTCCCGTTTATCGCCGTCTATATCGTCGTATATCTGCTCGTCAAATACGGTACCCAAGGTAGTAACGGCCAGGGACTGGGTTTCACCGCGGGTAAAAAGCGCCGAACCGTGGGTACGGGGAAGGATGCCGATTTCGCAGGTTATTTCCCGTATATCCTCAGTACCGCGGCCGTCCACCCGCCTGCCCTTGTCAAGAATGGACGAACGCAGGATGCGGTACTCCATATCCTCAAAAAGCGCATCAAAGAGCTTCTGCTGCATCTCATCCTGGAGCTGTTCTTCATATTGGGCTTTTATATCGGCCTTTACCTTTCTGATAGTATCCCGGCGTTCCAGCTTGCCCTTTAAAAAACAGGCTTCTTCCAGCAGAGGATAGGCTTTACCCTCAATAGCCTCTTTGTTTTCAAGAACAGCCGTCATTTCGGTCAGGGGAAGTTTTTCTTTTCCCGCAAGGGTACGCAGTTTTTCCTGCAATTCACAGAATTCAATGATAACCTGCTGGGCTTTTTCCAACGCGGCTATCATCAAATCCTCGCCGACTTCCCTGGCCCCCCCTTCCACCATAGTAATACCTTCTTTGCTACCGGCCACGACGATTTCCAGGGTGGATTTTTCAATTTCCTCATAGGTAGGGTTGACAATAAGCTCACCGTTTACCTGGCATATCCTTACACCGGCGATAGGACCGTTAAAGGGAATATCGGAGATATGTACCGCGGCGGAAGACGCAATGATTGCCAGTATATCAGGCGGATTAACCTGATCGGTAGATAAGGTTGTAGGCACTATCTGGATTTCCCGCCCGAAACTCTTGTTAAAGAGGGGGCGCATAGGCCGATCTATGAGCCGCGACACGAGGATCTCCTTGTCCTTGGGCCGCCCTTCGCGTTTAATAAAGCCCCCCGGAATCTTCCCCGCCGCATAGTATTTTTCGTTATAATCAACCGTAAGGGGAACATAGTCCAATCCCTCAACGGCCTCCGGCGAAGAACACACCGTAGCCAATACTGCGGATCCTGCATATTGGGCAAAAACCGCCCCCGCAGCCTGTTTTGCAATCCTGCCGGTTTCCAGGATAAGTTCCTTTCCGGCAATTTGATAACTAACTCTGTTAAGCATATATACTCGCTTTCTTTATTCGTGCGGGGTTTAACACCCCGCCCTTCAGGACGGTTAAAAAGGTATTAAACCCCGAATGCACATACCTTATGAGAACAACACACCGTGCCCTTTAAGGCGGGCTTGTTGATTAAGACATAAGGCTCATGAATGCCGCCGCTTGAGCGGTTTGCAGATACGTCTTCCCGTATACCGTTTGTCAGGGCGGAACAGGCTCCGTCTGTCCGCTCCGCGGCGGAGGCATCATTTACGGAGGCCTAATTCCTTGATGACGGTACGGTATTTTTCCAGGTTTGTCCGCTGAACATACTTGAGCAGCCTGCGGCGTTTGCCTACGAGGATCAATAAGCCCCGCTGACTGGACTTATCCTTTTTGAACTGTTTGCAATGCTCCGTAAGCTGCTCGATCCTTTTGGTGAGCAACGCTACCTGAACCTCCGAAGTTCCGGTATCCTTTTCGTTTGCCCCGAATTTGGTAACGATGGAGATAACTTCGTCTCTGTTTAATGCCATATATTTACACTCCTTGGGTACAACATCAATGAAGGGAGAACTGAAATTTCAGCTTGCAGGGCAAACTTTTTGCCTTTTTCTCCCCTGTAATAGCGGCGGCTTCACCTTTAATTTTTAGAAACCGCTTGGCCGGATATGAATTCAATACATTCAATATAACTACAATCATCCTTCAAAGGTATACAAACACCCTCCCCGCTTATACGGATCTCCATTTTTTGCCCCTCGGAGGAATCTTTCCGGTAAAGTACAACCGGAAAAGATCCTTCCCGTGCAAAGACCCGGTTACGCAGGGCAGGTTTATATAAAAAACCCTCCTCTCTTTTTTCACCTTGAATACCCCGTAAATCTAGTACGACATTCCGGCCCAAAAGACAGGAGGCTTCCTCCATGTTGCCTTTCAGAATGGCGGAACGTATACGGGTGGAACTTACAGGCCCGTGCCCTTCTCCAAGCGGGGGGATCACTTCGATTGCTATCCCTCCTGCCTCCCCTATTGCCTGAATACAGGCCGCGTCGGTATCCAGTTTATAACCGCAGCGGAAATTCCTGCCTATTGCCAAAAAAACAAGATTCCCCCGGTTTTTAAGGGTATCTATAAATTCCCGCCCTTTCAGTTTACTGAAATTACCGGAAAAGTCAATGAGTATGGCCCGCTCTACGCCGAGAGCTTCAAGGCATTCAAGTTTTTGTACCGGACTCAAGATATCCCCCTCGTAGGATTCGGCGTTTAAAATACTCTTGGGATTCTGCCTAAAGGTGATCACCGTGGGGAAGGGCCCGCGTTCTACAACCTTCCGTATCAGAGCCTGATGCCCCCGGTGCACTCCGTCAAAAACGCCTATGGTCATAGCCGAGGGCTTTCCCCTCCTGTCGGAGGGGGGCCCGGCAAATTCGGCCCAGTCAAGGACAAGCATCGCCCGTCTCCGTTCTTTGGCAGGAACCGGATGCCGCATACACATAGCCGTATGTCCATTTTCCGGCTTTTTTTTCTATCATCCCTATAAAATCCCCCCCTGTGCCGGGGGACCGCCCCGTATCCAGGAAAACGCCCGCGCGTATGCTCCCCGTCTCTTCAGGGCCGGGTGTTTCGGGAAAACGGGACGCCGGATAACGGATAGCATTTTCGTCCACAAGGCAATCCAAATTATTACCGTGTATCATTTTTTGAACAGTACCCTTATCCACCGGCAGGATCGGCAATCCAAGGGTCTCAAAACACCCCATATCAAGAGGATGTAAGGCGCCACGCAGGCCGGATGAATCTTCGGCGTCCGACGCGGCGGAAAGCGGAAAGCCTGCGATTTGGGTACGCTCAAGGCTTGAGAGATGGGCTCTTGATTGTACGGACAGGGCAAGGTCCCTGGCCAGGGATCGTATATATACACCGCTTGAGCAATGAACATGGATGCGGGCGTAGGGCGGATCATACGAGAGAAGATCGAACGCGTAAATTGTTACCAGCCTTTCCTTCATCTCGGGATTCTTCCCCGCCCGGGCCAGTTCGGAGGCCCGCTTCCCCCCGAGGTGAATTGCCGAATATACCGGGGGCGCCTGTAGAATGGTTCCCCTGAACCGGGGCACTACGGCCTCAAGCGCGTTTAACGGCGGAACGGGAGCTTCCGCAATGGATAAACCTTCAGGGTCCAGGGTATCGGTCTCGATTCCAAAACGGACGGTTCCCTCGTAGTGTTTATCGGAGGAACTGAACCATCGGGCAAGTTTTACCGCCCGTCCGACAAGAACAAGGAGCAGACCGCGGGCAAATTTATCCAACGTACCGGTATGGCCTACCCTGGAAGTAGAGAAGACTTTTTTTATCAGACTCAGGGATTCAAATGAAGTTACTCCGGATTTTTTGTTTAAAAGCAACAATCCTGAAACTTCGTTTTCCTTTCCGGGACTAATTACCCTCATCCTTTGCAAGATCCTCAATCTTTTTTACCAGATCGAATCCTTCCTTAATAGTGGTATCTTCGTGAAAGCGGAGATGGGGTATCTGACGTATATACAGTATACGGGCCAGCACGGATTGAATGAACCCGGCGGCGCTTTCAAGCCCGGCTACTCCCTTGGCGACGCTGCCTTCCGGGTTAACAGAGGAGACATATACATCCGCATACGAAAGGTCGCGGGAAACCTTTACGTGATTAATAGACAGTAAAGAATTAACCCGCGGGTCCTTTATCTGTCCCTCTAAAATAAGCGCGCCGATTTTTTCCCGGATAAGATGCCCTATCCTCTCTGTTCTATGCCCTGTCATACTAGCCGTTTAATTTCCTTGCTATTTCAACCAATTCAAAGACCTCCAACTGATCCCCTACCTGTATTGTATCGAAACCTTCAAAACCAATGCCGCATTCAAAACCGGCAGCCACTTCCCGGGCATCATCCTTAAACCGCTTAAGAGAAGCAAGTTTGCCGGTATGAATAACAATGCCGTCACGTATGATATTGACGCTTGCGCTCCGCTTGACCGTTCCGGTAAGTACATAACAACCGGCAATAGTACCGACTTTCGGCACTTTGAAGGTATTCCTCACCTCTACCGTACCGATAACCTCTTCCTTGGTATCAGGTTTAAGCATGCCTTCCATAGCCAGTTTAATTTCGTCAACCGCCTTGTAGATGACATTGTACTTCCGTATGTCTACTTTTTCCTGATCCGCAAGTATCTTTGCTTTGGGAACCGGCCTCACATTGAAGCCGATAATAAGCGCATTGGATGCAATCGCAAGATCGACATCGCCTTCATTGATCGCCCCGGGAAGAGCCTGGATAACATTCACCCGGACCTCCTTAGTGGAGAGTTTTTCCAGACTTGAGTGGAGGGCCTCGGCAGAACCCTGAACATCGGCCTTGATTATCACTTTGAGTTCCTGTATGGCCCCGTCGCTTATCGTATCGTAGAGGTTGTCCAGGGTGATCTTTTTGATATTCTTGGCATCCTCGAAACGCTTTAATTCCTGCCGTTTTGAGGCATATATGCGGGCGCTCTTTTCATCCCCAACGATTTGCAGCGGATCACCTGCATTGGGTACGCCTTCAAAACCCAATATCTCAATGGGCATGGACGGCGTTGCGACTTCCACCTTTTTGCCCTTATCGTTATACAAACCGCGTACCTTTCCGGGCCATATCCCGGCAACAAAGGCGTTGCCTATTCTGAGAGTACCGCGCTCTATTATAGCGGTGGCTACGGTGCCCCTCCCATGATCGATACGCGATTCCAGTATCTTGCCTTCAGCGCTTCTGTCGTAATTGGCCTTTAAGTCAAGCATATCGGCTTCAAGGAGTATGGCATCTATTAATTTGTCGATACCCTCTTTTCTAAGGGCCGAAAGTTCCACAAACATAGTCTGCCCTCCCCAACCATCGGGCATAAGGCCAAGCTCGGAAAGCTGACTCTTGACGCGGTCAGGATTGGCTTCTGGTTTATCCATTTTGTTTACCGCAACGATGATAGGAACGCCGGCATCCTTTGCATGGTTAATGGCCTCGACCGTCTGGGGCATCACCCCGTCATCCGCGGCTACCACCAGGACTACAATATCCGTTACCTGCGCGCCCCGAGCCCTCATCCGCGTAAATGCTTCGTGTCCGGGGGTATCAAGGAACGTGATGCTCCCCTGGGAGGTATCGACGGTATAGGCGCCTATATGCTGGGTGATGCCTCCGAATTCGCCGGAAACCACATCGGTACTGCGTATGGCATCAAGGAGTTTCGTTTTTCCGTGATCGACATGCCCCATGACGGTAACTACCGGAGGCCGCTTCAGCATAACGGCCCCTTCATCCGATTCGGTCTTGATAAGGGTTTCCTCGTAGAGACTAATGATCTTGACATCGGCACCGAATTCGGAAGCCAGAATCGAGGCGGTATCCGCATCGATCTGCTGGTTGATGGTAGTAACCATTACCCCCATGCTCATAAGTTTATGGATGATGTCATTTGCCCGCAAGTTTAATTTCTTTGCAAGTTCGGCAATTGAAACTACTTCCATTATTTCTATGGATTTGGGAACAGGGTTAGCAACCTGAATAGATTTTTTCTTTGTCTGGAGGACCTTATCCTCCCTTTCCTGCCTTTTGTCCTTGCGGGTATAGGCAGGTTTTTTCGCCTTGAAGGTCTTTTTTACCGTTCCCTTGCCTTCCAATACCGGAGGATTCTGAGCAGGCGGACCGCCACCCGGACGGTTAAGCCCCCCCGGACGCTGCGCACCGAAACCGCCCGGACGCTGATTGTTTCCTGAGACGGGAGGTCTCGGCCCCTGGTTTGGGCGGAATCCCTGGTTGTTGTAAGGATGCTGCCCCCCGCCCTGACGGTTATTGTATGGACCGCCGCCTTCCGGGCGCGGGCCGACAAAACGGCCGCCGACACGCCCCGCTACCCCCTTGGGCCTTTGCGGGAATGGCGAAGGCCCCTGATGCTGCCTGCCTCCCTGGCCTTCCTCTTTAGGGAAGCGGTTGCCTACCGGCTTACCGCCGACCCGTCCTGCCACGACATTGGGACGTTGAGTTACCGGCATGGAAGTTACCCGGCCTTCACCTTGCCCAGTGGTTCCCTGCGGTTTCTGTTCTTTGGATACATCGGCAGCCGGATTCTCTTCCTTCCGGTTTTTTTGCTCAGCGTTTTGGAGGGTTTCCTTTGCCGCGGCGTTATCCTGAGAACCTGTTCCTTCTCCGAGCGCCGTACCCGTATTATTTGTATTACTACGAGCTTGAACAACTACTTTGGGCTGAGGCTTCTTTGCAGGACCATGCTGCTGTTGCTGCGCGGGGTTCCTTTTCTTTACGACGATTACCTTGCGCTTCTCGTTATGTTCAGGACCTGTTACATTTTTGGAAGATTCCCCTCCCGGGGATTCAGACTCGTTAGGCGCGCGTTTTATGAGTTCCGCCTTTGGTTTTTTGGTGTTTTCAATTTCCTCAGCCATAATCCACCTTTTTAACGGACCGGAGTCCGAAATTTCCTGCAAATCAACAAACCCGCCGCAAGCGGGTGCTTATTCACTCATCCTCATACTCAAAACTCAGTCCTATTCCGCAATTCGGGCAACTGGTCATGTCCATTGTAATCTTGGCGCCGCATTCAGGACATTCATATTCTTCATTTTCCTCAAATTCGGCGTCAGGATTTTCCCTATCTGCCAGCTGCCCCGCCTCTGAATCTTCGGAATATTCCTGAGTATAAGCATCATCCTCTTCTACTATTTCAACATACTCTTCAATGAGTTTATTTAAAGTTTCAATTTGCTCCGCCGATATAGTGTGGATTTCCGCCAGCTTCTCCTCATCTAATTCCAGAAAATCCTGTATAAAATCAATGCCGTTTTCTTTAAGGCTCTGAACCACAACCGTATCCACTCCCGGCAATTCGGAAATCCGGGAATATTCTTCTTCATAATCCGAATCGTTGAACAGTTCGGAAACCGCCTTGCGGGATTGAGATGCGATAGGCATTTCTTCAAACTGCTCTACGGTCTTAACGTCAATGCTCCAATCCACAAGACGGTTTGCCAGGCGCACGTTAAGCCCCTGTTTCCCTATTGCCAGGGAAAGCTGGGAATCGCTTACCACCGCCAGAGCCTGTTTTTTAGCTTCGTCAAGGATGATCACATCCTGAACCTCAGCCGGCGACAGGGCGTTTTTGATAAACTTGCGGGGATCCGCATCGTACTTGAGAATATCGATCTTTTCCCCGAAAAGCTCCTTGATAACCGCCTGGATACGCACACCCTTTAACCCTACGCAGGCACCGACAGGATCGACATCGTCACGGTTGGAAAAGACCGCCATTTTAGTACGGAGCCCCGGTTCCCTGACTATCTTATGTATCTCCACGATTTTATCGTAAATTTCCGGTACTTCCATCTCAAATATGGCCTTAACAAAATCGGTATGGGTACGGGAAAGCACAATCTGAAGCCCGGTAGAGGTTTTATTAACCTCGATAATAAGGGTCTTAATGCGATCATTGACTTCAAAATGCTCCCGTGGAAACGATTGGTATTTTTTGGGCAGTATCCCTTCCATTTTGCCCAGATCCACATAGATAGTACCGTTTCGTTCCCTCTGATAATAGCCTATGATAATCTCTCCAACCTTATCCTTGAATTCCGAATACAGGCTGTCTTTCTGTATCTCCCTGAGAGACTGATGGGCGGTCTGTTTTGCGCTTTGCACCGATATACGATCAAAGTTCTTGGGATCAACTTCTATCAGTATTTCATCCCCGATTTCCGCTTTGGGGTCCAGTTCACGGGCCTCGTGCACGTCTATTTCCGAAACCGGGTCCACACCGTCCTCTTCGCCGTCCACTATTTTCTTTTTCGCAAATATCGAGACTTCCCTCTCGCCGTCAAATCTCACGACTGCATTATCTACGTTTCCAAAACGGCGTTTATAGGCCGCAAGGAGGGCATTTTCGATAGTCCTATATATAAGTTCTTCCGACATGCCACGGTCTTGAATAAACTGGCGCATCGCCTCTGATATATCCGTTGCCACGAGCTTACTCCTCCTGTGAAAAATCTAACTTTGCCTTGGCAATAACATCGTAAACCAGACTTTGCTCTCCGGCTTTCCCCCAAAGAATAATCTGTTCCTCATCCGCGGATCGTAAAATCCCGGTAGTCCAATCGGATATATCCTTCCTGTAACATTTAATTCCACGGCCTATAAAATGAACGAATTCGCTGCCGTCTTTTATAAGCCGATCTATACCCGGAGAAGAAACTTCAACGTATAGTTCTTCGCCAGGAAAAGCCAATTCCAACCTGGGAAGCACGGCACGATGAGCACGCGAGCAATCTTCAACGCCGACAACTCCCTTTTTATATACCGTAAGCCTGATCTGTACGCTACCCTTATGCCTGGACACGTTAAGATCCACCAAGGATAGACCCAAACCTTTTATTACCGGTTCCAGAGAATCGAACAGCGGATCAGGAATCCGGGGAGTAAATTTCACTTAAAACCTCTTCGGATAAGACAAGGTCCTCCGCGTTATTCGTGCTGAGGGGTTTATACCCCGCCCTTCAGGGCAAAGCCCGTAGCAGTTTGTTGCGCTGAAGCGCAAAATTGTATAAAAATCCACAAATGCAACAGGCTGCTAGACTCCCAAGTCCTGTCTTTTCCATTAAAAAAGGGCCGTTCGAACGACCCTTTATCATGATGAATCTTCGACTGTCATTATCACTATATTTTAATATTCTATATTTGTCAATAGCTCTGTTCATAATGGAGATATCAGACTTACATCTTTAAGGATTCTCCTTGTCTCCAGATACCTGCCGTTTGCCAGTGTTATCTCCTGTAATTCCACCGTGCCTCTGACGGCGATCTTCCGCTGCCGATACCTGCCCAGGAGCGCCCTGCTTTCCTCCTCAAGGTACCAGGTCTGCTGCCCTTCCTCGGTTATGACAATTTCGCTGAAGGGTTCGTTTCCTACCACGCGTATGATTCCGGTAACTTCAACCAACTGCCCCGGAACTGCCGTCTCATAGGGACTGCCGTCCGCTTGTTCCCCGGCGCCCCGGACCGGTTTATCTTCCTGAATGGCGGCCTCCCGAGCGGCTTCGTCCTTTTTTCCAAACGGATAAATGCCGCCGGAGAACAGGCAGAGCATGACGAATCCTGCGGCGAGTCCTACATTGTTGAGCCTCATCTTTAAAGTATATCCTGTTTATGGATATTACGCCAGCCCCATTGCCGCTAATTATAGAACAGGCATATACCGTAAACCTTCTCCGCACCGGCCTTTTTTAACGCTTCAGCGCAGGCATCCAGCGTAGAACCGGTGGTGAGTACGTCGTCAAAGAGAACAGCCTCTTTCGGGGCGTTTTTTGAGCGTATCTTTCCCGCAAGGTTAGTCTTGCGCATCTCCCGGTTAAGCTCCTTTTGGCTTTTTGTCGGGAGCCGTTTAAGGCAGCGTCTTACCGGAAATGCCCCGGGCGGGGTATTTTCAGCGCCGTAAAGGGCTTTCTTTTCGGCCTTTCGGTATTCCCCGTCCAGTAATTTTGCCAGAAATTCTACCTGATCCCAGCCGGATCTTTTTATTTTTCCCGGCCTCGGAGGGACGGGAACCAACACCGGGCTCTTGAGTTCCTGCAAAGGCAGCAATTCAAGCGCTTTTTTCAAGATTTCGAGAAAAAAATTACCCAACGCTCGGGATCTGCCGTATTTATAGGCAATCAGAAGTTTCTGGAATCTTCCCGTATAAGGGAAAATACAGACGATACGGTCGTAACTGTGAGCTCCGCCGTTACGGCAGGGAAGGCATACGCCTATTTCCGAGATAAGCGGGCGTCCACAAACTTCGCAGCGTTCACCCTCCTCAATTCCGATCTCCGTCCGGCAATTCCGGCAAAGGCCGTACCAGGTTTCTTCAATATCCAGAAGCGCCCTGCCGCAGAGCGCGCAGCCTGAGGGAAAGAGATACTCCTCAATATAGTAGAGGATCTTTGATAAAGTAATTTTCATACCCACTATATGGCGCGGAACTGTCAAAATGCTTTAGTGAAAAATGATATTTTTTGCGGAAAAATTGAGATACGCCGTTATTCGAAAGGTAAGCATATCGGGGAAACAACCGGCTATGGTGATTTTACTACACTACACAATTATTCTCCGGCGGGGTATAATTGAGGAAGGAGGTATATATGGCCAAAGAACCGGCTATGGGCCTGACATTCGAGCAGATATGGGCGCTGTTTCAGGAGACCGACCGAAAAATGCAGGAAACCGATAGAAAGATGCAGGAGACAGACCGAAAGATGCAGGAAACCGACCGAAAGATACAGGAGATGGTTGAAGAAAACAGGCGTATCTCTCAGGAGACCGATAGGAAGATACAGGAGACGTTTGACAAGACCAATCTGATTCTCGATAAACGGTTTAAACAGACCCATAAAGAAATAGGCGCTTTGTCCAACCGTGTCGGGGAAATCGTCGAACACCTGATGAGCCCCAAGCTGCACAAGCAGTTTAGATCTCTGGGCTATAGGTTTGAGAATATGTCCCGAGACTACGAGATCTACGATTCTGCGGATCGGCACCTGGTAGAGGTGGATGTGTTTCTGGAGAACGGGGACTATGCACTAGCGGTGGAGGTGAAGTCCAAACCGTCTCAAAACGATGTGGATGGCCATGTAAAGCGGCTGGAGTTGTTACGGGGTTGGGCGGACCGGCGGCACGACCGGAGGAAGTTTCTGGGAGCGCTGGCAGGAGCGGTAATCAAGGCGGAAGTGCGGGATTATGCGTTTAAGCGAGGATTTTTTGTGATAGAACAATCGGGGGAGACGATAGAGGTGGGCAAGCCGCCCGCGCCTTGGGAGCCTAGAGTCTGGTAGGGGTTTAAAAGAACTGGCTGTTTTATAAAAATCCTATAGACCAAACATAGAATTCGTACCTAAAAATGCAATGCCAACGCCTTAAAAATCAAAAAGCGAGGGTGTCTTTGAGACAGGCTCCGCAGCCTTTGCAGCGCCGTGACGGCCTTTCCCCTGTTTCGGCAGTTCCAAGCGCGGCAGTTGTTTACCGTCAGTAAGGAGTTTCCAGTGGTGTATCAGGGTAAGGGCTTCAAGCGGGGTAATGGTATCGGGGTCCAGGGTCGAGAGGTCCCGGGCTATCTGCTGGGATAAGGCGTCCGCATCGTTTGGGTACTGCGGATACTCTACCGGAGGTGTAACGGCAGGGTTTGGGACGGTATCATTGCAGGGAGGTTCCGCCGTATCGGATACCGCTGGAGGCATTTCCGCCGAGTTCCCCTTTTTGGGGGGATTTTCTTCCGAATCCGGCGGCGGCAGGGAAAGGTTTCCCCTTTTACCTGAAAGGCTCAATGCCCGGTTAAGGACCTTTTCGCTTTCCTTGAGGTTATCCATTATCCGTGCGGCTCTGGCAAGTACCTGTTCGGGGATACCCGCCAGGCGTGCAACGTGGAGGCCGTAGGATTCCGCCGCGCTGCCTTTCTGAAGTTTCCGCAGGAAGATAATTTCGCCGTCCCTGTTCAGCACTTCCATTGAAAAGTTGGTCAGATGGGGATGGGAGATAAGGGATAGTTCATGGTAGTGGGTGGCAAAAAGGGTCCTGCACCGGATATTATCGAGGAGTTCCTCGCTTACCGCCCAAGCTATGGAGAGGCCGTCCTTGGTCCCCGTGCCGCGGCCCACCTCGTCCATGATAACCAGGCTCTGCTCGGTTGCGGTATGGAGGATATAGGCCGTTTCGTTCATCTCTACCAGAAAGGTGGATTCTCCCCGCGCCAGATTGTCCGAAGCCCCAACACGGCAGTAAATACGATCCGCAATGCCTATCTCGGCCTTCCGCGCGGGGACAAAGCTGCCCGCCTGGGACATGATGACGATCAGGGCTGTCTGGCGCAGATAGGTGGATTTTCCGGCCATATTCGGCCCCGTGATAAGGGCAAACGGGGCGCTGTCCCCATAGAGGATGGTATCATTGGGGATAAATTCCCCGCGCGGCAGATGCGCTTCCACAACGGGGTGCCTTCCCTCGATGATGTGCAGGCGGTTTCCCGTGTTTATCTCCGGATGTATCCAGCCTTGAATGGTCGCAGCCCTGGCAAGGGACTGGGCCGCGTCAATTTCCGCAATCCTCACCGCCGCGGCATAAATGTCCTTCAAGCATTCCTTAACCCTGGAACGTATGTCAAGGAAAAGTTTCCTTTCCAGGTCTATAACCTTATCGGAAGCGCCGTTGATATCCGATTCGAGGCCGGCAAGCCTATCTGTTGTAAAACGTTCCCCGGCAACTATGTTCTGCCGCCTGATAAAATACGGAGGGATTTTGGCAAGATGGGGCTTGGTAACCTCAAAAAAATAGCCGATTAAACGGTTGTAGTGTATCTTGAGACTCGGTATTCCTGTTTTCCGGCGCTCCTCTTCAAGATAGGCTTCGAGCATCTTGCGGCCTTCATCTTTAAGCTGAACAAGTTTGTCCAGTTCCGCATTATAGCCGCCTTTAATGAGCTTTCCTTCGGTAAGGAGGATTGACGGATCCTCAAGCAGGGCCTGTTCCAGAAGTTCCTGAATTGCAGAGAGCCTTTCCATACCCGCATTGTCCAGGGCCGCGGCATCGGGGGACTCAAATGTGAAAGCAGGATCATCACAGAATTCTGTCAAACGCTGAAATGAGGCAAGCGCGTTTTTTATGGCAAGCATATCTTTCCCGTGAGCTTTATCCATTGCAAGCCGTGAACAGAGCCTCTCCAGGTCGGGGGTTTTCCCCATTACTTCCCGTATCCGGTTCTGCTTTGCCTGATCGCAGTAGAGATATTCCACCATCATAAGCCGGTGATTGATACGCACCGTATCCCGCAGGGGGAAAAGGATACGCCGTTTTAATAAACGCATACCCATGCCTGTTCTGGTTTCGTCCATTACTTCAAGAAGGCTAAACCGTTTATCCCCGTCCTGAAGGTTCCTTATAAGTTCAAGGTTGCGCTGTGTCGCCTCGTCCATACCGACAAATTCATCTTCGCGGTATATTTTGATGGAATGCACATGGGGTATGAGGCTGTGAGCGGTCTCGTCAAGGTAGTCAAGCAGGGCCCCCGCCGCTATGATCTCCGGCGCTTTATCCTCAAGACCGAAACCCTTCAGGTTTACCACATTAAATTGTCTTTGCAGCCTCCGCGCTCCTTTTTCCCTGTCGAAAAGCCAGTCCGCCCAGCGGTTAAGCACCATATTCGGTCTATGGAGGATAGCTTGCGCAATAGGACTGTTTTCCTCCAGTAAAGATTCCTGCACAATAAGTTCCCTGATTTGCAGCCTTTCCAACTCAAGCCTAAGCCGTTCGGCAGCTCCCTCAAAAGGGAAGGAAGCGGCATAGAAATCACCGGTAGAAACATCAATATACGCAAAAGAAATAAACGAGGCGCTGGAAGCCAGGCAGGACAGATAGTTGGAACTGCCCTGATCCAGGTAGTCTTCGTCAATGGTGGTGCCGGGCGTTATAACTTCCACTACCCGGCGCTCCACAATACCGCGGCCTTTAGACGGCTCCGAAAGCTGCTCGCAGATAGCAATTTTTTTTCCCAATTTCAGCAAACGGGCTATGTAAGAACGGGTTGCATGATAGGGAATTCCGCACATAGGTAATCCGTTCCGGCTGGTAAGGGTGAGGTTTAAAAGGGCGGAAACCTCTATTGCGTCGTCGGCGAACATCTCATAGAAATCGCCCAGACGGAAGAAGAGTACGTTTCCCTGATGCTCTTTCTTAATACGGCGGTACTGCTCCATCAGAGGAGAATCGGCGGCGTGTTCCGCCTTTCGGTTCGTACCGGGAATACGTGTTCCTGTTTGTTTGTCAGATAGAAGATCAGCCACCTGTTCTTCACGCCTTATTCGAAGGCGTGTTTTAATACTCCGGAGCTCGCTCCGGCTCTTGCGGCGGTACACTGAAAAGTCGCCGTATTGTCGTCGGGGTATTAAACCACGCCAGTACAATAAATTCCTATCAAACAAAGATACCCGGGAGCTTGCTCCCGGATTCTTTATTAGATATTAAAAACGATACAGAGGTTAAGAATCCCCAAAAAATTAAAATTTTTAGAGGTTCCCGAAGGACGCTCCCTCAACGCCTCGACTTGGCAAGGAGATTTTGAATAAGTTTATCCGTTATATCTACCGTAGGACTAAACCAGAGTATGCCGGTGTTCTCTTTGTTATTAAGCACCATGCTGTACCCTTCGCTCTCCGCAATATAACGGATCTCGTCGTAAATCTGCTCCAGAAAAGCCCCCGATTGGGTCAATTTACTCTTCTGATCCTCCAACTCGGCGGTTTTGAGTTTGTAGTATTCCTTGAGGAATTCCGATTTCCGGTATGCATCATTTTCCAGGCGCAGGGCTTCGTTCCGGTCGCCCCTGAATTCGGCGCTGATCTGGGAAGATTTCAAGTCCTGAATTTCCCTGGTCATCTGATTGATTTCAGCCTGGACACGGGCGCTGCGCTCTTCAAATTCCCGCACGGCCCTGGATTCCCTGAAAAAAGACACGTAGACCTTAGACAAATCTACCACCGCAAAACGGGTCAACTGCTGTGCGCTCAGCGAAAAACCCGCAACCATAAAAAAGAACCCGATACAGCATCTTTTCATCATCAATTTTAATACCTCGATAATGCAAAAGAAATAATAAAGTCAATCCCTGAAGTGGGATTACTATCACTATGTCCAAGAGCTCCGGCTTGCCATTGAACGGCGCCGTCCTGGATTTTAAACCGTTTGGCCAGACCAAAACGGAATGGGAACTGAGGAATAGTAAATCTAAACTCCCCACCGAAACTGTAAAGCATATCGTCAAATGAAAAATTATGAAAGAAATCGTAGGGCGTCTTTTTGACACCGGCGGCATCAAAGAAGAAGTCCCAGGCCAAAAGGCCCGGCACGAGGGGAATCCTTATTTCCATCCAGTTTTCAAACAGGACGCGGCCCTTATTGTAGTATTCGTTGTTCCAGCCCCGCCCGTTAAACATTCCGTCCACCGCCAATTCATTGGAAGATTCTATGGTTATATCATCCCGAAAGAACTGGGGGAAGATAAAAGAAAGCCCTGAATGGATGCCGAACACCGCCTGAAAACTGAATGTCTCCGTAATCGGTATGTTGAAGAGCGTATGGAACCATTCAAACTTTGTATCCGTTTTAATGTAATGTTCCCGTTCGGGCTCGAATATACCGTAATAGCCGAAACGCTGGTTTAAATAGTAACCGCGGGAGGGATTGTAGTAAATATCCCTCTGATCCAGGTATATGTTGGTCCACACGGAATTTGCGGGGGAAAAACGGTTGTTATCGGCGCGCAGTGTAGGATTGAAAGGCCGGTAAAGTTCATCGTCATAGCTATTGTAGACAACCCCGGTCCGGATACCGCCGCCTACGCTCAATATGCCCAGAAATGTAAGCCAGCGGTACCCTGTACCCAATCCTATTGAAACCTGCCACTGGTCGTAGTACATAAGATATTCATTGGGCGGCAGAAAATCCGCCTTCTGGTATTCGTCATAGGAGACAAATCCGTCGGGGAAAGCATAATCCTCATCCCCATTGAAGAAAGGAGCGGAATTGTTCATGGTCGCCCGCCGCCGTATGTGCTGTACACTCAGATCGGCGCTCCCGTCCAGGGGCAGGCCGAAGATCCAGCGGTGGGTATAGTTAAGCATTAAAAGCTGGGTGTCGGGGGAGGCATCCAATTCCGCTCCGACGGCATTCCCACTTCCCCGTATGTTACGGTCGTTCCATTTAAGCATACCCGAAACAGGAAAAGTATCAGGATCGGCGCTGCCCGAAAAGGTAAGCCCGAATTGAATGTCGGTTGTCGGCTGCTCTTCTACCGTAAAGACAAGGTCCATGAGGCTATCGGCGCTGCCCTGCACAGGTTCAGGAACCACATTGGAGAAAAATTGCAGATTCATCAGGTTACGGTAGGCTTCCATGAGCTTGGTCTTGGAGAATACATCTCCCGGTTCCATGGGTATCTCACGGAGAATTACCGCGTCTTTTGTCTTTTTATTCCCCTTGATGATGATATTTTCGATATGCGCCCGCCCCCGTTCGACTATCTGTATGGTATAGGAAAACAATCCGTTTTCCGTATCCCTGTTCGGTATACGGTCAATCGTGTTGAATATGTAGCCGTTTTCATAGTAGAGATCCGCAACCCGCTGGACATCCGCTTCGAGCCGCCGTGCGTTGACCGTCTTTCCTGTTTCCGAATAGATGAGGGCGGAAAGCTGTTCGGTAGGAAAAATCTCATTCCCTTCAAACGTAACGCCGTTAAATGTATATATCCTCCCTTCGTTTATCCTGAAGATGATGGTCATGTTATTATTACCGCGCTCATCTTTCTTCACTTCGCGGACAACATCGCTTACTTCCGCGTCAATATAGCCCCGATCATGGTAATACTGGGTAAGAGCCTCACGATCGGCTATAAGTTTAGCCTCCTGAAACGCGCCGTCGCTAAATAAGGCGGACCGTGTTTTTAATGAGAGCTGGCCCCTGAGGGTACGCTCGGAAAAGGACGTATTCCCCTCAAAGAGCAGTTCTTCAATAGTGATTTTTTCCCCTTCCTCAATGATAAACGTTACGGTAATAGTAGAATCAGAGTTGGTTTGGGTTTCGGCTCTGACTTTGACATCGGGGAAGCCTTTTTCCAGGTATTTTTCCCTTACGGCCTGTTCATCCAGACGCAGCTTGATATCGTTTACGACATCCCTTGTTTTCAGGGCGATACTATCCGTCAGATCCTGGTTACGGACGCTGGCGTTACCCTCAAAAATGATCCGGGAAACAACCGGTCGTTCGGTTACGGTAAAACGAATGGTAACCTCGGACCCGGTTTGATCGACCGGAACCGCGCTGGGGGTGATAACGTCAAAATACTCCAAACTGTAGAGCCTGCCCTGAATCTCCCAAAAGACATCGTCCGTGAATAAACGGCCTATATACGGCTCTACAATCTCTTGCAGTTCTGCGATATCTACATGCTTAACCCCGTTAAAAACGATATCCCTTATGGGTTTACCCATATACCATTCATCATCGGTTTGCTGAGGAAAAGACGGACAAATGATAACCGCAATTAAAACAACTATAAGACCTAAACGCATCAATGCTCCTCAAATTTAACTGGCAGTTCCTAAAAAGACCATCTCCACATCAGGGTAAAGGAAAGATCGCTCACATACAAATTTTCCGGATGCAGCGGTACCAGATTCATCCTGATATCAAAGAGCGGGCTTTGCAATTCAACACCTATATCCGGTTCCAGTGTTAAACCCGCCCACTCGGTTTTATTCTCGTCATAGCGCAAGGTAAACATGGACTGAATGAACATATTTGATCCGATATATTTACCTAAGAAAACAGTTGTATTGTCAAAATAGTTACCTACTCTGTTGGTCCTGTCCACCGAATCCCGCAGACCTGTAGCCTGAAGTACGGCGTTCTGCAGTACCTGGGTTCTGATAGAAAACATATCCATATTCAAAAAATTGCGGATCTCCCGTTCCATACGCCTGATCACCTGGAACTGCATAAGCGCATCCGCCGTTGAGTTTATAATTGCCCGTTCTATGGGCTGTTTACCTTCGTCCGAAGCGGAACCCGCCATATTTTGACCGAGAAGCGAAAAAATTTCCAGTTGCGAAAGGGGCGGGTTCGATTCAAAACGGGCCGTAAAGGACTTGAGCGGGGAATTATCAATTATAAGAGAGATGGTTACCGGCCCCTCATCGCTGCGGTCCCGAATTTCAGCCCGCGCGCTTATCCTCGGATCAAATTTAAGCTGGTTTTCATTAAAGAACAACGTTCCCTCCCTTAGATAAAAACTTCGTTCAAAGTAAAATATTTCCCCGCTTCGCAGGCGGACATCCCCCAGCAGCGCGTACCGGCGCGAGAGGGAATCGTTTGAGATACGCAGGCCGGTTCCCATATCCGCGTAGGCCTGCAATATGGGAAGCTCCGCCGAAGGCCAGAGGAATTCAACTTTCTTGCCGGTTTTAATCCCTATATCTATCACGGTACCGACGCTGCTACGCTTTTTCGGCGTATCGGAATCGATAAAATTCAGTTCGTTTGTATTGAGGCTGATTTCCGTATCCTGGGCAACAAGGTCTCCTGTTATGGAAAGGTTCATATTCTCCATAGCGATAACCATATTCCCTGAAACATCGCCGGATGCGATAACCCCGGCTATGTCAAAACCGAACGGTATGGGCGTTCCCGGTTCAACCTTAATATCAAGGTTAAAGATATTCGGAATCCAGCGGTCAAATTTAAAGGATCCTGCCACCGTTCCCGTCCCGTTTCCTACCCGTGCGGGAGTCGGCTTAAAATTCATCTCGTTGCCGTTAATCGTTACATCAAACGGTACCGGTTTTATGGGTTCTCTGAGGTAGTTCGGTATCCCTATCTTCACGCTATGTCCTCTGACTATTCCGAAAAATTCAGGATCCCCCAAAGGACCTTCAACCCGTAGAGCCCCGGTAGCGTAACCTCCTTCCAATCTAATAATATCATTAGGCGGGACAAAATTCCAGAGCGCCTTGAGGTCCACATAGAGATCGGAGCTTTCCGCCTCTATGCTATTCCCGCCTATGTTTCCGATAATTGAACCGCGGACAGGGGAGGGATTGGACAGCCCCGCATAAAAATCTCCCCCGTCAAGAACCTGCAAACGCAGCATATTCTGGGGCCCGCCTTCCAGCGATACAAGGGAATCGGCGTATGAAAAATAGAAACTGAAGGGTTCGGGCGCCCGGATTTCGGCAAAACGTATATCTTCTACGGTAAGTTCGCCGTTGAATGAGTCTACGGCCTCTCGTATGTCAAACCAGGAAGCTATGGGGGTAAAGTCTGCCTTGAGATTCAAGCCCGCGTCGATTTCCCTGCCCCCGACATTCCCCTTGATCCTGACCGCGGTATCCGCCCGTCCCTCCGGGCGGTTTATCCGCAGGGACGGCAGCAGCGCCTCCAGCGCTTCATAGCGGATGTCGAGGCCCTCAAGCAGAAATTCGTCCGCGGAAAGCGAGGCGTTCAGGGAAAAATTCAGGTTGGCATCATTGACGCGGGCGGAAAGGGAGGAAACGGCAATTTCCGCGTTAAAATTATCCCGGGAATCCCACCGTACCCGGGCTTCGGCGTTGAGGGAAGAATTTTGAACGTCCTTCAAGAGCCGGTTTAACTGCATGCCTGAACTATGAATGTTCATCTCAAGGTGTTTCCCGATAAAGGAACCTTCCAGGCCGCAACTTTCCGTCCCCGAACGGTTATGCAGGTTAAGGCGGGTTGTATAATCAGAAAAGGTCTCGTCCCAGGAAAGGGAAAAATCCCCCGTCAAGGCACCGAGCCCGTCGTCATAGAATAATTCCCGGAAGACAAGACCGTCCTGGTCCGCTTCACCCTTAATCCCTATGTTTACGGGGGATACCGGGCCCGGTATATTCAGAATATCCAGGCTGTCAATGCCGGCAAACCAGGATTGCGGGGAATCAAAACGAAACGAACTCTTGACGCCCACCTGAATCATCCGGTTGCGAAACGGAACAGGGAGACGTCCGACCTCGATAAACCCCGAGTAATTCCCCTCTTCGGCGGCGCTTACCTTTACATCGAGGCCGTAAGAGCCCTGTATGGTCAGCGAATGTTTGTCAAAGACGGTTCCTTCAAAATGGTATGAAAGATCCGCATAGGAAGCATCCAGGGAGAAAATAATATCCAGGGGGTTGGAAAAATCGACGAAACAGGTAACGTCGGCCTCCCCTTCCTGCCAGTTGATACGGCCTTTGTTTAACTCAAAACGGTTATCCGTTCCGGACAGGGAAGCGTAAATTTCCAGCCCCCGGTCCCGAAGGCTCAGTTTAAAACCGGGGGCATTGTAGAGGATATGTTCAAAATTGGTCGTAAAGAATACTTCGGTTGTTATACCGATGCCTTGAGAGGCAAATTCCGGAATGCCGGGAAGCATGGGGGCGGGGACAAAAGGCCGCGCCATTTCAATAAAATTGAAGAGCAGAAATTCATCCACGCTGATACTGGCCTCGAAATGCCGGGGATTAAAGTCCAGTGAGGCTTCCATATCTATACGGCCCGGCGTTTCCGGGATAAGGCCCTGAGAATCCTCCATGACAAGCGAAAAATTGATCCCTTCGTCGTCGTACAGAAACCTGAGATCCAGCTTGGGGATGGTCGTTTTTCCCAGGGCAAGGTTTTTCCCCGACAAGCTAATCGTATTTTCATGGCTCTCGATGCCGATAGTTCCGCTTACCGCTTCCGTACCGCTCAGGCTTACGTTGGAAAGGGTAAGGCTACCCCAGGGTAAGAGGGGCTTAAAATCAAGCCCGCCCTGATAACGGAACCGGCCCCGGGATATATTCATCGAAAGATCGTCAAAGGTAATGCTTCCGCCATCCCCCCGTGCGGATACTTTGTAAGCTATGGGCCCTGAATTAAGATACGACGGCACCGTACCGTACAGATCCAATTTATAGCCCGGAAGCCCGCCGGTATCTTTAACCAGGGAAGCCGAACCCGATATGCTGGTTCCCAGCCACCGGTTAAAATTCCGCCAGGATCCTTCAAAGCTGAATAACTCTTCAGGCAGGAAACCTTCACATTCAAGCATACCGCTGAAAGAAGCGGAAGCACGATCGTATTCAAAGGAAAAATCGAAGGGCAGGCGGTCGTTGATCTTGCGCAGATCTATCTTCCCTGCTTCGGCAACCAGGGAAAAAACAATTGGTTTTACCCTGAAAAGATCGCTGGAAAGAGACGGGATACGGATAACGGCATTGCCGTTTTCAAGATCGGTCGAAAAATCTCCGTTTATACGGCTTGTCATGGCGCCGGCTATATTTTGTCCGAAAATACCGGCATCCAGAGAAGCGGATGTTTCCCAGCGGGTGTCAAAACTGATACGGCCGTCCCGTATGCCGCCGTTAAAAAAAAGCTCCCCTATACGGAAAACCGTGCCGTCCTTGAGTATTTCAGCCTCGCCGTTCCGTATTTTGAGCTTTAAGGATCGGGGAAGCCGGAATGTTCCACCTTTCTCCGCGTCCTTTTCCCCGCTGAACAGGGCGATAAGGTCGCCGTCCCGCTTAAAATCCAGCTTAATGGAAGGCTCGTCGAACTGGGCGGATTCCAGCAGGCCGTCAAAATCAAGACGGATGAGCTTCCACAGCGAATAGGAAACCCGCAACCTCGCCGCGGCAAGCACCGGTTCCCCGTCTTCACCGGAGACCTTTACGTTCCGTATATCAATGATGCTGAAAACGGCAAACCCTGCCGAGGCATATTCAATCTTACGATTGAAAAATACCTCCCCCTTGTGTATAAGCTCATCCCGGAGAGCCGTCAGCTTGTTGTGCATGACGGTTTGGAGGGGCTGCAACAGGAGGGTTGTAACCGCCACAAGAGCGGCAAAAACAAGAACCTCAATGCCGGCGCGGAACAAGCGGTTGAATCTTATATTTTTGATCGTACCGGGTTTACCGGCTTCCATAACCGGGAATGAAATCACTGGTCTGCCTTATAGAGTCTACTTACAAAGATAGCATATAATCGGAATAAATTCTATCACCGATACCGAGAAAACGATACGGGGTATGCGCCCCGTTGACGGCAGAACATGCGTATAGTATATTCCCACTATGACTATCCTGCCGAATTTTGTTGTGTTGGAGGGTGCCGACGGAGCCGGTACCACCACTCAGCTTGGGCTGCTGGGGGAGCGTTTCGACCGGGGGCTTTCCCCTTCCCTGCCGCCGCTGTACGTTACTTTTGAACCTACCGACGGCCCGGTGGGATCTCTTATCGGGTCCTTTTTACGGAAGGAAATTACCCTGATGCCGGAGACCGCCGCCCGGCTCTTTGCCGCGGACCGGAACGAACACCTGTACGGCGTTGGCGGCGTTTATGAACGCTGCGGGCGCGGGGAGCTTGTGGTCTGCGACCGCTATGTACTGTCGTCGCTGGTGTATCAGGGGATAGCGTGCGGGGAAGCATTGCCCCGGCTCCTTAACGGGGGCTTTCCCGTACCGGAACTGCTCCTCTACCTGGATATAGACCCCTCCGTTTCCATGAAAAGGATAGCAAACAGGCCGCAACGGGATATCTACGAGTACCTCGATTTTCAGGTACAGGTAAGGGAACGATACCGCGCCCTGGTTTCCCGGTATAGGGAAGAGGGGTTTCCGGTTATGATTATAGACGCGTCGCGCCCCCCGCAGGAAGTTGCAGGAGAGATATGGAGGCTTCTTGAAAACCTGCCGATATTTCATAGTAACGAATGAGGAAGGGCGGGGCAATAAAAGGGTGGGGCAATAAAAGAGAGGGGCAATGAAAGGCAGGGGAATTGATTGTAAGATACCGGTGATTAAGGGCGGCGCGGCGTTTTCCGGCGCTTCCCCGATGTCGCGCTATAGAATTATAACGGCGTTGCTGTTGGTCTTCTTCCTTTCGGCGGGTACGGTCCCGCTCAATGCTTATACGGCCCGGTACAAGGAACAGTTCTACCGGCTTTACCATCTTCACTACATACAGTACCCCGACGATACCATAGAGAATATCTATTGGCTGGAAAAGGCGGCCAAGGCTGATTTTGCCAATCCCCTCTATGCCCTGGCCCTTATTGAGGATAAGGAACAATGGGAAAAATACCGCTACCTCTTCATGATGCACATCAATTTAAAACTGATCGAACAATATCTCTTCCTGGGGAACAAATGGAACAAACGTAATGCCTATTTCTACAATGCCCCCTGGAAAGAAACGAATCTTGAGGCCCTGGAAACCGCGGAACAGTGTTTCCGCACCGCCCTCGTCTACTGGACCGACGCGGTTGAATACGCACATAAGTCCCTGGAAAAGCGCTTCCGTTTTATCAACCTTGAACGGGTGCAGTTTTGGGAAGACGAAGCCGCCCGCATAGAAGAAAAAAAACTTGATTACGAAAAGACCATCAACCGCGAGCTTGGACTTCTCCGGCAGGTACGCGAAAAATTTGAGGCTATGGACGAAAACACGTACTGATTCGGTTCAAACTATCTTTTTGCATTCCTCATCTTCAAATTGTAACGCCCCCGGTATCGCAATCCGTACCGTTTTATGCTATAATGATCTTTAACAGATTGTTTTAATGTTAATAAATCAGGAGATTTTATGTTACGTGTAGGTATCATCAGCGCCTGGCATGTTCATGCCAGGGGTTATGTGGAGGAACTAAGGGAAAGCCGTATGGCTGAAGTCCGCGCGATATGGGACGAGAATCCTGAAAGGGGCCGCGCGATGGCCGCAGAGTGGAAAATAGACTTTGAACCGGATTACGACAAATTCATCGCCCGTGATGACTTTAGCGCGGTTATCTGCAACGCCCCTACCACCATGCACGGTGAACTCTTGCTCAAGGCTGCGGCGGCAAAAAAAAATATCTTTACCGAAAAGCTCCTTGCCACCACTACGGCGGAAGCGGAAAAGATCGCCGATGCAATAATCAAGGCAAAGCTCATCTTTACCATCAGCCTGCCGTTGCGGGGCAATCCTTACGTCCTCTATGTAAAGAAACTGGTAGACGAGGGAGGTCTGGGCAGGGTAACAGGGGCGCGGTTCCGCCGCAGCCATAACGGCGTAAGCGATAACTGGCTGCCGGACTACTGGTTCGACACGGCGCTTACCGGCGGCGGCGCCATGATGGATCTGGGAGCGCATCCGGTGTATATCCTTTCGTTCCTGTTCGGCGCGCCCAAACGCATCACCGGCCTTACATCGAGGCCGTTTAACACTGCTTCCGATGAAAATGCCGTAGCTGTTGCCGAATTTAAAGACGGTATACTGGGCGTTATGGAAACTTCTTTTGTTACCTTCGGCGTGCCCGATCTGCTGGAAGTTTACGGGACCGAAGGTTCGGTGTTCATGCAGGGAACGGATGTACGGCTGACGACCAAGACTCTGGACGGCCTTTCCTTCGTAAGCGCCAAACCAAAGGTTCTGCCGCCGGCCCGGCCCTCGCCCATTAGGCAGTTTGCGTATGCCTGTGTTGAATACATCGCGCGTCCGGACAGCCCGCCATACCTGGGCCTTGAAGACGCGCTTATTATGACTAAAATGATAGAAGCGGTGTACAATGCCGACAGGAACGGGCAAACCGTACAATTTTAGCGATCGGCCTCTGATGACGCTCCCCGTCCTGAAGGGCGGGGTATTCGATCCGGCTTCGAATAACAAGCGGCGTATGCCGCATACATTAATATACATAAGCGGCGCTGCCGCCGCTTTTTGGAGGAATAACTATGGCGGATAAATTACGAATCGGAATAATCGGTTGCGGAGGCATTGCCAACGGCAAGCACATGCCCAGCCTTTCCGTATTCAAAGAGGATGTAGAGATGGTTGCTTTCTGCGATCTGGTTGAAGAAAAAGCCCTCAAGGCTCAGGGGGAATACGGCGCCGAAGGTTCAAAAGTCTACCCTGATTACCGGAAATTGCTTGAGGACAAGAGCATAGATGTGGTCCACGTCTGCACGCCGAACCGTTCCCACGCCAATATCAGCATTGATGCGCTTGAGGCGGGCAAGCATGTAATGTGTGAAAAGCCTATGGCCAAAAGCGCCGCCGACGCGCGCCGAATGGTAGAAGCGGCCAAGGCCGCCGGCAAAAAGCTCACTGTAGGCTACCAGCACCGGCATAAACCGGAAGCCTCCTACCTCAAAGCCCTTATTGAACGGGGAGACCTGGGTGAAATATACTACGCCAAGGCTTTTGCCGTGCGCCGCAGGGGCACCCCGAACTGGGGCGTCTTCCTTAACGAGTACGAGCAGGGGGGCGGTCCGCTTATCGACATTGGAACCCATTCCCTTGATCTTACCTTGTTCTTAATGAATAATTACAAACCCAGGATGGTAGTGGGGACCACCTACAAGAAGCTGACCAACCCCGACTGTGCAAACCCCTGGGGCCCCTGGGATGAAAAGCAGCATACCCTGGAAGACGCGGCCTTCGGCTTTATCGTGATGGAAAACGGCGCGACCATTACCATGGAAGCTACCTGGTGCATCAACAGCATAGAGCCCGTCCAGGAGGGAAGCTGCGCCCTCCACGGGACCAAAGCCGGCGCCCAGTGTAAGAATAACGAGGTAAGCATCAATAAGGATGAATTCGGCCGCCTGGTGGATATATACCCGGATCTAAAGACCAAGGGCGTGGCCTTCTACGAGGGCATTGTGGAAACACCATCCATCACCGAGGCCCGGCGCTGGATAGAGGCTGTCAGGAACGACACCGCCCCGCTTGTGCTGCCGGAACAGGCCTGCGTGGTTTCGGAACTGCTCGAAGCTGTCTACACTTCCGCGGCAAGCGGCAAGCCGGTGTACTTTTAGGAAACAGTATGTAAGGGCGGACAGCACGGACACGAACGGAAGAAGGCCGGACAAGGTACGTTCCGGGATGGTTCGTGCGGCCTCAAGGTTTAATCTGCACGTGAGGCCTGTGGGATTCGTCCCGGAATATTTCCGTCAACGCACTCCGAACCTAATATTCGGAGTGCGACTTTGCAGGGCGGGTTCGCGCTTACCCAAGCGGGCCGCGGTACTGTAAGAGGCCCAGACCGTCAAGCCTTTCCCGGTGTACCGGCAGCCGTTCGGTAAAATCGGTAAAATTCTTGCCGGCACGGGGTGTCCACAGGGCTTCCGCAAGCGCGCAGAGACGCGGAAAGATCATGTACTCGGCGATTTTTCCCGCATAGATAAGTTCCGACCAGAGGTTTCCCTGTCCGCCCAAGATGAGCGGCACTTCATCTTCCGTCAGTTCCGGACCGGCAGGGTCCATGTTGTAGCATTGATATACCGTCGAAACCTGGAGGCGGCCCGGTTCCTCCGGGTCTTTATAATGCCGGTAATCAAAGTAACAGCCTTCGGTATTCGGGGACATGACCACGCGATGGCCGAGCCGGCTTGCCCTAAGTCCCCCTTCCCTCCCCCGCCAGGACATGACCGCGGCATCCTCCGGCAGCCGGTATCTCTCAGAATCTTCCAGTATTTCGTCCCAGCCTATGGCGGTTTTCCCGCGCTCCGAGAGCATCCGCGCAAATTTTACCGTGATCCAGCTCTGAAGTTCGCGGGAAGAGGTAAGACCCGCCTCCTCAATCCTTTGTTTGCATTTCGGGCAGGCGTCCCAGCGGTTAAACCGCACTTCATCGCCGCCTATATGAACCCAGGGCGAAGGGAAAAGCTCCGCGAGGGTGTCAAAGACAGCCTCGGCTAAATCGAAAATCCCGTCATTGCCGGCGCACAGTACCTCCTCAAATATGCCGAAACGGTCTTCTACACGGTAGGGACCGCCGGTACAGCCCAGGCCCGGATAAGCGGCCAGTACGGAACTGGTATGACCGGGAAGGTCAACCTCGGGAACGATCTCTACGTGGCGGGAAGCCGCATAGTCGACTATCCCACGTATCTCTTCCCGTGAATAAAAACCGCCGCTGTACCCGGCTTTGCTACGGTAGTCAAGCCGCCTTGAACCGATTTCGGTAAGCAGGGGGTATTTCTGAACCGGCAGACGCCAGCCCTGATCATCGGTCAGATGCCAATGGAACACGTTGATATGGTGCAGGGAAAGCGCGTCAATTATCTTTTTGATAAATTCCACACGGTAAAAGTACCTTGAACAGTCCAGCATAAACCCGCGCCAGGGAAAACGGGGATAATCAACAATCTCCGCGCAGGGCAGAACGATGCCGGTTTCCCCGCGGGAAGAAAGGACAAGTTCCCGGATGCTTTGCAGGCCGTGGTAGGCGCCTGCGGGAGACGCGGCCTTTAAGATAAGCGCCTGGGGGTTTATCTCAAGCACATAGGCTTCCACCCCCAGGGATTTATCCGTAACAAGGGTTATTTTCTTGCCGTTTTCCGCCTGGGCGTCCCGCCGGTTTGTACACGAAGTGGTTTGTTCTTTAAAAGTCTCAATTTCGTTCCGAAAGGCCGTATCGCCTTCAGGTACGGGCAAAACCGGCGACCGGAAAAAAGAGCCGGTTGTCTTTACGGATACCGGCCGGGGAATAAGGGACAAATTTTCGTTCATAATTTTCCTTCTTAGCTTATGGTTAAATTGAATCTATCCGGAGCTTCCGCCATCAGAAGTTCCAGCCGAATCCCAATGAAGGGCGGAAATACGACTGGGGATCTTTCTCCGCCGGAAATAAAAGGTTGTATTCTACACCCGCATCAATGAACGCGGATTTATAGAAAAACCATTGAAAGGAAATACCCGTAAAAGATGCCGGCGTAATGGTGAATGCCGTCCGCGTACCCCCGGATCCCCAATTAAAATCACCGGAAAAGATACTCCCCCCGCCTAGACGGAAATTAAGGGCCGTACTCCGCCCTGAAAGCCAGATACGCCATAAAAAATACAGGCGAAACTCTAATGAATGGATATACACGGAGAATCGCTCCGATGCCGTAGCGGGCTCAAACCAGACAGGGAAGAAATCAAATCCTAATCCGAAATAGTTCGTCCGGCCTCTGAACGGGAGCAGCGTAAGCCTAAGTGAGATGTCTTTCAGCGGGAAAGCCGTTATTGCCGGTATGAGGGGCGCGTATAGTAACTCCGCTTCAAATTCAAAGGGTTTATCGCCTACGGTTAAAGTCCCCAGGGAGGCTTCAAAACTGCCGGGATTTTTTACCACTATATCATAATTGCCGATCTGAAGCTCCTGCCTGTCAAATTCCAGACGGATCCGTTCCCCCGAATCATGCTGCTTCTGAATCCGGGGCCGTATCTCCATGCCGCTTGTTCGGGACCTCAGATAGATTTCCGTCCTGTCAAACAGGTTATGCCCCTTGAGGGTGAGGATAAACTGGTCGTCCCGTTCAAGATAAAAACGGGAGGGCCTGAATTGACGCAGTTCAGGATCGAATATCTCGAAAACATCAAAGAACACCCAGTCCGAAGTTGAACTTGACCGGTCATGGATATTGTAAGCCGTTACCTGAAACCGGTAGCGTCCGGGCAGAAGATAGCTGTCAATAAAGGTTTGCCGCCACCGCCAGAGCCGTATAACTTCCGTATAGCCTAAATCGGACTCTTTCTCTACCACGACATCGTAGGAGGAGGCAAATTCCGCTTCTTGCCAGGTAAGATGGTATATATACCGCGTCAGTTCCGGCTCCGAGGCATTGATAACCTCGAAATAGCCCCATGCCGAAGCAGCCCCCAAACGCCCGAACAGATCGTAAACACTTACCTGGTAACGGTATCTGCCTACGGGAAGGGAGCACTCGATAAAGTTTTCCTGTTCCCGCATTTCCCGTTTTATCTCGATATATCCGCCGGAATCGTCCTGTATTTCTATCACCACTTCGTAGCCTGACGCAAATTCCGCCGGCGCCCAGGTAAGCCGCTGTACCGCACCGCTTCCCCACTGGTAAACGGACGCCTCTTGCGTATGTATGTCCTGAGCGGTAACGGGGACAGGAACGGCCAGTAACAGTACGGTAATGGCGGGGATGGAAAAAAATTGCTGGATATAGTTCCCCAGCGCGCCGCGTCTGCCCGCGCCGTTCATTTTACCATTCATAGAAGTTTTACCTTTCATAAAGGGTTCCCGGATTTCCCAGAACCGGTTTTTCAGGCGGGGGAATATCAATAACAAAACGCTGTATACCTATCTCCCCGCGCCGTTCAATGGTACCATCTGCGGCAACGGAAAGGGCCTCAATCTGCCAGGTATAGCCGCCGTTTTCTAATAGCGAAAGATCATCCAGCCTGTAGCTGGACTGCGGGAGAGGGTTGGTGCGGATTATTGAGCTTGAACGGCCGTCTTTCCAGAGCGTAAATATATAGGCGTCGGCATCCCCTACTTCATCCCAGCTAAAGGTGATGCCCCTGTTTTGCCGGAGCTCCCCGGGGCCTATACGGACGCCGTCGGACGGGCTTATTATCCGGGGTTTTGCAAGCAAGGGAATAGGCAGTACCCGGAAGCCGGCGGGTTTTTCGGGGCTGACATCTATGCCGTCGGGGGTCTGGGCCTGGATGGTCCAGTAATAGACGCCTTCGCCGAGCCCGTGCAGGGAGATCTCGTTTCCGGGGTTCAGAACGTCCCGTATCACTTCCTCCCTTTGGGAACCCTCCGAATTTCGGGTCAAAAGCAGCCGCGATCTTCCCAGGGCTTCGACCGAACTCCAGCGGAGTACCACAGGCCGCCGCCGCGCGTCAAGGCCGGGAATGTCCTGGCCCGCGGCAGGCGAATCGAGGCGTACCTTGTCAATCACCAGGGGAAGCACCCTGAAGCCGGCTGGCCGTGCGGGGCTGACATCTATACCGTCGGGCGTCCGGGCCTGGACGGTCCAGTAATAGAGTCCCTCGCCGAGTTCGGGCAGGGTAACGGAGCCGCCGGGGTTTGGAACGTCAAGCACCGGCTCCTTTGCGGGATCGGGGTTGCGGGAGACGACGAGCCTGGAACTTCCCAGGGCTTCGACCGAACTCCAGCGGAGAACGGCGGGCCGCCGCCGCGCGTCAAGGCCGGAAAAAATCTGCCCGTCAACAGGCGAATCAAGGCTTACCTTACCAATCACCAGGGGAAGCACCCTGAAGCTGGCCGGCCGTGCGGGGCTGACATCTATGCCGTCGGGCGTCCGGGCCTGGACGGTCCAGTAATAGAGTCCCTCGCCGAGTTCGGGCAGGGTAACGGGGCCGCCGGGGTTCGGAACGTCAAGCACCGGCTCCTTTGCGGGATCGGGATTGCGGGAGACGATAAGCCTGGAACTTCCCACGGCTTCGACCGAACTCCAACGGAGAACGGCGGGCCGCCGCCGTGCGTCAAGGCCGGAAAAAAATTGCCCGTCAACAGGCGAATCAAGGCTTACCTTGTCAATCACCAGGGGAAGCACCCTGAAGCCGGCCGGCCTTTCAGGGCTTATATCAATGCCGTCGGGTGTCCGGGCCTGCACGGTCCAGTAATAGACGCCTTCGCCGAGTTTAGGCAGGGTAACGGAGCCGCCGGGGTTCGGAACGTCAAGCACCGGCTCCTTTGCGGGATCGGGGTTGCGGGAGACGATAAGCCTGGAACTTCCCACGGCTTCAACCGAACTCCAGCGGAAAACGGCAGGCCGCCTCAGCGCGTCAAGGCCGGGAATATCCTGGCCCGTGGCAGGCGAATCGAGGCGTACCTTGTCAATCTCCAGGGGAAGAACCTTGAAGCTGGCCGGCCGTGCGGGGCTTATATCAAAGCCGTCGGGCGTCCGGGCCTGGACGGTCCAGTAATAGACGCCTTCGCCGAGTTTAGGCAGGGTAACGGAAAAGTCCGGGTTCTGTATATTCAGGACGGCCTCTCCCCGGACAGGATCGGGGTTGCGGGAGACGATAAGCCTGGAACTTCCTACGGCTTCAACCGAACTCCAATGGAGAACGGCGGGCCGCCTCAGCGCGTCAAGGCCGGGAATGTCCTGGCCCGCGGCAGGCGAATCGAGGCGTACCTTGTCAATCTCCAGGGGAAGCACCCTGAAGCTGGCCGGCCTTTCAGGGCTTATATCAAAGCCGTCGGGCGTCCGGGCCTGGACGGTCCAGTAATAGACGCCTTCGCCGAGTTTAGGCAGGGTAACGGAAAAGTCCGGGTTCGAGATGTCCAACACCACCCCGCCCCGGGAAGGATCGGCATTGCGGGAAATTATAAGGCGGGAGGAACCTACAGGTTCGGCGGAACTCCAGCGCAACGCCTCGGGCCGCCTCTGGGCGTCAAGGCCCCGGATGCTCCGGCCTGTTGCGGGAGCATTAAGGACAAGTTTTACCGGTTCCCTTTCAAGCTCCGGCTCTACAACCTCTTCCGCCGGGGGTTCTTCCGGTGGAACTTCACTTTCCGCTTCACGTATCTCCCCGGTTTCAGGCGAAATTTCTTCCAAAACTTCTTGATCCGGTTCAACTATTTCGGGTACGACAGGGACCGTATGGTCCGGGGGCAGGGCAGAGAACGGTTCGACGGCAAAGGATGAGAGCCGGGAAGCAATCGGGGTACCGGTGTATTCTGAAGGGTACCGCGGGGTTACCCGCCAATACCAGGTCCCGTTCCCAAGGCCGGTATACAACAGGGATGATCCCTCTACAACGGTACTTACCTGAGGGCTCCTCATCTGGGGGTTATCCGCCGCTTCCAGATACCAGGAGATCCCTTCAGTATCGGCCCCCGGCGCTCCGGCCCACTGGAACCGCACGGCAGGGGGCGATTCCTCATACGTAATGCTGGTTCCCTCAATAGGCAACTGGGGTTCGGGAGCCGGCGCGTAACGGATGGTCAGTTTGCCGACGGCCGCATGAGCCGGCAGCGGCTCGTTATTTCTTACCGGATAGACCCGCCACCACCAGACGCCGGGAGTAAGGGGAAGTTGAACCGTCGTTTCATCGTACTCTTCCAGGGCGCTGACGATACGGGTAAACCGCCTGTCCTGGGCAATTTCAAGACGTATATGGTCGGCGGCGGAAAAATCAACAAGGTTCCAGGAAAAGGTTACCGGCACAGGGGAGACGGCGGATGCCAGCAAACCCTGGTTCGGCAGGGGGGAACGTACCACAACGGAGGGATTCGTTTGGACATTTCCTTCCCTGTTTACACTTAAAGAGTTCCCCGCCTCAACCTGCCGGCTTCCGGAAGCGGTACTGAGGGAAGCGTTTCCTTCAATCACCCGGAGATTCAGAACTTCCCCCCCTCCCACATCTATTACGCTTCCGGCAGAAACCTTTACTTCCTGCTCTCCGGAAGCGATAACTATATTTCCGCCGCGGGAATCCACACTAACATGGCCCGTGGATAATTCAAGACGGGTGCTGCCCTGACTGTCAACAAAGATCTGTACGAGGCAATTTTCCGCCATGTTAATCTCTTCCCCACCGTTAAAGGTAATGACGGCGTCGGAAAGATCCGCGGTACGGATCATATCGCCGTTATAGAGAGGCGATTCTCTGTTCAACTGGCTCCATATAAGCCGTTCGGCAAAGCGGCGCTGGGCTGCATTCTTCTTATAGGTTAAGACCCCTATAGGCGTCTCTCTGACTTTGGTCAAGGTACGGTTGAGATCATTCCAAAAGAGATAACCGCCAAGTCCCGCGCCGGAAAGACAGAGGATAATAACCATGATATCAAGGATGACGCCTTTTTTCTTGCCCATCAAAAACAACCTCTATAGAACAACCGCTATAAAAAAATAAGCTCTATGTTTGCGCATTGGGCGCATTGACTCTGTATTTTTTTTCTTCTTCATCCACGTTTACCTTGCTGAGATCCGGGGCCGGTATCCTCAGCAGGGTACGGAGTTCCGCCAGGGTTTGCGGACCCTTGTTCCCTAAACACAGCCTGCTTATGTCCGTGTTGATTTTTGAAACGTGCTTTAGATCCTCAAAGACACGGTTCAGGGCTTCCCCTTCATACATATTAATTACCGCGAACATCCTTACCTTTTTGCCCTTCTGGGTTACGGACGGCATCTCCTCGGCGATTATATACCTCCTCACCTGGCGCCAGGTGTTTTCGGTGATAAGGATTTCCGTACCAAAATATTTATTGAGGGTCTCCGTGCGATCCGCAATGCTCACCGCCTCCCCAATCACCGTATATTCCAAACGTTCCTCGGAACCTATCTGCCCCGCGACAACACGTCCGCTGTTAAGGCCGCAGCCTATTTTAATGACGGGCTTTTTCTCCCCTCCCCTGCCCGCGTTAAAGCTCATAAGGGCAACCCTCATCATCAGGGCGGAACGGACGGCGTTCAGGGCGTCCTCCTCGGAACTGCCCGATGATTGTACGGCGCCCCAGTGGGCCATAATCGCGTCCCCTATAAATTTATCGATAGTTCCGCCTGTAATAGTAATACAGGATACCATCCGTTCCATATATTCATTGAGAAATTCAACCACTTCCTCGGGCCGCATTTTTTCCGATATGGCCGTAAAGGAACGAATGTCCGAAAAAAAGAATGTCGCATCCTTATCCGTACCTCCAAGGGCCAGCCGGCCGTACCGCGCAAGCTGGGCAATATATTTATTGGTAAATTTCTCGAAATTCTCCAAAACATGGCTCATACTGATCACGCTTTCGATAAGGATGCCGGTTTCATCGCGCAAAACAGGTTTCTTTTTGTTATTGCCGTACAGATCAAGGTGATAGCGCCCGCTTTCAATCTGCTCTGCCGCCCCTTTCAGTACCATAAGGGGTTCGCTGATTGTTTTGGCGAAAAACCAGATAAAGAGTATACCCAGAAACAAGGCCGTTATGGAGAGGTAGATGTTGCGCCGCGTGGTAGCGGTTATCCCCTCAAAGACCACATCGGCAGGGATAGTGGTAAGCACGAGCGCGTTTCCTAACGCGATCCGTTGGATTGAAACAAAATAATCCTGTCCGTCGAATTCATAGCGGGTCTTCAGCCGCCGTTCCCCGTTTGCCGTTCCGGGCAGGTTTTGCAGATTCCCCATGGTATTGATAACCTCCCTATCGGGGTGTACCAGTACGCTCCCTGTTTCATTGAGCATAATCGAAGAATTAGCCCCGGAACCAAAGGATTCGGTAAGCCCCTCCGATGAGAAGAAAACCGTAACGGCGACAATTTCTTCGCCCTCATTACCGCCCTCCGCAGGCAATGGCGCCTGCCACGGAAATCCCATCACGAGGATAGGGATGCCGCTGAATGACGGAGCGGCATTGAGGAGTACCGTCCTTGTATCGCCGAGCTCCGATTCATGGGCGCTCATATATACGCTTACTAACGAACTGTGAATCTCATGGAGCAGAAAGAACCGCTCGTTTATTAAGGATACAGATACTTCCGGCAGCGAATCATCTCCGCGGCTTCTCATTATTACCGCGGCGATATCAGGGTTTTCAATAAAGAACCGATCCGCCGGTAGTTCACCGTTGAGAAGACTCCGGTTATAGAGGAATACCGATACATTGGATTCGATGGTTTCAAGGGCCGTCTCCGCTAACAGGGAAGCCCGGTCATTGATAGTAACGTTATTAGATTCGGCGGTGCGCTCTATATCGGAACGGACTATGAACCACATCAGAACCGTTATAAGTCCGAGGGACAGAAGCAGGATGCTGGTGATGATACAGACCAGTTTCGCCCTGATAGAAAAGGTAGCTTGTACCGGTTCTGAATAAAGTCCGCTTTCTTCCACACGCTGCTGTTTTTTATATGAATCGGGCCTTTCCCGTTCCGTCCGCCGGGACGGATAAGCGGACGGACGGCTTGCGGATGTATCCGGCGCTATGTCTACCGGTTCCTGTTTTACGGCTATCCCGGTAGGGGGCGGTTCCTCCGTATTCCCGCTTGTATTATTGCGGATAGATTCCAGTTTTTCTATAATATTCCTGTGATTCCGCCTTGTATTTTCAAGCCAGACATCATTCATTTCCACCATACTTTGCCGACCTTTTTTCAGTTTTTTATACGAGCCACTGTTTCCGTACTTCCCGCATGGTTTGAGGCCCCTCACGGTCCGATATATTGACCACCGCAAAGACCCGCAGAGGTTTTTCTTTGCCTTTTACCTCAAGGCTGGGCATCTCCTCGGTTATAAGTCTATCGGCGGTAAGCAGCCAGGTATTTTCCGTAATCAATATATCGGTATCAAAGAGATCGTTGGGGCCTTCAATACGGGCGGCAAGGTTTACCGC
Source organism: Treponema sp. (assembly GCA_031276295.1). Classification (GTDB taxonomy): domain Bacteria; phylum Spirochaetota; class Spirochaetia; order Treponematales; family Breznakiellaceae; genus JAISNI01. The sequence goes on from JAISNI010000221.1 coordinate 39,296, forward strand.
ATCCCCAATGACGGTATACTCCATGCGTTCATCCGAGCCTATCTGTCCGGCGATTACCTCCCCCGTATTGATCCCGCAGCCCAGCTTGATGAGGGTATCCCTGGTTGTACGTTTCGCTTTAGCAGAATTTGGCCGCGCCCGTTCCGCATTCCAGGTATGCACAAGGGAACGCATCATCAGAACTGCCTGAATACAGTTAAGGGCATCGCGTTCCGGGCTTCCGGCGCTTTCGACCACACCCCAGACGGACATCACCACGACACCTTCCTGGGTTAAAAATTTATCCACGACGCCGCCGGACTTAATAATACAGGGGACTATCCTGGCAAGGAACGAATTGACAAATTTGACGGTATTGTAGGCATCCATCTCCTTTGAAAAATCGCTAAAATTCCTAATTAACGCAAAACAGACGGTTGCCGTCTTATTCGTCCCGGTACGGGTGAGCTTTCCCTGCCGGGCGAGACGCACGATGGTTTTATTGGTAAATTTCTCGAAATTTTCAAGACTGTTTCCCATACCGATAAAGCTATGGGTGAGGATGCCTATTTCATCCGTAAAATGGGATTTTTTTCTTCTATTGTCGATAAGATTCATACGGTAATCCCCGGTCTCTACCGCCTCTACCGCACGGGTCAAAGTTCTGAGGGGCTTACTGATGGTCTTGGAGAAAAGCGCGATAACCAGTATCGACAGGGCCAGTACTATACCGCCTATTACGATATTGCGCTGCGTCGTTGCCGCAACGCCTTTAAAAACAAGGCCGGATTCAACAGAGGTAATAACCGTTATATTCCCTATGTTAAGACGCTCATACGCGCCGAAATACTCCGTTCCCTCTCTATCGGTAAAGAGAGTCTGAAGGCTCCTCGCGCTGCTTTCCAACGCCCCCCGGATAAAGGGCAGATCGCTCATATTTGCGCCCGACATCATCAACTCTTCATTCGGGTGTACCAGAACGCAGCCCTCATCATTTATGATAAAGGAATAATTTATATCCGCGGAATCGGATACTCCGAAATCCTTCCGCAGTTTTTCAGAGGAGAACAGAACCGTTACGGCCCCTGATTCGGCCGTTCCTGTTGTATGCAGGGGAAAGATCATGGCGAGGAGGGGTATATTGAAAACAGGGAAGCAGTTATCGGTAAGTATCTCCCCTGCAAATGCCCTGCGGAGATCATTTTCCTGTATGTTCTGCCATATATCAAGCAGGGAACGCGGGATCCCGCCCCCGGGGAAATTCTCATTGATAAAGGTATATTTTTCTTTCAATCCCCCCGCTTGTTCAGGCCCTCCCGTAGTGAAAATAATCGCGGCTATATCGGGATTCTGGGTAAAGAAATAGGAGGCCATATTGAGGTTTTCCGCAGTATCCATATCCTCAAGCAGGAGGACCGCCTTGGAACGGATATTCCCGAGAATAATTTCAACCTCACGGGCGGCCCAATGGTTCACGGTAAAATTATTGTCCTCGGCGGTAATCCGTATATCGGAACCAATCAATACCGAACCCAGAATGGTAAGCGCCCCCAGTGAAACGAGGAGAAACCCTACAATAATAATAATAAGTTTTGCCCCTATGGGGAATTGAACCTGAGTTTTTACGTTACGATCCATACCTGTTCCCAATTAATACCCCGTTTTTAGGTCTGCGCATAGCGGAATGGCCGAGTTCCCTACTGGCGGAGTCAGACCCGCAAAGCGGGTCTGCGCATAAACAGTCCTGTTATGCGCAGTACCGCATCCCTAACTCTTATATATTTATCAACCAATCAACTAAAGAAATCAGAAATACATCCATCCTGACCCAAATGAACTGATACTTTTTCAGAAATACCTGCGGCAGATATCAGTCCTAACCTAATATTTTCAATACTTAACAATTCGAGAGGGGTTTGAATATTTTTTATTCTGCTCTGCAACACTCTTGCTTCTTCAATAAAAGGAATAACCTGCCTATTTTTTTCTAAAGCAATTTCAATAAAACCGGCCCTTGTTTCTTCATACGTAGTTTTTAAATCATCAAAATTCTTTATATGATTGGAATAAGCATTGATCATGATTTACTCCATATATAAACACATTTTCTAAGGGATTCACGGCCATGGATTCCCATTTGCTGACTACTATTTCCTTTGCCTATTGGCAATATTGAAATTGAATTAATATCGAAACCAACTGATTGAGCAATATCAGATAATATTAAATCCACAGAAATACTTACGCCCGCATATTTTACATTGTCATTAACCATTACAACGGTTCCATTCTTTTGTAAAACCCTAAACATCTCATAAATAACGCAGGCCATTTCATAAAAATAACCCTTTATCATCCGTGGGATACCGTTGTTGTTTAACAATTTTTCCTTTCGTTGAAAATTTAAATATTCCAAAATTGATTGTAAAAGGGGATGATTTTTTACATAGTATAATACGTCATTCCAGCTATTATTGATAGCCAATAAATCTTTTTCCCTGTTTTCAACCGTGCAACTTAACATTTCTTGTCTCAAATTTAATAAACCATATTCATCAATCCCTAACATGGCAAGTTCCAAGGCATAAATTCTTGTATAATCATATCTATTACAATAAAGAGGCGATGTAATAATTAAATCCATGGAATTATCATGAATTTCAGGTAATCTTAAAAGACAGGATCCCCCAATAATTTTTATTTCACCTTTTTCTTTTGATCTGTTATCTTGAAATAAATAATTAGATTTATCATTTGTGCCATCTGTTATAATTTCATTTAATTTTTCTATAATTGCTTCATTGAAATTTAGTATTTCATTTTTATTAAAAGGAATAGAATTTATGCACCTTCCCGATCTCTGATCCCAGCGTAGATATTGACCATCTTTTCGCGTATAACTTATCCTCTCAAGAATACATATTAAAGCCATTAATAATATAGTTTTTACTTTATCATTTTCCTGATTAATTACGAATAAATATTTTTTTATTAATTCATCGGTTTCTTCAGGATATGCCCCTTTTGTAATTTTTAATATATTATAATTTTGAATATTATTGTTAAAAAGCCAAGGCTTATTATCCTTCCAATAAATCAGTCTTTTAAAGTCGCTTTGTAGAAAATTATTTATTAATAAATTTTTAGAAAAAATCAGTTTTTGTCCCAAAGGAAGTAATTCTATACCAATTGAATCCAGGCCTAAATTACTTGCGGAAAAAATTGTTGCTCCACTACCCGCAAAAGGATCTAAAATCATTTTTATATTATCAATTCCCTGCTTATATATATAATAATTAACTAAATTTGCCGAAAATCCTTCTTTATATTTAAACCAGCGATAAAACGGCATTGATTTATTTGCTTGAAAACTAACCATTTTTCTATTTAACGCATTATCAATATCCATATATTGTTTATATTTATTAGTTAATTTGTAGTCATTGTCGTATATTTTTTCTAATAAGTCTTCTTGTGAGACTATCGTATAATTTTTTATAACATCGGCTGCAATATTCATTACAAATCCTCAAATATATAATGTATACTTTTATATACAAAGTTGAGTATATATTTTTTCACTTTATTTGTCAACTAAGTTTGACAGTATGTTGCCTAACGTTTCGGCTGTATTACAACGGTTTGGCAGTCCGAATACAGAAGCCCCCGGCTTGCCGCGGGGATTCTGTATTAACACTATATGCAACCATGCCCAAAGCAAATACCGTCAATCATTTTGAATGGCCGCATAATTATCACGGGCCCCGGAAAATGAAACGTGATAATTATTTAGAAGCTGTAATTCATTATCATATTTATTCCCTCCCAGGGCGGTACGAATATCCGTAAGATATACGGTTAAATAATCAATAGCCTGTATCGCGCTGCTTAGTTCACGGATAATTTGATTTCTCAATCTGGCTGCCGGAGACTGGGGCGTATCCTCCAGGCTTAACAATCCGCTGTTTTGATTTTGAGGCGGGTACGATGGGGAAACCGGCTGGTTTTTCAGGGCGTTATATTCTCTTTGCATGGTATTTATTGCCCGCGCCTGCCGTCCCAGATTCTGGAGCCCTCTCCCCAGGACAATATACCCTTCCGATTCTTTAATCCGGGGGTCGTTTATAACCCCACTCCGTATCGCGGAAGTGTCCAGGACTATTGGATAGGGCCCCATTCTCTTTACGGTATTGGAGGGATCAAGATATTCCAGGGTAAAATTCCCCAATGTCATTGACACCGGTTCGCGGGGATTGATTTGAACTTCAGCAACCAAGGTCTCATAATCACCGTTGTGGATGGTATCAAGGGCATAATGAACAACGCTGCCGGAAACCGTATGTTCGTAGCCCCATGTTTCCTTTAACATAATCCCGCTGGACAATGCCAGGTCCATTTTCAACATCCGGGCAACCGGTACCAAAAGACGATCAAGTTCACTTCCGAATGTTTTTACCATCGTGGCATGATCCGAAATAAACCTGGAACTGCCGCCGCCCTTTATGGCGGTATTGACCATAAGCGATATATCGGCGCTTGCCCCCAATGCAATGGTTGAAATATTAATGTTCTGCTTATTGTACCGTTCCGCCAAATTGAGTATATCCTGAGTTCCCATTCCGCCCGAATTGTGTTCGCCGTCGGTGAGGCATATTACCCGGTTTATGTATTCCCTTGAAAAGTTAGCCGCCACCTGGGTATACCCAAGGGCCATGCCGTCATACACATTCGTCCCGCCCCCTGC
>JAISNI010000223.1 GCA_031276295.1 Treponema sp.
ATACCCGCGCGGCGTAAGTTGCCATGCAAGTGGGCCGAAAAAAAGATTGTACCTCCGATAAATTTATATTGACAAAATTTTTTTTTGATTATATTATTCAAAATATATACCGATTAAGAGGTATTGAATAATTTAGATTTATAGTTAATTTTTTGGCCACTGGCCGGTAAGCGTATAGATTTTTTAAAGAGAGGATAAACGGTGTTTCTAATTCCTTGTGTTATAAGTAATTTTACCCCCCCCCCCCCCCGATAGGTTTACTAGGAATTACCGTTATCCAGGCGGGCTTTTAAAACAATCTTCTTTTGACGATCCCTATTTCAATTTATCGTTTGTACCCTATGTAATTTCCCGTGTTTACGGGCAGTTCAATTTTTTATCCCGGTTTATAACAGATAGTTTGGCCTTTTGCGCCGGTTTCCTCATGTATTGCCGTTCACAGGCTGGGCGGCTTTCCGCGTTTATTTCTTTACTTCTCTGCACAGGCAAATTAAGGCATGGCTCCGCCGGGGGCGGACCTGTCTTTTTTTATAGCATAACGGGGAATAAGGCGGACGTTGTTCGCTTTCCCCGCACAATTTTTGTTTTTTGAAGGAGGATATATGAAAAAGTTACTTACTTTTTCTATTGTATTCGCTCTTGTGTGTGCAACCGCGTTTGCGGAAGTAACCGTAACCGCGGGCGCGGGGATGTCGTTTATCCCGTTGGGCATTCAGGTGCCGGAAGAGGGAGACGCGGAAGCCGTGGCCGGTTTCGGACGGAACGGTGGAAACACTACGGAGATTCAGGTCAATGTAGAGGGCGCTACCGAGAGCGGCAAGGCGGGGTTCAAGTTCCAGTGGAGGCCGAAAATCAGCGGTGGTGCTTTAAAAGCCGATGAGCTCGGCGATAACGCGGGTATCTGGTACAAGCCGCTGGACATAATCCGCATTGACGCGGGCCGTTTTGTGAACAACGACATCCGCGGCAAGGTGGGTAACGGTGCATGGTTTGGGGATTATACGATCAACCGGGCCAATGAAAGCGACATTTTCAAGAATTTTGACGCGAAAGCCGCCGTCATGCTGAGCGCAAAGCCGATTGAAGGGTTAAGCGTCTATGCCTTGGTTAATAACATGACTGAGACCTATAACAACAACCCCGACAAGATAAACAACACGACGGTTGCCAGTAAGGGCGCTCAGTTTGTATGGGAGAACACCCAGTTTGCCGTAGCGTATGCCTTGCCGAATATCGGTGTTGTCAGGCTTCAGTATATAGGGGCGCATCCATCAGCGGACTTGCCTGCTATAGCCAATTCAAAATTTGAACTTGCCTTTGCCTATACCGGCATGGAGGGGCTTACCCTTGATGTAGGCGGTGGGTTTAGTCTGCCGTTTGAGGATGTCCATACGGTGCCTGCGAACGTCTGGGAGGATGGTACCCTAATAAAGCCAGAGGGTAAATATTTCCCCGGCATTACGGCGGGTTTGGGCGTTAAGTACGCAACCGGCCCCCTGACCGCAAACCTTATCTTGGGTGGTACGTTTGCCCAGACTTGGGAGGGTGAACAGCACGGAGCTGATATGAAATATGAGGGTGCTTTCAGGCTGAGGCCCTATGTCGCGGTTCAGTACAAGCTCAACGATACCTTTACCGCCCAAGTGGAAGGCGGCTTTGATTTCTACGGAGATAGCAAATTCAGTGGTGATAGTCTTGATATAACAGGGAAAGGCGGCTTGAACTACGGCTTTGGCGCCGGTCTCCAGACCACCCTTGCGCCCGATTGCACCATCAAGGTTGGCATTACCTATGCCGACGGGGAACACCCCACTGCCATTGGTGACAATTTTCCAAGTGCTGATATCGACGCAACAAAGTTGACAGGGGCTTTCAGCGTCCCGATCATTTTCTCGGTATCCTTCTAAAAAAACAGGAAGAACTGAGAATGGAGGGGAAAGGGGCTATGCTGGAACATAGCTCCCTTACCCCGAGTTTTAGGAGCCGCCGGTTTAAAGCGTAACAACGGCTCCTCGTTTTGTAATAATAGTCCGGTTCCTTTTATTCGGCAAGAGAAAATTGAAATCCTCGCTTGCCGGGTATCAACGAGGGGGGCCGGACTTTTTTTATACCCGCACTAATGCGCGCGCGCGTAAGCGCGTCTCCGCAATCAATAAATGCAGAGACCGCCTTGAATATCTGATATTGCCGCCTGCTACTCCGCTTTCTCCGTATCAAGAACCCGCAGCAGCGCCTTCTCCAGCCTGTGTTCGTGGATTTTCAGTATCCGTATCTCCATACCGGCAAGACCGGAAACAACCGGCGTTTCACCGTCTTCCGGTATCTGTCCAAGAAGGCCGAACACAAAGCCGGCAAAGGTATTGTACGTGTCCAAGGGCAGGTTCAAGCCTGTTTCGCGGTTAAGTTTGTCCAGCGAAACCGCGCCGTTAATGCACCATTCCAGGGGGCCTGTCTTTTCAATTTCGGGCTCTTCGGGGGGCGCCAGGCTGTCGTCTTCCAGATCGCCCACAAGTTCTTCAAGCAAGTCGTTGATGGTAACAATGCCGTTCAAGCCGCCGTACTCGTCCAGCACCACCGCAAAATGATTGCGGCTCTTCTGCATCTTTTTTAAGAGCATAGCGGTCTTGATGGTTCCGGGAACAAACAGGGCAGGCCGCACGGCTTCGGCCAGCACCGCCTGGCGGCTGCGGTCGCTGAGGGCAAGGAAAGTCCGCGCGCGCAGCACGCCGATAATATCGTCCTGATCCTTGCCGCAGATGGGATAGTAACTATGGCGGTTTTCAATAATGGTCTGTTCCCATGCGGAGTCGCTTTCGTGCTGCCACAGGAGGATCGTATCCAGGCGGTGGGTCATCACTTCGGCAACGGTCTTGTCGCCGAAGTCAAAAACATTGTGGATAATGTCCTTTTCCCCCGCGTCAATCGTTCCCTTTTTACTGCCCGCATCAAGCATCATCCGTATCTCCTCTTCGGTAACGGCCTGTTCCTCAGCTTCAGGATCGATGCGGAGGAGCCTAAGCAGGCCGTTGGTGGATTTGGTAAGAAACCAGACAAGCGGGGCAAAAAATTTTGAAATAAGCCAGACGAATGACGACAGGGCAAAGGCAAGCGTTTCGGCCTTTTTCATGGCGATCCGCTTGGGGACAAGCTCACCGAGTACCAGGGTAAAGAAGGAAAGGACGATGGTGATAGATACCACAGACATGGTTCCGAGGTATTGCCGGGGGATTTTAAGGCCCCAGGAGATAAACTGCGCCGTCAGCACGTCCGAAAAGCCGTCCGCGGCAAAGGCGCTGCCAAGGAATCCCGCCAGCGTGATGCCCACCTGTATGGTGGCAAGAAATTTTGCCGGCTGCTTCGTCAGCGCGAGGAGCCGCGCGGCGCGCTTATCCCCCTTGCCGGCAAGTTTTTCCAATTTGTTGTCATTTACCGAAATAAGGGCAATCTCCGCACAGGCAAAGATCGCGTTGATCAAGATAAGGGCAAACTGCAAAAGCAGCCGCCATAAGTGAGGGTCTCCCTGGTTCACGGCACGCCTCCCGTACTGCGGCCTATATCACGGCGGAAATCCATTCCTTCAAACCGCACGGCATCAAGGGCGCGATACGCCCGCTCCCAGGCTTCGTCCGCGTTACGGCCGTAAGCCGCCATCGTAAGCACCCTGCCCCCCTGGCTGACAAGGCCGCCTTCCCCGTTGCGCCCCGCACCGGCTATAAAGAGCTTCGCGCCGGTTTTTGCAAGCGCTTCCCCGTCCACGGTGATGGAGACGCCTTTCCGGTACGCGCCGGGATAGCCTTCACTTACCGTCCCGGGGGCGCAAACCGCGCCGTTTTTCCACGCAAGCGGAAAGTCACGCAGACCGCCCTGTTCTATAGCACGGCAGAGCAGGGCAAAATCCGAATCCATGAGGGGCAGAACCGCCTGGGTTTCAGGGTCCCCCAGGCGCACATTGTATTCCAGCAGAAAGCATTTCTTTTCCACTACCATAAGGCCAAAAAAGATAAAGCCCCGGTAATCCATCCCTTCCGTCGCTATGCCGCGCAGGGTAGGCTCAAGAATAGCCGTGCGGAAATCTTCCCCAGCGGTAAAATCAGGAACAGGGGCAACGGCCCCCATACCGCCGGTATTCGGCCCCGTATCGCCGTCAAAGCGCCGCTTATGATCACGCGCCGGGATAAAGGGCCGGATTGAGGCGTGTTCCGCCATTCCCCGGCATATACTCACCGCGGCAAGTACGGAAACTTCCCTGCCGGAAAGGTATTCTTCAAACACGATATGCTTCCCGGCATCGCCCAGGCTGCCGTCTTTCATAAAAGAAGTGATGCACCTTTCGGCTTGGGCATGGTTTTCAGCGATAACTACGCCCTTACCTGCCGCAAGACCGTCAGCCTTTATCACCAGCGGCGGCGCGCCACCGCTGCCGAAATGTTCCGCCGCAAAACGCAGGGCTTCCCCGTAATCCTGTATACCGGTACTTTTTGCCGTCCGTACCCCGTATTTTTCCATAAAGTTCTTCGCCCATACCTTGCTTGCCTCAAGCCGTGTGGCATTCCTGTCCGGGCCGAGAACGGCAAGCCCCGCGGAACGGAAAGTATCCACAATACCCGCCGCCAGCGGCGCTTCCGGGCCGACCACGCAGAGGTCTATGCCGCGCCCGGCCGCAAACTCCGCAAGAAAAGCCTGTCCCTCAGCGCTTGCAGGCGCGCAGTCCATAGCGATATTTTCACATTTCAACTCGGCTGCGGTCCCGCCGTTGCCCGGGGCAAGGTATACCTTTTCAACACGGTCGGACAAGGCCAGTTTCCACGCAACGGCATGTTCCCTGCCTCCCGATCCGATAACAAGTATTTTCATTCGTTTATTATATAATAAAAAATTTTAAGAGGGAAGTCAGGACAAGCAGTAATTGTAATATTACAAAAAAGCCCCCTCGGTCCCTTGACAGAATCGGGGGCCGACAGGCCGGCCCCCAGGCAAAAGCGCACCGCCCCGTAAGCCTTCAACCGGGAAGCCGCGCATCTTTCGTCCACGGTGTTTACCATGCGGGCTGCCCCAGCATGGCTTCCGTCATCCTGCCTATGTCCGCGCGGAAGTCCCGCCAGCGGGGCTTGTTGATCCACTTGAGGTTATCAAATTCACCCTCCGGTATACCACTTATTATTTCGCATACCTGGGGAACTTCGATGCCCGCCTCTTTTTCCCTTGCCTGTCTGAAGGCTTCGGGCCAGTCGATTGTTTCGTGAAGGAATATTTCCCGCAGGTCCGCCACGTCTTTGGCCGCAAAGCGAAAGAGGGCGCTGATTTTGTTGGAAAGTATATTTTGAATCGAGTCGATACGGCAAAACAAACCGGTTTTTACAATGGGGCCAAAATGAGGGACCAGATCGTTTACAAAATCAAGTTTCAGAGAAGTACCGGAGTTTTCCCGTTGTACTTTAAAAGACACAAAATTATCAGACCGGGTAAATTCCGAGGAAGTATCCCAAAAAAAACCGTTTTCTTTGAGCCGCGAAAAGACAATATCCATCTGTTCGTCATATTCTCTGCTGGAATTTACAAAAAAATCCAGATCATCGGAATAACGGTGCCGGTAATAGGCACGGCTAAGGGCTGTCCCGCCGGTCAGAAAAAAATCTGTATCGCTTGAGAAAACTCAGGTATAAAATTTTTCTTCGGGAGACAAAGCCATGCTTCAAAGCTAAACCGGAGGAAGGAAACTGTCAACACAAACCCATGACCGCCCAGGGCAGTATGCCCGCGGCATTGTAAGTATCCGGGTTTTCCTGTATCCTGATAACGGGGTAGAAAGTGAAGGTAGTCATAATCGGCGCCCAATGGGGCGATGAAGGAAAAGGTAAAATCGTGGATTATCTGGCCAACGAAGCCCAGGTAATTGTCCGTTTTTCCGGCGGAGCCAACGCGGGACACACCATAGTCATCGGCGGTGAGGAGTACGCCCTGCACCTGATCCCTTCGGGGGTGTTCTATCCCGACAAGATGGTTATCCTGGGCGCGGGCATGGTCATAGACCCGGTGGCGCTCTTTAGCGAAATCAGGATGCTTGAGGATCGCGGCATTGATACCAGGGGGAGGATATTTATTTCCGATCGTGCCCATATCGTGCTTCCCCGCTACATTCAAATTGACAAGGAACGCGACGCGGCGCGAAAGAGGCCAATCGGCACCACCGGCCGCGGCATCGGCATCACCTATTCCATGAAAAGCGACCGGGACGGCATCCGCATTGCCGACCTTGCCTGGAAGGAAAAAATGGACGGGCTTGAAAAGGCGGACAGGGAATTCCTCGCCCCCTATATCGACCGGCTTCTTGCCATGTCCATCGATCTTTCTTCCTACCTGGTACATCACCGAAATTCACAGGTACTCTTTGAGGGCGCCCAGGGAACGCTGCTGGATCTGGATCTGGGAACCTATCCCTATGTGTCAAGCGGGATGTCCTGCGCGGCGGGCGCCGCCATCGGCGGCTGTGTCGGCCCCCGGGCAATCGACAAGGTGCTGGGCGTGTTCAAGGCCTATTCCACCAGGGTGGGCAACGGCCCCCTGCCCAGCGAATTCGATCCCGATTCCGAGGACGAACTCTGCCGCTTTGTCCGCGACACGGGCCGCGAGTACGGCGTCACCACCGGCCGCCCCCGCCGCTGCGGTTACCTTGACCTTGTTTCCCTGCGGTACGCCTGCCTTACCAATTCAATTGACGGCCTGGTGATGACCCACCTTGATGTCTACGATACCTTTGAAGAGATCAAGGCCTGTACCGCTTACCGTATCGGCGACAAAATTGTCGAGAATTTTCCCGCTTCCATCGGCTGCCTCAACAGCGCGAAACCCGTACTCCGCAGCTTTCCCGGCTGGAAGAAAACCCTGGCGGGGGCGCTCACCTACGAGGAGCTGCCGGTCGCGGCAATGGAGTACATCGAGTTTATCGAGCGCTTCTGCGAAACGCCCATAGACATTGTATCCGTAGGCTATGACCGCAAGGCAACGATTATCCGCAAAAGCCCCTGGACAAAATAAACCGGATGGACAAAATTCTAATTCTGGATTTCGGCAGCCAGACGACGCAGCTCATCGGGCGGCGCATTCGGGACTTGGGCGTCTATACGGAGATTATCCCCGGCGACAGCGTGATAAACGATGAAACGCCCGGCACGGCGCGGGCCGATCAGGTGAGGGGCATTATCCTTTCCGGGTCGCCCGAATCGGTGTACGACCGGGGCGCCGCGCCGGACAGGAGGGTCTATTCCTGCGGCCTTCCGCTTCTGGGGATCTGCTACGGCCTGCAGCGAATGAATTTCGATCAGGGCGGCAGGGTTGAACCCCTGCCGGAACGGGAATACGGAAGAATAGGCGTGACCGTCGGGAAGAAACCCGCCCCGCATAACGCGGCGGCGCGTTTTCTTGAAGCCCTTGATTCCCGCTTTACCGCGTGGATGAGCCACGGCGACACCCTTACCGCCCTCGCGCCGGGCCTGGGTGAATACGGAACCAGCGATACCGGGTATCCCGCCGTGGTGATCCACGATGAAAAGCCCTGGTTCGGCCTTCAGTTCCACCCCGAAGTAACTCACTGCGAAAGGGGCGCCGAGATTCTTTCCGCCTTTGTTTTCGGCGTCTGCGGCTGCAGCGCCGGCTGGACAATGGAGCGGTATGTAGAGGAAGTCCGTGCCTCGCTCGGCGCGAGGATCGGCAAAAACCCGGTGCTGCTCCTTGTTTCGGGCGGCGTCGATTCCACCGTCGCCGGCGCCCTGCTCCTCAATGCCCTGGAAAGCGATCAGGTTCACCTGATGTACATGGACACGGGCCTTATGCGCAGGGACGAAACGGAAACCGTCAGGGCAAACCTTGAGCGCCTCGGCGCGAAACGCCTGCACATCATCCGCTGCGGGGACGAATTCCTTTCCGCCCTGAAGGGCGTTACCGAGCCCGAGGCCAAGCGAAGGATCATCGGCGACCTGTTCATCACGATTCAGGAGCGGGAAGTGGCGCGTCTGGGCCTGCCGGACACGTACTTCCTTGCCCAGGGCACACTCTACACGGACCTGATTGAAAGCGGCCAAGGTGTCGGGAAGAAGGCGCATCTTATCAAGAGTCACCACAATGTGGGGAGTCCCCTGGTAGACCTCAAGCGCAAAGCCGGCCGTATCATTGAGCCCCTTGACCGTCTCTACAAGGACGAAGTGCGCCGCCTTGGCCGCATCCTCGGCGTCGATGAGGAAGTAGTCCGCCGCCACCCTTTCCCCGGCCCCGGCCTCGCGGTGCGTATCCCCGGCGAAGTAACCAGGGAAAAATGTGATATCCTGCGCGAGGCGGACGCGATCTTTATTGAGGAACTGAAGCGCCGCCCCGCCCCGCGCGCGGACGGCGATGCCCCGGCGGCAGCCGGTGACGGGTTTGTAAAAAACGGCGGGGCCGGCGGGCGCAGCCTTTACGACGACATCTGGCAGGCCTTCGCGGTGCTTCTTCCCGTCCGCTCGGTCGGCGTTGCCGGCGATGTCCGCAAATACGGCTGGGTTCTCGCCCTCCGGGCCATCACCAGCGCCGACGGCATGACCGCCGACGTTTACCCCTTCCCTGCCCGCGATCTGCTTGAAATTTCCACCCGCATCACCAACAGCGTCAAAGACATTGGCCGCGTAACCTACGATATTTCAAGCAAACCGCCGGCGACGATTGAGTGGGAGTAGGCGGTATTCCGTTTAAAATATTGCCGGAAAGAAACAGGCTCAGGATTTTTTCGGGGCATGGACACCTGCCTCCGCAGGATCCTTCACACAAAGCCGCCGCTCCAGTGCCAGACCGGCGTGGAAAGTTCCGATGAAAAGGGATTGACCCGGCTGAAATCCGGCAGCCAGGCCGAATCCGTCACCAGCTCCTGGCAAAAACCATCCTCTATGCCAAACTCTTCAAACCAGCCGATGACGGTTTCATACTCCTCCCCGCTTACAAAGCGCGCGGGAAGCTCCGGGCCGCCGTTCAAAGCCCTTACCGGCGTGTACTGGGTCATCAGCGAAAAAAGGGCGCGGCCCCGGCTGTTTTCCGCGAACCAGCGCAAAACTTCCCGGGTGGATTCCAGAAAACCGGGCAGCAACAAATGGCGGATGATAACCTGTCCCGGCCGGTACTCCATCATTTTAAGGATGGCGGCGGAAGCGGCTTCGGGGTAGCCGGGGGCGCGGAAAAAACGGCCGGCCAGATCCCTGTCCAGGGTTTTAAGGTCCGGCAGATACATGTCTATCCGGTCACGGAGCAGCTCAAGGGCTTCGGCGCTTTCATAGGATGAGCTGTTCCACAAGGCCGGTATGCGGAGTCCGGCGGCCCGCGCGGCGTCAAGGCCTTCGGCTATGGCGGGAACGGCGTGACTGCCGGTAACAAGGTTGATGTTCCCGGCGCCCCGGTTTTGCAGGGCAAGGCATATTTCCGCGAATTCGGCGGAACTTACCGGCCTCCCCGCGCCCCCCTGCGAAATCTGGTAATTCTGGCAGAATACGCAGCCCAGGTTGCAGCCGCTTACAAAGATCGTGCCCGAACCGCCCGATCCGGTAACGGGCGGCTCCTCGCCCCGGTGAATGGACGCGGAGGCAAGACGGAGTCCGGCGCTTTCCCCGCAGAAACCCAAAAGCCGGGGGCCCGAATCGTTAACCCTGTTTCCGGTAAGGTTAACGGTTTTTTTGTCACGGTCCTCAATACCGCGATCATCAAGCCGGTTCACCCCGCAGCGGCGCGGACAAAGGAGGCAATGGGCGTACCAGGCCCCGATCATTTTCTGTCTTTGCCCGGTTTTTGGGGTTTCTGATGTATGCTTTGTTCCAGGCTTTTCAGCGCCGCCTTTAATCCTTCGTTTTTTATGCTGTCAACGGAAACATTGGCTTCCCCGCCGCCGGATTCGTCCGCGTCCGTCCCGGCGGACACCACCGCGCTTTCCGCGGCGGCGGCCGGTGCGGACTCCGCGTCACCGGCGCCGTCACCGGCGCCGTCACCGGCGCCGTCACCGGCGCTGCCGAAGGGCGTCCGGCTCAATTTAAAGGCTATGCCGCCAATGCCGAGAGACGGAAAGGCGTTTTGCAGATCCTCCAGCAGTTTGTGTTCCCTGGTCTGCAGAATCTGTATCCAGCCGGGATGATCCGCGTCGATAAAAAGAATGTCTTTGCGAATGTCCCTGATTCGGGAATGATCGGCGGCGGCGGCGATTCCGTGTTTCTTTGTAAGCGCGGTCCAGACATTAAAGAGTCTGGAATATTCCCGGGCCTTGTGTATCATTTTTTCATCAATAATCATCCCGAGAAGCTCACCAACCCGTGTCACGCTACCGTTCCTCCTCTTACCTGATAAACCAGTGTATCACTCTTCCGGTAATGTTCGAAGGGTTCTTCCGGAAGAAACGTGTAAAAGGCCTGATCATAAGCGGGCAGAACCGAAAGAAACCGGCGCCTTTTGCCGCCGTCCATTTCAAGGAGTACGTCGTCCAGAAGCAGCACCGGATTTTTTCCGGTCATCTCCGAGTAGCGCCGGGCCTGGGCAAGGCGGAGGAGCAGGGCAAGCAGGCGCCGCTGTCCCGTGGACGCGCTGCCGCTAAACTCCACGCCGTCCCGTGAAAACACATAGCGGTCACGGTGGGGGCCCGAAAGGGAAATCCCCGCCGTCAAATCCGCGGCGCGCCTTTCCCGGAGAAAACCGGAATGGCCGGCGGCTTTCCAGGATGGCAAATACCTTACCGTAATGCTGCCGATTCCGCTTACTTCCCGGTACAGGGGACTGAAGATTTCGGAAAAAAGCCGCGCCGCTGTCTCCCGTTTTTCCATAAGACTTAGCCCGTACTGTACAAACTGGGGATCAAGAACATCCAGCAGCAGTTCGGGATCGCCCTCCGGGCGGCGCAGGCTTAAATCACGCAACACCGTGTTCCGCGATTTCAAAACCTTGCGAAAACGCCTGAGATCGTCGAGGTACACCGGATCGTAGAGGCTCAGAACCTGATCGAAAAACCAGCGCCGCCTGTCGGGACTGCCCGAAACAAATTCCATGTCCTCGTGGCAGAATACGATGCAGGGAGAAACGGAAAGAAGTTCCTTGCGATCCTCTACCCGCTTGCCGTCAATGGCCACGCTTTTTTTTCCCTTTTCAAATTTAACAAGTATCTGCCCCACGGCAGATTTCCGCACGCTGTCCTGTACTTTAAGTTCCGCGGAAAAATCTTTTTCGCCGTTCCGGGCCATGTCGCCGTCACGTACCCCCCGGAAAGATGAGGCGTAGGAACAGAAATACAGGGATTCAAGAAAATTTGTTTTACCCTGCCCGTTTTCACCTACAAGAAAAACATCCTTTCCGCCGATAAAAACTTCGTTATCGGCCAAATTCCGGAACGCGGTTGTCCGCAGGGATGAAAATACCATCAAGGCTGCATGGGCATCACAATATGGAAAAAGTCCTTTTCGGGAACAGGTACAATGGTAATAGCCTTGTTCGGTTCAGTAAAGTGTATGCTTACCTCTTCACCGTCTATTGCCTTAAAGGGTTCCTCAATGTAACGGTAATTCAGGGCTATGGATACTTCCCCGCCTTCATACGTGCAGGGTATCTCTTCCCTAGCGGTTCCTATTTCGTTTTCTTCCGAATACACCGACATGAAACCGGGGCCGACTCCGAGGTATACTCTATGCGACTTCTGTTCCACAAGAAGGGAAACCCTCCTCAGGGCGTCCAGCATTTCGGATCGTTTAACCGTAAGGACGTTGCTCTGGCTTTCGGGAATAACCTTTCGATAATTCGGAAACTGGCCTTCCAGCAGTACGGAGGAAAGGCTGTAGGAACCAAAGCGGATATAAATGGTCCTGTCCGTTACGGATATTGAAATAAGGCCTTCGTCGCCGGTACGCCTGATAATGATATTAAGAATTTTAGGAGGCACTATTATTCCGGTAAAATCCCTGATACTCTTTTCCACGGGTTTGCTGATGTAGGCAAGCCGCCGGCCATCGGTAGCAACCATGATGATCCTGTCGTCCAGTTTCTCCAGAAAAACACCGTTCATAAAATACCGGGTTTCATCGTCGGAAATGGCAAAAACGGTCTGACTTATCATCTCCCTGAAATCCTTGACAGGAATATCAAAATAATCCTGATTTGACACGGAAAACTCGGGAAATTTGTCGGAATCTGTGGATCTCAGCTGGAATCGTATCTTTTTTACCATTGGCCTGATATGTATCTTGTTGTCCTTCTGCTCAAATTCAAGTTCCCCGTCCGGAACGGAATTGAGTATATTAAGAAATTTATCGCCAAATACCGTAGTCGGGCCGGGTTCGATCACGGTAACCGGTACTTTTGTCTCAAAATTAACCTTCATGTCGGTAGCTTTTATAAGCAGGCTGTCATTTTCAGCTTCAAGATAGATATTCGAAAGGATTGAGATAACGTTCTTTGACGCTATTATCTCCTGGGCTATCGATATTTCCTTGAGAAGGACGCTTCGTTCGCATATGAATTTCATATGATCTCCTCTATTATTAAGTTATATATATAAATTTAATAATAGTAATAATAAGCCGCCGAAAATGTGGAAAAACCACTTAATTCCATATGGGGCCTGTAATTACCATTTTAATAAACTATGGACAAGTATGACCCTTATTCCACACTATCCACAACAGGTGTAATTATACACCTTTTTTACAGATTTTATAAGCACTTTTTTCACGATTTCGCGCTGTATTCTTTTATGAGTCTTTTAAGGCTTTCTATGGTCGATTCCAGCTTCGGATCCGTAAGAAGCTGCCCCTTGATCTTGTCAATGGAATGCATTACGGTAGTATGATCCCGTCCCCCAAAGGCCTGTCCCAACTCCGTGGTAGAGTAATCGGTTATTTCCCTTGCGATATACATGGCAAGCTGCCGGGCAAAGACGATGTTTTTTGTTTTTTTCTTCCCCTTTAAATCGTTGATATTGAGATCGTAATGTTCGGCTGTTACTTTTTGTATGTTATCTATGGATAAATTGGCCTGCCGCGGGGAAACAAAGGCATCCCGTAGCCGTTGTTGGGCAATTTCAATGGTTATGGGTTTGCCCATAAGTTCCATATAGGATATAAGGGTATTCAGGGCGGAGATAAGATCCCTCACGTTTGACGAGATATTCTTGCTTATCAGATCGATAACCTCATCCGGAATGGAGGCGCGCCGGCTTTCCGCGGCGGATTTTAAAATGGCGCAGCGGGTTTCGTATTTTGGGGGCTGGAGATCCACTTTAAGGCACTGCTCAAACCGGGACATGAGCCGCTCGGAGATTTTTTTCAATTCCGAAACCGGCCGGTCACAGGTAAAGACAAGCTGTTTTTTGGCGTCCAGCAGCGCGTTGAAAGTGTGAAACAACTCCTCCTGCACCCCCTCTTTGCCCTGAAAGAAATGAATATCGTCAATGAGAAGTATATCGGTATACCTGAACTTGTTTTTGAATACGCTCATTTTACCTTCGGATATGGCCTGTACATACTCGTTGAGGAAGTTTTCGGCCGTGATGGATATTATCTTGTTGTCTGAATTTTCATAAATATAGTTGCCGATAGCCTGCATAAGATGGGTTTTTCCCAGCCCGACTCCGCCATAGATAAGAAAGGGATTGTAGGTCTTTCCGGGATTCTTGCTGATGGCAATGGCGGCGTTGGCGGCAAAACTGTTGTTTTCGCTGTTAACGTATTTGTCAAAGGTGTAATCTTCCCTGAGATACGCGGGGCGGGCTTTCTTTTCTTTTTTCGGCTGAATTCCGTCCGGGCCGCCCTTCAAAGCCGGATTCAGGCCGGATTTTTCGCCGGAACCGGTGTTTTCGGGCAAAGCATCGGGCCGGACCGGCTCGTCCTCGGGCAAATTTTCGGGAATTACCTCGAAACAGACCGTCAGTTCCTTGCCGGTAAGCTCTTTCAGCTTGGATTCAATGGATTTTTGGTAACGGTTTTTTACCTGGTCCCGGTAAAAGGAGGATGGAACAGCGACGGTTATGGTTTTTTCCCCGGCCCGCAGGTATTTCAGGTTACTGAACCATACGTTAAACTCCTCCTCACCCAAATTTGCGCGGAGCTGGTTTATGGTTTCTTCCCAAAATACCTCATAATCCCATTCAGCCATCCGGAACCTTCAAAAAAAGTATCAACATATTATCCACAAGGATAAACCCTAACGCGCGCCAAAACAAGCCATATCAGGAAAAAAATACAGTTTTTTCCCTTAATGCCCGAATAGTAAAACAGCCTAATTCCTTATAATACAAAGAATTACGTAAAAACAGACAGGCAACCGCATGCCGGGCCGCAAAACGCTTCGGATTTTCGTATCCCGCCGTAACAGACACGGTTTTTATACACAGGATTTGCACAGAAACGGGTTTCTATAAAACAGTACAAATACCCACCCCGTTTTTCCGAAGGGGGTTTAATTTTACCTTGCCTTTACTTTTTTGTTCAAGATCAATAATGAGTAAACAGAAAATGACACATGGTTAGCTCTTGCATTTCTCCGCAAAGGCTTTTTGAATGGCCCTGTCTACTGCGTTCTCAATCGCATGGTCCAGATTAGCCAAAATCGCCTGTTGCAGTTTTTCCATAGCCTCCTCTGGGGAAGGTGATACCGAAAAAAGCTCGTTAGGAGCAATGTCCAATGCCGCCGCCAGCCGTTCCAGAACATCGGCGGTGGGAAACTTGCGGACTACTTCGATCATGGCGAGGTAATGGGTAGACAAATTCGCCCGTTCAGCCAGTTGGGGTTGTGTTATACCGAGCTTCCGTCTGTGCTCCTTTAAATTCTTTGCCAGAATTTCCCGAATATTTGTCATTTTTCCAGCCTATGTACCAATAAAGCAATTATATGTGCCTCATATGACTTGACAAATTGTCTATTATGTCATTATCATGCTCTACCAGGCATATTTTTTTTGATTTTTTCCTCTTATTAAGGAGAAACTTCAGAAAAAGCGGCCTACAACGGATGGGGTTCTTTTAATAACCGTTGGTTACTAGGACTCCGCCAGAGGAAGAGAATGAGGAAGAAGCATGAAAAAGGTATTTGTGGTATTGGTGCTGTGCCTTGCAGGCTCGTTTGCCTTCGCACAGAACGTTACCCTTGATGCGGCCATCCAGTCGGTCGTTCTGGAGATGGGACAGATCCTTCCCGAGGGGAGCAAGGTGGCGGTGGTGAACTTTTTCAGCCCCTCGGATGCACTTTCTCGCTATGTGATTGACGAACTCAACGATGCCATCACCAATGGAGGACAAATAACCGTGGTGGATCGGCAGCGGCTGGATCTCGTCCTTGGGGAACTGAAGTTTCAGGATGAGAGCACGGGTCTGGTGAGCGAAGAAACGGCTCAGGAGATAGGCCGCTTCACGGGAGCCCAGTACATCATCACGGGTTCCATGGAGCTTGTCGGTCTCAGGTATCGGTTCAGAACCCAGGCCATTATGGTGGAAGGCGCCGTCATCTCTTACAGCGGTTCCCGGAATGTACCACCTGACGATGTTACCGTAGAGAGCCTTGCCAGGGGAGGGATTCGGGACTTTAGCCCGGCTGAAATAAGCCGCACCAGGGCACTCAACTTTCTCTGGGGCGCTGGTTCCTTTTCCATTCAGAAAGATATCTTCGGCGGCGCCGTTATTGCGGGGCTGGATACCGCGGGGCTGGTCAGTGTTATTATCGGCCTTATGATCGTGAACGCGCCGGATAGTTTCGCGGACAACCGAACATCTGATGGATATGATAATGGAGGGACAATAACGGCAGGGTATATTATCGCGGGCGGCGGCGTAGCCCTCTATGTGGCGGGATGCATCTTTGGGTATATACGCCCCGTCTCTTATCACCGGCCCGGTTCTATGGTTGCAAAGGGCCCCCTGGACCCCACGGCCTGGAATATCTCGCTGGTCTCCGATAACCGGGGCGATCCGGGGCTGCGCGTGAGCTACAAAGTAAACTTTTAGGCCGTAGCCATGAAGAGAACATTGTTTGCGGTTCTGTTTGCGGTTCTCTGCACAGGAGCGCTTCCGCCCCAGGACAAGGCATCGGCGCCGTCCTGGTATCTGGACCGGGAAGCGGACTATCCTTCAAACCGTTATATCTCAGCGGTGGGAGAAGGCGCCTCCCGCGCCCAGGCGGAGACCGCTGCAGTGGCGGGGGTCTCCCTGTTCTTCAATACTTCCACGCAGGTACGGAACGAGGCGATTCGGGAATTCAACGAAGTGGTTTTAGGCGGTACGGCGGATCTTTCCAAAAAGACCTATATCAGTGAAAACACGGTTATCCGTTCCGAAGAGGAATTCCTGGGGGT
>JAISNI010000008.1 GCA_031276295.1 Treponema sp.
CGCTTTTTTTTAAGGCGATGATCTTGTTTCGGAGCGCTTCGTCGGTGGCGTTCGCGGGGTGTCTGCCGGCATTCCCGTGAATGACCGCTCCGTCGCCTTGTTCCCGCACTGTTTTCTTCAGGTGTTTTACCCATCGGCTGCTCATGCCAAGTTTTCTGGCCGCCTGTTTTACCGTATAAGCCCCGTCGATAGCACCCTTTATCACCGTCAGCCGGGCTAACTCTTTCGTACTCATCATATACTTCATCCTCCTATCTTACCCGAGGGGGGTGAACGTTTCCCTCGTTACTATAGGGGGTGAACTTATCACTTATTAGCGACAACATGAAAAAAAAAACTGGACAAGAGAAGATTTGTATATTAAGATTACTTTACTTTATTTAGGAATTTGGAGGAATTATGAACCGCGCCATTTTTTTGTAACGGCGCTGTTACTTACAGCTTCTCCTTTTACATGGGAAAAGTTTTTGAGAAAGCGGTCTAAAGTCCGCTTTCTCATATAAATCTAAAGCAGCTTTCAATAAGGCTCAAAGCCTGAGAGAGCAGGAGGTTTTTAAATGAAAAAGACGGCATTGGTTCTTGCGGTGCTGTGTGTTCCAGTTCTGGTTGGCCTTGTCCTGATAGATTGTAAACGCCAGGAGGCTTCGGGCAGCGGTACCACATCTACTACCAGCAGCGGTAGGAGCGACGCCAATAGCGGCGGTTACATACGCTTTGCTTGGTGGGGAAACAATACCCGTGATGAACGAACCATCAAAGCAGCCCAGCTTTTTATGGAAAAGCATCCCGGCGTTACGGTGGAGACCGAGCCCGCCCAGTGGGACGGATACTGGGCCAAGCTGAATACCCAGGCAGCCGCCGGAAGTCTTCCTGATATTATGCAGCAGGATTATCAGTATATTGCCCAGTATAATGACCGGAATCAACTTGTAGATATGAATACTTATGCCCAAAAAGGGATCATCGATCTTTCCAAGTGGTCCGATTCCGCCTTGTCCTCGGGTCGGCTGGGGGGCAAACTCATTGCACTAAACCTGGGTACCAACGCTTTGGGGCTCGGTGTCGATCCGACGGTTCTGCAGAAGGCCGGGGTTACCATTGATGATACCAAGTGGACATGGAAGGACTTTGAGGCGGCCGCCTTGACTATCTATCAGAAGACCGGAGTACAGACGACTGTTGGCCGCGATCATGCCCACATGAATTGGGAGCATATTGTCCGCCAATTCGGGGCGCCTTTCTTCGCCCCGGATCATAAGAGCCTTGGCTTTACCGATAATCCCCAAGCTAGGGCTGCGTTAAAAGATAACCTGGATATGCTGCTCAGGCTCAGAGCCGCCGGGGCCCTCTACGATCCGGAAGATGCCTTTATCGCCGGTCGCGCTATGGAAGAAGAGCCCATTTCCCAAGGGAAAGCCTGGAATGGATTCTACTGGAGCAACCAGCATGTGGGCTATGTGGATGCCGGAAAAAAACCTCTGGAGTATTACATCTACCCCAGTGTGAACGGACTCCAAGCCCCTTTTGGTACCTACCTCAAGCCCTCCCAGTTTATCTCCATGCTTTCCGCATCCAAGAGCCAGGATTTGGCCGCCGAATTCGTGAACTTCTTCATCAACGATCTGGAAGCGAACCGTATCCTCCTGGCGGAACGGGGCATTCCGGTTCCCACTACGGTGCGAGAAGATCTGGCCCCTCGGGTAGACGCTAATATGAAGTATCTCTTCGATTTTATCACCAAGGTTACGCCCTTTACCACACCGATAGATCCTCCTGACGCGCCGCAGGCCGGCGAAGTCCGGGATGTGATGCGGCCTTTGCTACTCCAGTGTCTGATCGGTAAACTAGATTCCGCCACAGCGGTGGATGAAATGATCAAGGCCGCTAACGCGGTTCTGGGCAGGTAATCTCAGTTTTTATGTTTTTTTATGAGCAGGGAACGGGCGGCATTGGCGCGAGAACCGCTTCCTGACTGTATTTTTTTGCACAGGAGGGCCCATGAGCAGCTACTATTCCGGTAAACGGCAGTTGCAGGAGGATATTGCGGGTTATTTGTTTATCAGTCCCTGGATCATAGGCTTTTTTGCGTTTTCGCTCATACCCATTTTCATGTCCCTTTATTTTTCCTTTACCAATTACGATATTCTGGGCTCTCCCATTTTTTCAGGCCTTGCCAACTTCAAACGAATGATGACGGACGCCCGGTTCTGGAATTCCCTACAGGTTACTTTTACCTATGCCTTTATTTCGGTCCCCGCGCGGCTTATCTTCGCTTTTTTCATAGCCGCCCTTTTCAAGCGGGCTTCCCGGATGATCCGGTTTTATCAGGCTTCTTATTATCTTCCCTCCCTGGTGGGGGGCAGCATCGCCGTGGCGGTTATCTGGCGGCGTATGTTCACCGCTGACGGGGTGGTTAATACCTTCCTTCAAGCCATAGGGATCAACAGTACCGTAAGCTGGATAGGGAGTGCCGATACCGCCTTGGGAGTGATCATGATACTTGCGGTCTGGCAGTTCGGTTCTTCCATGCTTATCTTTCTTGCGGGGCTGCGGCAGATCCCCAAGACCTATTACGAGGCCGCATCCATAGACGGGGCGGGATGGCTAACCCAGTTTTTCCGCATCACCCTGCCCCAGATGACGCCCATCATCTTCTTTAACCTGATCATGCAGTTGATCAACGGCTTTACCGTTTTCAGCCAGGCCTTTATTATTTCAGGCGGCAGGGGGGATCCCCAGGATAGTACTATGGTTTACGCCCTGTATCTGTACCTCCGGGCCTTTGCGTATAACGAAATGGGCTACGGTTCCGCCCTGGCTTGGGTACTGGTTCTGATCATTGCGGTCTTTACGGGACTTATCTTCAAGACCTCGGACCGTTGGGTGTACTACGAATCATAAGGCGGAAAATGGAATGACTAAGATACAATTGCGGCGTTTAAAAAATACACGGGACACGGTTATATTTCATGCCGTGGTGTTCTTCATCGGTATTTTTATGCTCTACCCCCTGCTCTGGATGGTCATTGGCTCCTTCAAGCCAACTGAGGAAATTTTTGGTACCATTTCTTTGATACCCAAAAATTTTACCCTGCAGAACTATGTCCGCGGCTGGAGGTATAACGGCACTACCAGTTTTACGACCTTTTACATCAATTCCTTTATTGTTACGGGGCTTTCCACCTTGGGCGCGGTGCTTGTATCTTCTCTGGTGGCCTACGGGTTTTCACGGATTCATTTCAGGGGGAACAAGTTCTGGTACGCCTGTATGTTCCTCACCCTCATGCTGCCCTATCAGGTGGTCATGGTTCCCCAGTTCATCCTTTTCTTTAAACTGGGCTGGGTAAATACCTACCTGCCCCTCATCGTGCCCCAATGGGGAGGTCAGGCTTTTTTCATCTTTATGATGGTCCAGTTTTTTCGGGGTATACCCGTGGAACTGGATCAGAGCGCCATGATAGACGGCTGCAATAAATTCACTGTTTTCAGCCGCATTCTCTTTCCGTTGATAAAACCCGCCCTGATTACCTCTACCATCTTCAGCTTTTACTGGCGCTGGGAGGATTTTCTCGGACCCCTGCTCTATCTTAACAGACCCCGTACCTTTACCGTATCCTTGGCGATGCGTATGTTTGCCGACCCGACCTCTACCGACTGGGGAGCGATCTTTGCGATGGGGACCCTCTCTCTTGTGCCTGCGTTGGTCATTTTCTTTATTTTCCAAAAATATATCGTAGAGGGAATCGCCACATCGGGGCTAAAGGCGTAGCCGGGGTTAGAGGGATGGCTGGCTGTTTTAACGATAAGTATGTGTCGTTTGATCTTAATGCGCCCTGTAAACCGTTTAAACATTTTTTCAGAGCTACCGGATACGCAAATGCGGACTATACCTACACGCCGCCGTTTCGCCGTATGTACGACTGTCAGGCATCCTACCGGGGATATCCGCTCTACATGCGCGTGCATAGTATTCTTACACTTCACGGTAAGGGCGATTACTATATATTGAACGAAGGCCGCGATTACGGCAGCCCCGACTGGGATAAAAAGCGCGTTGATACCGCGGTGAGCATGGACGGACAGGGAAAGCTCCGCTACAACTGGGAACTTGTGGATAGGGTCTACGACATTATCATAGGCCGCAACATACACCCGATTGTGGAGACGGTGTATATGCCCCAGGTTATCTGTAAAAGCCCCGGCAAATTCTACCTTCCCCAAAATTTTAAACTGTGGGCGGAGGTAATAGACGCATTCGTGCGGCACTGGATAGAGCGTTACGGGCTTAAGGAAGTACGGCGGTGGTATTTTGAAGTATGGAACGAACCGGATAATCATGACGAATGGAACAATGATCCTTCATCGTTTTTTGCACTCTACGATTATTTTGAGGCCGCAATTCACGGCGTCGATGTTCACCTGAAAACAGGCGGGCCTGCGGTAAAGCAATGGGACGAAGGCAAGCGTATCTTCAAAGCCT
Organism: Treponema sp.; assembly: GCA_031276295.1. Taxonomy (GTDB): domain Bacteria; phylum Spirochaetota; class Spirochaetia; order Treponematales; family Breznakiellaceae; genus JAISNI01. The sequence goes on from JAISNI010000008.1 coordinate 4,481, forward strand.
TTCTTGCCCATTGCAGCGGCGGGGTCAATTATACAACCGGAGCTTACGGAACCCGCCTCGATTTTATTTCCGTGCATTGCAAGGGCGGACATCCCGCCTTGGCGGGTCCTTCAATTGATTATATGTTCAACACGATCCGCGAATACGCCGCGATACTCCACGAATTCCCTGAATATGCGGAAACGGAATTTTTTAATGACGAATCGGACATAGTTTGGGAAGGGAACATGGGAATAAGACACAAAAACTGGCTTAACTTCCGCAACACCCACTATGCGCCGGGGTTTACCGCCAAGATGATCCACACCTACTGTTCGGTTGTGGAAGACGAACTTGGCCTTAACCTGAGCATTGTGGATAGCGATAACAGCCATCTTGCCTGGGAAAAATACTTTTTCTCCGGTAACCGCAGCCAGTTTACCCCTTTGGGTAAAGTTCCCTGTACCGATTTGATCCGTAAGCCCGTCTTCAACATCTTCCCCCTGCTCGGTAAATTGGGGAATGAGCGCTACTTCCAGACAAACGGGGATACAGAGTACGGCCGCAAATACGGCGTCCTTGCCACGAGGGACCTGTCCTGGGGCTACGCTTTCATGGTCTGAAATTTTGAAGACGGCCTTTCCGGGGATGTCAACGAAAGAACCATTGCCTTGCATCTCAGCGGCCTGGACGGGGGAGCGGTTTTTGATCTGCTTCACTTCCGTATAGACGAAAACCACAGCAACGCTTACGGCATCTGGCAGAGGCTTGGTAAACCTGCATTAACGAGGGAACATATCAAGACGCTCCGCGGCGGAGAGGGCCTTGAGCTATTTGAAGCGCCCCGCAGTATTCAGGGGCAGAACAGTTTTGATATGAAGGTGGAACTCCCTATGCACGCGGTAAGCCTTGTCCTCCTGGTAAAACGCGGCTTTGCCGGTGAACAGCGCCACACGGAGAATTTCCTGGATAAAGGCCCCGCGCTTACAGCCGAAACCGGAGCGCTTGGGAACAGGCAGGTCTTTGTCCGCTGGCCCTATTCGGAGCGTCCTGATCTTGCCGGATACAAGGTGTACCGTTGTAACGGACAGGTTGCAACCGGGGCTCCCGCGCTTATGGTAAACGATCCTCCGCGCACACAGAATTCCTACTACACCGATATGGAGGTAGAGGAAGGGTGCGAATACGGCTATGCTATTTCCGCACTGTACGCCGACGGGACCGAAAGTAAGCGTTCGCCTTTCAATAAAATTAAAGTATAGGGTAACCTAACCCTGCAAGACCCTGTCAGAAACGGCGCCTTTGCGGGGGCTCATTTCAGCCGGTCTTCTGTACCCCCAGCAGGTCCAGATGCTTGCCGATATGGGTAAGGAGGGCTTCCGCATAGAGTTCTTCCCTATCATGCCAGAGCTTGTAGAGCCTGTCCTTGAATTCGTATGCGCCGGAGGGATCTTTCTTGTTCAGGATAAGGCCGTAGGTGATGTGGATAAGCTGGCGTGCGTCGTTGTTTGCGGAAAGCCCCGGAAGTTCGCTGTCTTTGAGGGAATCGACGGCGGGTATCTTCGAGAGATCCGTGGTAACATGGTAATATTTGGCCGCTTCGCTGAACGCGGAAAGCGCGTACTTGTGAACTTCGCGGTAGAGGGCGGGATCGGCGGCGGCGACAATGCCCATAGCCTCAAGCCAGTTGGTGCCGGCGGTCTTTACATGGAAGACGCCTCCGGTTTCTCTGCCTATGCTGGGGAAGACGCTGAATTTGTCGGACCCTGAATGAATGGACAGCTTGTACTTGAAATGACGGGCTATTACCGCGTGAACCTTGATCTCCTTTTCAAACTGCGCAAGATCGCCTCTGTAGTCAATGCCTTTCTGAAATTCGCCGCAGAAACGGGGAGCAAGGGTAATGAAGGAGACGCCCGCATCTATAAGTTCCCGCGCGACAAAGTAGTGTTGCAAGGGCGTTGTCGGCTCGGAGGTTTCGTCAATAGAGATTTCAAAATCTGCTTTGTAGACGCCGTCTTTCAGAAAGCGCTTGTACATATCGGCGGCAAAACCGATAGCTTCACCGTAAATCGTTACGATCTTCTTGAGTTCTTCCTCGTCAAAGCACAGCGATACACCCTCGCCAATATCAAACTGCTTTCCCAGGTATTTATCCTTGTATGCCTGCGGCAGACTTTTTGCATTGGCGGCGGTAACATTGGTCTTGATATGATCGGAACAGTCCAGCGTGATCATGGAAAAGCCCAGCCCCAGTGCATACTCCAGGTCTTTGACGGTTTTAAGGTGATCCCCATCGGCTCCCCAGCCTTTTCTGTAGCCTTCGCGGAATACCGCAAAGCTGACCGTATCGAGCACGTCCTCGTAGGTGCGGCCTGTCAGGTTAAGTTCCCGTATCGACTGCTGGGCAAATACCGGGTAGGCATCGTACTTCTCAAAAACACGGATATGCCCCAGGGCCGCAATTCCAAGCCGGTCGCCGCACCCAAAGCTCCTGTCCTTGCGAAGAACCTGCGAAGGCGCGGTATGCGGCAAGAGCTTCCGCAGGACAAGGGCATTTTCGTGCGTCAAAGGCGCTTTTATCCCTTGCTTCAAAGCGTATCCGGTAAAACCCAGCGCCCCCGCATCGGCCCCATCGTCTGCAAGCACAATAATCGTATCACGGCCGTCATCCCTGGCCATAAAGATCGTACAGCCTTCAATCTTTTCGATTGATCTTTCATAAGCATCAAATCCTTTGTAATCCATCCCTTTACTCCCGACATCAATTATTCGAAGGCGTGGTTTAATACCCCGGACCTTGCTTCCAGCTTCTTCATTAACATACGATTATACAAGCACCGGCCATGAAAAAGAAAGTCTTATTTTTGAAACATACCGTTATCACGGCCGTGCGGATCAAAGGTACGGGGACCGTTTGCAAGGTATACAAATTCACTTTCGTGAATTTGTATACGATTTTGCGCCTAAGCGCAGCAAACTGCTACACCACCCACTTATACTCGCCGTTGTTCTCCATGCCGAAGAAGTCCGCATAGGTGATCTTCCAAACCGGCTTTCCCCGGTTGTCGATCCGTATCTTATTTTTGATAAGATGCTGCCAGAACCCGGCCCCGGCAATGTCCCCCTGGAGTATCACCCCCGCGGGAACGCTGTCCCTCAGTATGAGTTTCCTGTAGTTGAGCCTGTCCTCCTTGATCAAAACCAGATCGCCTTCCTGGGGATTGAGGGCCCCTACGGATAGGGACACAAGGCCGAAGAAGTTGACCGTATTCTTGACGGCAAACTTGTCGTCGTATACATAACCTACGCCGCACATATTCTCCCCGGCAATTTCCCCCTGCTTTACCGCATTGGGCCAGATGCCCGAAAGCCCGGCGGCATCTCCGGCGGCATAGATACCCGGCACATTGGTAGCCAGGTGATCGTCCACCACCACGGCCCGTTCAACCTTAACGCCGCTTTCGGTAAGGAAGCCTATGGCGGGGCGGACGCCCACAGCCATGACCACCATGTCGCAGGGGATGACGGTCCCATTGTCCAGTTCCAGCGCGGTAATGCTGCCCGCACCGTCGCCCCTGGTATTCACGACCTTTCGGCCCAGGTGAAACACCGCGCCCTTCTGTTCGAATAGTTTCTGGTAAGCGGCGGCGGCGCGGGCGTCCAGGTTAAGGGCCAGGGCGCTCTCCGCCATCTCCACAATGGTCGTTTTCTTGCCCAGTTCCTGAAGGGCGTAGGCCGCATCAAGCCCCACGAGCCCCGCGCCGATGACGGCGATGTTCTCCGCCTTTTTCGCGGTGTCCGCGATAGAGCGGGCATCGGAAAGATGCCGAAGACCGAAGGCGTTTTTCGCGGTACGCAGTTCCCCGATAGGCGGGGTAACGCTGTTAGAACCTGTGGCGATAAGCACCGTATCCCCGGAGGCGACCTTTTCATCCCCCGCGTAAACCGTCTTGGATGCCCCGTCAAGCCGGGTAACGGTCTTTCCCTCTATCCACTGGAACCGTTTATTGTCAAGTAGACCGTCGTTGACAAAGTTAAGACTCTTTGCATCCCGCTCGCCGGAGATAAACCGGTGGAGCATACACCGGGAATAGACTTCCCTATCCTCGGACACAACCACGACCGTGTCATCCGTCTTTTCCTTTAAGATAGTCCGGGCGGCGCTGATACCCGCCGCTCCGGCACCGATGATAAGATGTTTCATAGTATAACCGCCTCTTCCATAAAGACCTCTTCCACATGGATGGCTTTTTTCGGACAGGATTTGACACAATTCGGATTTTCACCGTCCTGTTTACAGAAATCGCACTTGATAATCTTTGACCGCGTAAGGGCGTCGGGTTTGATATTACCGTAGGGACAGTTCATAACGCACATAAAGCACTTACCGCACCGTTCCTGATCGTACTGGACATGGCCGGTTAGCGGGTCCTTGGACAGCGCTCCGCTCATGCAGGAAGCGACGCAATCCGGGACCGAGCAGTGCCGGCAGAAGATGGGGAGATAACCGCCCTTTCCGTTTTGGCGGATCACATTCCGCGCTTCATTTTTAGGGTCGAGGAGGTTAAGATCATAGATGGTTCCGGCAGTTTCCCTATGGGCCTGCATACAGGCAAGGGTACAGTTTTTACAACCGTCGCACTTATCCTGATCAATAAAGATTCGCTTCATTTTGCAGCCCCCTATATCTTCAGGGCCTGCCGTTTCTCCTGGATGATCTTCTCAAGCAGGATTGCGGATTCCCTTGCGTCGGCATTGATAATGATCCGGCCTCCGGTAAGGGCCTTCATATCTTCGGTCAATACCCTGACCGCAACGGCACTGCCGGTTACAAAGGGGGGCAGCCCTAAATGCAGGGGGAGCCCCAGGGCAAGGCCGAAACAGCCGTCCGCTAGGGCCTGTTCTTCCAGCCACTGAGCCGCGGAAAGCACCAGGGGAAGCTGGGGTATGTCGATGCCGATGGCCTCGGCAAGTTCGGTCGCCACGATCTCCAGCCGGCCTATAGCCAGACAGGGGCCGAAGTTGAGTACCGGCGGGATTCCCAGTTTTTTGCAGACCGCCTTCAGGTTCGGCCCCGCCATATCCGCCGCTTCCGGCGTCATAAGGCCGCAGTTCTCGATGCCTCCCGAAGAGCAGCCCGCGGTAAGGACGATAATGTCCCGGGCGATCAGTTCCCGCACAAGATCCACCGTAAGTACATCATGTCCCCCGGCAACAAGGCTTGAACAGCCTACTACTCCGGCAACCCCCTTGATTTGACCGCCTACGATAAGATCAACCAGGGGCTTCCAGTTACCGCCCAGGAATTTTTTGAGGGAAACTTCGCTTACGCCGGTAAGGGTGTTGTCATTGCCGTGCTCCGGCAGGAGGTTGAGCGTAACCTTGGGGCGCCGTTCCTTATAGGCGGCGATCACCTCATCAATGATCTCATCGCTTATCCGTTCACGCTCGTTAAACACAAAAGGTTTAAGTTCGGCATTGGCCTTCTTGGCCACATCGTCAAGGCATATCTGTTTGATCTTGAGTTCATCACAGATAGGTTCTATCCCCGGAAGGGTACAGTTGAACTCGGAAAGCACCGCATCAATGGCGCCGGTGGCGATGATCGCCTCGCTTGTGTAATTGTTCCCCGCGTGTCCGTCGAAGATATCCGTATAGTGGGCGCCCCGGAGCTGAAGGTCCTGACCGACGCAGGTACAACCCACAAGTCGGAACCCCTTGGCCCCCGCGGCCTGGGCCTTTGCCGTTATATCGGGGGCGGTAAGCCGTTCCTGTAGGTGAACAAACATCGTGTGCTGGTGTCCGGTTATCATAATATTGATGTAATCGGGATCGATAACCCGCAACCCTACCGGCGCCATGCGGAGCTCAGGTTCCCCTAAAAGTACGTCGTTGAGAAGATTGGTAAGGGTAAGCCCGTATATCCCCGTGGATATTCCCAGACGGAGGCAGTCCAGCAGCATATTGACCGGATCGGAATTGAGATTGGTAGAACACTTTACCACCCCTTTGAACACTTCCGCTTTAGCCCCGCCGGGGAGTATCCCCAACTCGCTCCACACCTTGAACCGGGGCGGATAAGCCATCTTTTCCACCAGATCCATTTTCACGTATTCCGGTTTATAGAGATCGTTCAACACCGCATCGGCAACCTTCTCGGCCTTTTCCCATTCATCCTTGCCGCTTACTCCAAAGGCGGTACAGAGCCGTTCCAGGCTCCCTAGCCCCTTGAGCTTGCCTTTGATACGGGCAGTGTTCTTGAGGTTTAAAGCGGTATTTTCAACTACGTGAATATAACAGCCCGACCCCGAAGCCACAGCCCGCAGAAGATTGCGGGTTACGATAACATTTGAATCGGCGCCGCAGATACCCTTGGGCGATTCAGGGGTGATCCTGCAGGGCCCGTTGGCGCAGAGCCTGCAACAGACCCCCTGTAAGCCGAATCCGCACTTGGTTTCCTGGCTTTCCACCCGGTGATGCGATGTCTCCATCGGTAATTTTGCGATAAAAGCCTCCAGGACTTTATCCGCGCTGGCGCAGGTTGTGCACCCATAATAGCTTTCATTCATGGCAGCCTCTCTTCTCCCATAATAGAATTCAAAATCTTGATAATTAATATCAAAATTCCCTGTAACAAAAATCCTTTGCGTTTTTGAAAGATTTTAAAATATCTCTATCAGCTTTTTTTCTTTTAAACCCTCCATTATCAGGGCCTGAATCCGCAAAAATTCCCGGTGGATACCGCATTTCCGCTTGCCGCTATTGAGGGGGCATTTGTAATTATGTTGAAGGCATTCGTTGATCAGCAGCTTGTCATCTATAGCGGTGAGTACGTCGTAGAGGGTTATTTCGTTGATACTCTTTGCCAGCGCATAGCCCCCATTGCTCCCCCTGAAACTTTGCACTAACTCGCTTTTTTCAAGTTTCTTTAATATTTTATATCCGTATTGATGGGGTACGTGTTCCTCTTGGCAGATACATTGTACCGTTTCCCTGCCTCCGCGGGCAAGCTCTCTGACAATCCGTACCGCGTAATCCGCTTCTTTCGTGATAAACATACTATAATAAATATACGATACCGGATATTTATTGTCAAGATTTATTTTTTAATTAGAGTTGTTCAAAAACTTCAGTTTTGAATAACAACCGCTGAAACCAATATCTTAAAACGCTATTTTGAACACATTCCTGCGCTTTACGAAGCGTTTTCGGGGGGATACTTCTCTGACGCCGCCACCCGAATCAGGAAGCCGGTCCAAACCGGCGGGATCAAAAGAGCGTTTTACATAAAAGGGATACTCCCGCAAATCAAAACACCTTGGCTTCTCCGCCCTGGTCCTGGGGAAAGCGTGAAGAACGGCTTGCGGAACGGAGAGAAAAGCTTCATACTGCAAATAACAAACGGCGGGCCTATTGGGAGAACCTTGAGGCCTGTTCCTCCTTACAAGCGGACCCCAAAAAGTCCAAGTTCAACTGAAGCAGTACAGGGGCTGTTGCTGTATTGGCGCAAATATCTGCTGCGCCATGTTTCCAAAAACGCCGCCGACGGCCATTCCCATGCCTAGGCCCGCACCGGCAGAGGCAATCCCACCCGATTCGGGATTCGCCGCAAGGGTGCCGAGTATATCGGCTGTCTGCTCCAGTCCGCGCCCAATATATCCATAGCCCTCCTCGCTCCCTGCGCTGCCGCTGTCTTCATGCGGATTTCCTGGTAAGCGTCCATTCCAATTTCATCGAACCGGCGGCGAAGTTCATCGTCATCAAGGTCAATAGCGGATATGGAGAAATTAATCATTTTAAAGCCGGATTCATCGAATACTTCTCCAAGGAAGGGCTCTACGGCCTCCGCAAATTCCTCAAGTCGAGCTTCAATTCCGAGCAGTTCAGTTTGGGTCTCGTTTAAGGCGCGGGTAATGCTTGACTTTATCTTGCCTTGAAATTCGTTTGCAAAGTAGTCATCTAAAAGTTCCTGTTTGATTCAGGACATTGACATTATTGCCAACAAGCTTGGTTAGAAATATTTGCGGATTATCAACTTGAATTTTATAGGCGCCCCTTGCCCGTAGTTTGGTAGCGATACCGAGTATTTTGTCGCGCACCTGAATGGGGGAAGTGGTTCCCCACAAAATCTCCATGCTGTGCACCTTACGGACAAAGTACACGACGCAGTTAAACGTACTGATACTGCCTGTAAAAGCATTACGCAAACGGCTGATAAACGGGTAGTTCTCCGTTGAGAGCTTGTACGTACCTTTATCAAAGGTCTGTTCAATGACACCGTCTTTGATGAAGATAGCCTCCTCACCGGGGCATCACGATGAGCGTAGAATTGGTGTTAAAGTCCTCTTCCGTCTGCCGCCATATAAGGATATCCCCTGATCCTGAATTCTTGGTATGTATTAAATAGTTTATGATCCTTTCCATTATGCGGCGCCTCCTTGTATTCCGGCCAGTCTGTCTTTGAAACCCTGCGCGTATTCCCGCGCTTCAGCCCCGACCATTTGGTTTTGATAACCCTCAAAATCATATTCGGGACTTATGTAATTGCCAAATCATTCCTGATACTCACGCCCTTTTTCGCTTGTTGGGTCCAAGGCGCATTGATGCTGGTGGGCGTGCCAAAGTTCATGGGCGATAGTGTCGGCGGCCTCGGCGGAATCATCAAGCATGTTTGCATTAATTTCCATAGTGTTTGATTCGGGGTTGTACCCGCCAGAGATTCACCAGGCTTTGAAGACGCACTAATCCGACGCGACCTATATTCTTTGCATCGCCGGTATATCCGATTGCCTCAAAGGTTTCCTCAAAACATCTAATAAAATCGGTAATATTGAAGATTTGTCCCTTGTCATCGGTGGTATAGGTATCGAACCAGCGAAAAGCGGAATAACAGTTATTCAGCGTTTCCTCGAAGATCTTGTCCAGGGGGGTGGACATGGAAACCGCCACCGCAAAGGCCGTCTTTAGGGGCGATTTATATGTTTCCAGCTTTACGTTTTTCGGCGGCATGAAGGGGTTGAACATAAAGGGGGATATAAAATTCTTGCCCGGTGTAAATATTTGTAAATCCGGAATGCTCTGTACCAGGGCGCGGTATTCGTTCTTTGCCGGTTCGATTACCAGAAAGGGAATATGATGATCTTTCCACAGGCGGTCAAGCAGGCCCACGGCAAATGTTGTTTTGCCCGATCCCGGCGTCCCGACTACCAGCATGTGTTTGGTCAGGTCTTTTAACAAAATACCGACAGTATCGCCATGGGATGATGACTTTAATGTTCCTACAGTTATATCGCCGCCGCCGACAACATTCTCCGCATAGGTTCTGCTTGGTTTGTCAGATTCGTTCACGACAAGTCCCGCGTATACCTTATCGCTTCCAACGGGAAGGCGGAAAAATTCAGAGGCTTCTTCCGCGGTGATGATATAGGGCAAATAATAAAAACCGTTCATGTTTTGCCCTGTATTCCAGACAGAAGGATTTCTATCCGTGTCAAGGAGAAGTTCATGTACCGCCCACGGAAGGGGGTAGAAATTATCATCCTTCCGTACATCATCCGCGGCAAGGGAGAGGATGCGAAGTTCGCCGCTGTTGTTTAATTGCGCGAGTATTCTTGTCGCAATGGCGTTTGCGGTGGCTGCGGTTCCGTAAACAAGTATGTTAAAGGCAAAGTGCGCCGTGTTTTTATTGCGGGAATAGTATTTATAGGTTTCGGCGTGCTTTTCCGCCAGGGCAAAACTGATGTTGCCGACCCCCGGTTCGACAATGCCCTTTGAGCGGGTATCAAGCATTTGGGCGTTTCTGTCTATTATTGCCGCTTCCTCATCGGAACAGGCAATGGGTATTAACTGAAAAGAATTGCGGCACCGGGGCAGTCAATGAGGGAACTGACAATGTGGCTCATGTCATTTTCCGTAGCGGGAATTTTGTCAAAGGCAAAACAGCAGGGCATGACGCTGTTTTGCAACAGCTCCAGCCCCTCGTTTTTTACTATCGCCTTTACCGATTGACTTTCTACACCGCGAACCCGGGAGATCAGTTCGTTTATATCGGCATCCCGGTAGTCATATTTTCCAAAATCAAGATTCGTTTTGCAAATCCCCAGGAGGGAACTTATGGTGCTTTTAATATCCGTATCATTATTACCGCTGGCGCGGATAATAATATGTAATGTTATCGAGGCTTTATAGGGTTGATTTTTTACTTCCTGGGTTGACCACAGAATTTCCAATGAAATATCCTGGCAGCTATTTGTTGTTATTTTGCTATTCTGAAAAATTTCAGAGAGCAGGCGCGCCATGTCCTGCTTGTACTCGGTGTTGATATTGACGGCGATGGGGAAGGATTTTTGAAGGACGGAAATGTGCGGGATGGCCGTAACCTCAATCACACCCAAGCCCACGTGTTCTCCGCTTGCGAGTGATACTATGCCTATTCTATAATTATCAAGGTTCATCGATCCGGTAATCCCTCATCCTGCAAGTGTATAAAAGACGGTAAACGCCTTTCTTTACGCCGCGAAATACACCATATTTCTCAATCGCCAAAATTATATACTCGGAACAGGTCGGCTTCAAAATACATTTCCGGCGCACTTCTTCCGGTGCATAGTGCTGATAGAGCCTGACAATCCCTATAATCATCCGCTTCAATATCAGCATGAAACACAGTACAAAGCAAACCGCACACGTAAGAAGGCATGTGACAGCCGAGTGAGATGCTATCCAATGGTTTTTCCATTGAACACCCAGCCAAAAGACAAGATGAATCGCGCTAAACGATACAATCAAAACCACCACAAGGAATATCATCGTCGAAACGATGGCGATCTTTATGTTGGTTTTAGGTCGTTCTAACTCGCGTTCGCAACAGTACGCACGTACTTCATCCCGCTCCTTTGGCCGGGCTTCACATTCACACACTAGCAGCCTGTTGTGCTTTATAGCGAAACCGGCAGGTTTTCGGCACTCTTTGGCCCTGTTTTCGTATTTTTTGCGTCCTTGAGTCCTGGTATCTCCCCCATTAAGCAGGTTATTTAAC
>JAISNI010000065.1 GCA_031276295.1 Treponema sp.
TCTTGTCTTCTTCAATGTCCGATGAGTAACAATTGGCTTTAACGCCGTGGTCTTCCAGCCAGATATTCAGGAACCCAAGCTGCTCAAGCCATGTGTTTGCGTCGTAGACTTTTTTGCCCCGCTCATACACGCAGTAATACCGCCCGTCGCCCCAGCAGTACGCCGCCGTGCCTTCATACGTAATATCGAAGATAAAGGTGATGTCTTTGAAGCAATGCACCATATCCGCAAAGGCTAAGGGCAGTTCCCCGTCGCCGTTGCTTAAAATAGTGCCATCCGGGTCGGTGATTGAGCGCGCGTTGTAGTCGATGGCGAGGCTGTACTCGTCCACATACTTAAGCGCCTTGAGTACCGCTCCGGATTGTTTTTCCTTGAGCGCTTTTTCAAACGCCTCAACCGCCGCATCGCCGCCTTCGTAACTGATCGTTACGTTTTTAAGATGAAATTCCGCCATAATTATGCTCCTTTCAATATGCTTTTGTTACCCGGTATAAAGTAACATAGTATAAACGAAAAATTGAAAATTTGCGCAAATTTTGGTAAAAAATTTACTTTTTCCAAAAAAATTTTCCATAATATACCCTACAAATGTTACATGAAGAATCGGGGTGTTGTTCTCATAAAACATTTGCATTTCGGGCATACTATGTCAAGACGCCGCGTTGTCTCATAATTGGGCATCACGAAAGAGCGTAAGCGGTACACCCGCTATTACACTCATTCCTGAAGGCTCTTGACAAAATCATAATGTTACTGTATAAAGAAACATCGTAAATAAATAAAGGGGTGTGTATGATCTGTCTGCCTGATTTGCAAGAGATAAGATCCCTGGCGCGGGAGTATAGGACGGTTCCGGTGTGGACAAGCGTGGATGCGGGAAGCCGTTCACCTACGGATACCTTCAGGGCGCTTAAAAACGTAAGCCGTCAATGTTTTATCCTGGAAAGCCTTGAGGATTCAAAACGGTGGGGGCGTTATACCTTTCTGGGTTACGATCCCAAGCTGGAAGTTACCTGTATTAACGGGACTTTGAGCATTAAGAACGGAACCCATATCAAGGTGAATACCCAGGACCCCGGCTCTTACATCAAGAATATTATAGAAGAGAATCGGGGGCCCGCGCTGCCGGGGCTGCCGCCCTTTTCGGGCGGGCTTGTGGGCTACTTCTCCTACGACTACGTCAAGTACGGTGAGCCTTCCCTGACGCTGGATGCCGAGGATCAGGAAAATTTCAGGGACGTAGACCTGATGCTCTTTGATAAGGTCATTGCCTATGACCGCCTTGAGGGGAAGATCATCCTGCTGGTCAACATGAAAACCGACGCCCCGGAGGAAAACTATAACCGGGCGGTGGACGAACTTGATCATCTCAGGCGGCTTGTTGCAACGGGGAAGCCCGCAACCATACCGCCCCTCAAGGTATGTTCCCCTTTCCGTCCCCTCTTTGACCGGGAACGGTACTGCGCCATGGTAAAGCGGGCAAAGGAGTATATCAGGGAAGGGGATATATTCCAGGTGGTGCTGTCCAACCGGCTTGAGGCGGATATCGAGGGCAGCCTCTTTGATACCTACCGGGTTCTGAGGACCGTAAATCCTTCCCCCTATATGTTCTACTTTTCCAGCGACGACATTGAAATTGCCGGAGCTTCCCCTGAAACCCTGGTGAAGCTCCGGGAAGGGGAACTCTTTACCTTTCCCCTGGCGGGGACCCGGCCGCGGGGAAAAACCGCGGATGAAGATGCCGCACTGGAAAAGGAACTGCTTGCGGACCCTAAAGAGCTGGCGGAACACAACATGCTGGTGGACCTGGGGCGGAACGACATCGGGAAGATAAGCCGTTTCGGTTCGGTATCGGTGGAAAAGTATCTTTCGGTAGAAAAATTTTCCCATGTAATGCACATCGGTTCCACGGTACGGGGACTTATCCGCGAGGGCAAAACCGCCCTGGACGCCGTCGACGCAGTCCTCCCCGCGGGTACCCTGTCGGGAGCGCCCAAGATCCGCGCCTGCCGGATCATCAACGAACTGGAGAACAACAAGCGGGGCCTCTACGGCGGGGCTATCGGATATATCAGTTTTGCCGGGAACCTGGATACCTGTATCGCCATACGGATTGCCTTCAAAAAAAACGGCAAGGTCTTTGTACGTTCCGGCGCGGGGATCGTGGCCGACAGCGTTCCCGAACGGGAATTCGAGGAATGTGAAAGCAAGATGCGGGCGGTGATCAAGGCCCTTGAACAAGCCCAAGGAGGGGCCGTGTTATGATTCTGCTTATCGACAATTACGACAGTTTTTCGTTTAACCTCTACCAGCTTATGGGTTCCCTGAATCCCGACATCAAGGTTGTCCGTAACGACGGAATCACCCTGTCGGAGATAGTGGTTTTACGGCCCAGCCATATCGTTATCTCCCCGGGACCAGGAAGACCGCGGGACGCGGGCATCTGCGAGAATGTAATCGGCGCTTTTGCCGGAAAGATCCCTATCCTGGGGGTATGCCTGGGGCATCAGGCTATCTGCGAAGTTTACGGTGCGACGGTCGGCTACGCGAAACAGATTATGCACGGGAAGACTTCGGACATTGCCCTGAGCCCGGACTGCCCCCTCTTTGCGGGGCTACCGCCGGTCATTCAGGCGGGGCGCTATCATTCCCTGGCGGCGGACAAGGAAACCATCCCGTCCTGCCTCGCGGTATGCGCGGAAACAGAGGACGGCGAAGTGATGGCGGTTCGGCATCGGGAGCATCCGGTCTTCGGCGTTCAATTCCACCCCGAATCGATCCTGACCCCTGGGGGGAAAATCATCACGGCAAATTTTTTGAGGATGAAGATATGCAGTTAATACATTCTATTATGTCGGAGGAGTTTTTGTATGATTAAAGAAGCCATTGTAAAGGCGGCCCGGCGGGAAAACCTAAGCTATGAAACGGCCGAGGCGGTGATGGACGAAATCATGAGCGGGAAGGCCAGCGAGATTCAGATGGCGGCCTTCCTGACCGCTATGGCGGTGAAGGGGGAGACTATCGAGGAGATCACCGCGTCGGCGGCGGGAATGCGGAAGCACTGTATCCGCATACTCCACGATATGGATGTGCTGGAAATTGTCGGTACCGGCGGGGATTTTTCCAATTCCTTTAATATTTCCACCACCTCGGCAATGGTTATTTCCGCGGCGGGGATCCCCGTGGCAAAACACGGAAACCGGGCGGCTTCCAGCAAAAGCGGCGCAGCGGACGTGCTGGAAAGTCTGGGTGTGGATATCACCGTCCCCCCGGAACGGAGCCTGGAACTTTTAAAAACCATCGGCCTCTGTTTCCTCTTTGCCCAGAACTACCATATTTCCATGAAGTACGTGGCCCCGGTACGGAAGGAACTGGGGATCAGGACCATCTTCAATATCCTCGGCCCCTTGGTTAATCCGGCGGGAGCGAACATGGAACTGCTGGGGGTTTACGATGCGGACCTCATTGAGCCTATGGCAAGGGTGCTTGCCAATCTGGGGGTAAAAAACGCCCTGGTGGTTTACGGCCAGGACGGATTCGACGAAATTTCCGTAAGCGCCCCGACGAGCGTCTGCGAGATACGGAATGGCGTCTTTAAATCCTACAGCATTGAACCGGAACAGTTCGGCCTGCGGCGCTGTAAAAAGGAAGACCTGACGGGGGGATCTCCGGCGGATAACGCGAAGATAACCCGCGCCGTTCTATCCGGCGAGAAAGGGCCCAAGCGGGACGCGGTACTCCTCAACTCTGCCGCGGCGATCTACATTGCCCGGCCCTCCCTCACGATGGATAAGGCCGTGGAAATCGCCGCCGAAACCATCGACAGCGGCAAGGCCCTGGCCCGGCTTGAACAGTTCATCAGCCTTTCTACGGCGCAGGACAGGGAAAAACCAACGGCAGGGGCCGTATGATTCTGGACGATATAGCCGCCGCCGCCCGAAGGCGGGTGGAGCGGGCAAAGGAGGCGGTTCCCCTGGAAAAGATAAGGGAAACAGCCCTGGACAAAGCCGCGGCCGGGAAAGGAACGGCATCGAACAAAGGGCGGGGCTCGGGGCAAGGTTCGGTTTTGGATGACGGCGGCCGCGGGGGCCCGGATTTTCCCTTTGAACGGGCTCTGGCAGCGCCTGAACTTTCCTTTATCTGCGAAGTGAAAAAAGCCTCCCCCTCCAAAGGGCTTATCGCCGGGGATTTTCCCTACCGTCGCATCGCCGTGGAATACGAGGAGGCCGGAGCCGCCGCTATCTCGGTACTGACCGAACCGGAACACTTTTTAGGCAGGGACCAATACCTTCGGGACATAGCCTCCGAGGTAAAACTACCCCTTCTCCGCAAGGATTTTACCGTTGATCCTTACCAGATATACGAGGCAAAACTCCTGGGAGCCTCCGCCGTGCTCCTCATCTGCGCTCTCCTGGACACCCGCGCCCTGGCTGAATATATCGCCCTGGCCGGCTATCTGGGCCTTTCCTGCCTTACTGAAGCCCATACCAAAGAGGAGATACAATCGGCTTTGGACGCCGGGGCGCGGATCATCGGGATCAACAACCGGGACCTCAAGACCTTTCAGGTTGATCTGGGGCTTACCGGTCGCCTGCGGAAATTTATCCCCCCGGGTGTTACCGCGGTTTCCGAAAGCGGTATCCGGTCCCCGGCGGACATCCGGTTTTTAACGGAATTTGAGGTAGACGCGGCGCTTATCGGCGAAGCCCTGATGCGCGCGGCGGATAAAAAACAATTCCTGGCGGAACTGCGCGGGCTTGCATACGGTACGGGAACTCCGGCCCCCGGAGACGGGGGAAGCGCTCGTGAAAATTAAGATCTGCGGACTCTTCAGGGAGGAAGACATAGAGGCCGCCAACGAAGCGGGGCCCGATTTTATCGGTTTTGTCTTTGCCCCAAGCCGCCGCCGGATACGCGCGGAAGAAGCGGCCCGACTTCGCCGGAGGCTGTCGCCGGACATTATCCCCGTGGGGGTTTTTGTAAACGCCCCTATCGCCGAAATTGCCGCCCTGTACCGGGAAGGGATCATCACCCTGGCCCAACTCCACGGCGGCGAGGACGGGGCCTATACCGCCGCTTTGAAAGCAGCCTGCGGAATACCGGTTATCAGGGCCGTGCGGGTGGAAACCGGCAACGATCTTGCCCCCTGGCAAGAGGCCTCATTAGGCCCGCAAGCCGGGGATGCGGAAAACGCCCCCGGCCCGGTCCATACCGCAAGGCCGGATGCGGATTATCTCTTGTTCGACCGGGGAGGGGGGACGGGCAAAGCCTTCGACTGGCGCATCCTTGAAAAGTTCCGGACTTTCGGCGCTTTCAGGGCGCCCTGCTTCCTTGCCGGGGGCATTGACGGTAATAATATAGAAAAAGCCCTGTCCTTTAAACCCTTTGGGATCGATGTCTCAAGCGGCGCGGAAACCGGCGGGGTAAAGGACAGGGAAAAGATGATTTACCTGACGGAAAAAGCGCACCGGTATGAGTACCGGTTAGAATCATGAACATAGATATGCTTTCAAAACCAGGCGGGTTTTGAAATTGTTTCTATATAATATTGTTTCCATATTAAGAAGATAAGGAAGGATACGATGAAAAACGGCAGATTCGGCGATTACGGCGGGCAGTACATTCCCGAAACCTTGATGAACGAGATCCTCAATCTGGAGAAAGCCTATAACCAATGTAAAGACGATCCTGATTTTCAGGCGGAACTTGGGGGGCTTCTTAAAAACTACGCGGGGCGGCCGTCCCTGCTGTATTGCGCCGAAAAGATGACGGAAGACCTGGGCGTAAAGGTCTACCTTAAACGGGAGGATCTGAACCACACCGGTTCCCACAAGATCAACAATGTCCTGGGTCAAACCCTGCTGGCTAAAAAGATGGGGAAGACCAGGATCATTGCCGAAACCGGCGCCGGCCAGCACGGGGTTGCCGCCGCCACGGCCGCCGCCCTTTTGGGGATGGAGTGCGAAATATTCATGGGCAAAGAGGACACCGAACGGCAGGCCCTGAACGTGTACCGTATGAGGCTTCTGGGGGCCACGGTAAACGCCGTTACCTCCGGTACGCAAACCCTCAAGGACGCGGTGAACGAAACCATGCGGGAATGGGTAAGCCGTGTGGCCGACACCCACTACGTGCTGGGATCGGTGATGGGCCCCCATCCCTTCCCGACCATAGTCAGGGACTTCCAGAGCGTGATAGGCAAGGAGGCCAGGGAACAGATACTGGAACGGGAGGGGAAGCTCCCGGCTGCGGTACTCGCCTGCGTGGGAGGCGGCAGTAACGCTATAGGGATTTTCTATCATTTTATTCCCGATAAAACCGTCAGGCTCGTCGGCTGCGAAGCTGCCGGACGGGGGATCGATACGGAACAACATGCCGCCGCCATAGCCAAAGGCAGGGTAGGGATCTTCCACGGGATGAAATCCTACTTCTGCCAGAATGAGGCGGGGCAGATAGCGCCGGTTTATTCTATTTCCGCGGGGCTGGACTATCCGGGCATAGGCCCGGAACACGCTTTTCTCCATGACACGGGACGGGCGGAGTATGTGCCGGTTACCGATGAAGAAGCGGTTTCCGCCTTTGAATACCTTGCCCGTACCGAGGGGATCATCTGCGCCGTTGAAAGCGCCCACGCGGTAGCCCATGCCAAGGTTCTTGCGCCGAAACTGGGTAAAGACGAAAGTATTATCATCTGTCTTTCCGGCAGGGGAGACAAGGACGTAGCCGCCATCGCGCGCTACCGGGGAGAGAATATCCATGAGTAACATTCATAAGGCCTTTGAGAAAGGCAAGGCTTTTATCGGTTTTGTAACCGGCGGGGATCCCAGTATCGAAAAAACTGAGGAATTTATTCTTGAAATGGCTGGGGCCGGAGCGGATCTCGTGGAAATCGGCATCCCCTTCTCCGACCCTATTGCCGAAGGCCCCGTAATCCAGCGTGCCAATATCCGCTCTCTGGCGGCACTTACCACCGCGGATACACTTTTCACCTTGACGGAAAGGCTGCGGCATAAGGTAGAAACGCCGCTGGTATTCCTGACCTATCTTAACCCGGTGTTCAATTACGGCTACGACCGGTTTTTTAAACAATGCCAGGAGACCGGAGTGGACGGGATCATCATCCCCGACCTGCCCTTTGAGGAACAGGGAGAGGTGCGGGAGTTTTCCTCCGTATACGGGGTGGACCTTATCTCCCTTATCGCTCCCACTTCGGAAGATCGTATTCGGAAAATCGCCCGTACCGCTACGGGTTTTTTGTATCTGGTTTCGTCCCTGGGTGTTACCGGGGTCAGGGGGGAGATCAGCACGGACCTGACTTCCATCGTAAACTCGGTGAGAGCCGCGGCGGAACTTCCGGCGGCAGTCGGCTTCGGCATCCATACACCCGTACAGGCCGCGGAAATCGCCAAAATCGCCGACGGGGTTATCGTGGGGAGCGCCATCGTCAAAATCATCGAGGAACACGGGGAAGACGCGGGGAGCTACATCTACCGCTACGTGAAGGAAATGAAGGACGCCATCAGGACTTAACCCCGCACGAATCCAGGTATTCGACGGCGCTATGGGCGGCGATTGCGCCGTCGCCAACGGCCGTAACTACCTGGCGGAAAGGCGTTGTACGCACATCGCCTGCCGCAAAGATGCCGGGAACGGAAGATGCCATGTTCTGATCGGTACATATATAACCCCCCGAATCGGTATTGAGGCCGTCCGTTGCCGGTACCTGCGGTTCCGCGCCGGCAAAGATGAAAACCGCCCGGGTCTCTTCTTCGTACCGTTCCCCGCCGGGAATTTTTTCCAGTATCACCGAATCGACCGTTGTACCGCCTTTAATCTCAAGCAATCGGGTATTAAAGCGGACTTCTATATGCGGGTTTTTCAGGACACGTTCCGCCAGGGCTTTCTGCGCCCTGAATCTATCCCGCCGGTGCACAAGGATGATTTGGGAACTGAGGCGGGAAAGGTATTGGGCTTCGTCGCAGGCCGAATCTCCGCCGCCGACCACGAGGATCCTCCTGTTTTTAAAGAAGGGCCCGTCGCAGGTGGCGCAGTAGGAAACGCCCTTACCGTTAAAGCGCTCCTCGCCGTTTATGCCCAGTTTACGGTGTTTTGTTCCGGTGGCGATTATCACGGCAGGGCTGCGCCGAATCTGACCGTTGCTCAAGGTCAGGGTAAAAAGGCCGCCGGCCGCATTCAGGCTAATCTCCGTTACCACACCGCTTTCAAAACGGGCGCCAAAGGCTTCGGCTTGTTTGTGCATATCCAGGGCAAATTCCTGGCCGGTTCTGGCCGGAGCGCCTGCCGCGCTGAAATTGCCGGGATAATTCTCCAGTACGTCAATGGCGGCAGCCTGTCCGCCGGGGACAAGCTGTTCCAGTACCAAAACATCCAGGTTTGCACGGGCGCCGTACTGGGCTGCGCTCAGACCCGCCGGCCCCGCCCCTACAATGATCACATCCGCATCAGGTTCTATCATAGCTTCCGTCCTTTTCTTTGAAATGGTTTTGACATCCATTTGATATTATGCTATCTAAGAAGTATACTTATTTAAGAGGAAAAAATCCATGCAAAAATCTACTATCTGTTTACCTGATAACTTTACTCTTCAAGGCGCTTTTTTCTTTATGCTGTTGTTTGCATGGGGAATATTTCCCGCGGCAGTCCAGGCTCAAACCGTGTTTCCCGGCCTTAATCCTGATCCCAAGGCTTTTGAATATGCGTTGAGGGCTGAAAAGGGCGGCCTGAACTGGCAAGATATGGCCGAAATGAGCCTTTGGGCATCAGGCGCGGATATTAACGGCAGTATTAAGGTAAAGGGAAAAAACGGCACTTACGGCGGAATTATACGCGGCGCCATTCTGGAACTGCAAAACGCGCCGGACCTTCCAGACAGCCTCACGGAACGGGGCGAGTATGTTCTGAGCTTTCTGTATAAAAAATTCCTTAAAAGATATTCCCTCAAGCAAACCAAAGTTGATGCGATTTTCCAGACGGGATACTACAACTGCGTCTCTTCGGCGGCCCTCTACCTGATATTTGGAACGGCGGTGGATATTGAAATCGAAGGCGTTTTAACCAGGGATCACGCATTTGTAAGCGTTCAGACTGAGGAAGGGCCTATTGATGTGGAAACAACCAATCAATACGGCTTTGACCCCGGCAACCGTAAGGAATTTCATGACGGTTTCGGCAAGGCTACAGGTTTTGCCTATGTACCGGCAAAAAATTACCGGGATCGTTCGCCGCTCAGCAACCTGGAACTGATCTCCGTTATTTTTTCCAACCGTATTTCAGACCTGCAAAGCCAAGGACACTACGATGAGGCTATTCAGCTTGCGCTTGATCGGGCCGCCATGCTCTCCCGCCGTAAAAATCCGGTAGATTCCCCTTACTTTATTGACCCTGAAAAGGATGTGTTGGACAGGCTTATGTTTTACGGCTCGAATCTGCTTAAAACCGGCAGGGAAGCGGATGTATTTAGATGGATGGATCTAACATCCGGTAAATTTCCCCCCGGCGAGTATGAGGAAAAGCTCACGGAACTGAATTTTGCGGCGGTTAATAACCTTATACTGAAGTATGTCAAGGCGGGGAATTATTCGGAGGCCCGCGCGACTCTGAGCCGGGAGGGAGGCCGCATTGACGCGGAGGGCGCGGCTAAACTTGAGGTTATGATACTGGATACGGAACTTACCGATCAAACAAAGAGGATCAGAACCATTGCGGATGCCGAAGCTGTCCTTGCGGTAATTGACGAATCGGAGCAACATGCCGGCGGTATTCCGGCGGACCGTATTGCCGAATTGCGTAACTTTGCCCTTGTTAAAAAATCCGAACTGATCTCCAAAGCGCAGGGCTGGCCGGCCGCCATTGCTTTTCTTGAAACCGGCATTGCCCGGTACGGGGCGAATCCTCTATTGGAAAAAAACCTTCAGGTATTCCGTTCCAACTACCTCGCGGATTTTCACAATGCCTTTGCCAGGGCGTATAACAGGCGCAATTATACCGAGGCCCTTAAAATTGCCGAAGAAGCGCTCAAGGAATTCCCCGGCAACCGGCAGCTTACCTCAGACCTTGAAACGGCAAGAAAGGCCGCGGCAAACTAAGGTTTATTCGCACCTCTAACAGCCTGTTGTTGCACCTGTAGATTTGGCACCGAAGCGCGACAGGTTGCTAGAGATTAGCTAAGATCCCCACCCGCTTAGGGGCTTTTAACGCCATTTCTATCTTTTGATGCAATACTTCCGCGTTGACCGGCTTTGATATGCAGTCATTAGCCCCGTGCTTTTTCGCGTGTTCTATAGATTCAGGGGTATCGTAACTGCTCACAACGATCACCGGTATCTGCATGTGCCGCGGATCTTTTCGTATCTCATGGAGGAACTCAAATCCCGACATATGAGGCATCATAATATCCAGCAGGATAAGATCAACCGTTGTTGTTTTGAGAAAGGTCAGAGCTTCAGTGGCCGATTTGGATACCCGCACATCGTATGTCGGAGACAAAAAATTACTCAGAACCATAAGATCCATTTTATTATCATCAATACTGAGAATTATTTTTTTATCATCCATAAAATTTAAACTCCCTTTCCAAAAAAATTATATATCTTCTATACTTTTAATCGCTTCCTTGAGCGCTTCTTCAAGCATTGCGGCAGGAGGTTCTTTAATATGCCCAAGTTTCTGTAAATCATCCACAACCGCCCGTGCATCCGAAATATCCTGTTTTGCCTGTCTGTAGACTTCGTCCCGGCTTAGTTCTATACGGGCAAGCCCTTCCCTGACAGCCTGTTCCGCCACATCGGCGGCCTCTTGGGCAAAAACATCCGTTTCTTCCATAGTGGCGACAATGTTATCACGCGTAATACCGCGTTTTTCGGAAAAATCGGCAATAGAGTGGGCGCAACGTATAGCCATACCATCGCTGATCTTGCGGGAACGCACAAGCAGGGCGCCTTTAAGGATACCGGGGAAGCAGACCGAGTTGTTTACCTGGTTGGGGAAATCGCCCCGGCCGGTAGCCACGATAAAGGCGCCTGCCTCCCGAGCCGCATAGGGCCATATCTCCGGCACCGGGTTGGCGCAGGCAAAGACTATGGCCTTGTCCGCCATCGCACGTATCCACTCGCGTTTTACGGTGTCCGGGCCCGGTGTGGAAAGGGCTACCAGTACATCCGCCCCTTTCATTGCGTCTTCAATTTTCGCTATCCTGCCGGGGTTTGTTTTTTCACAGATTTCCCACTTACGATAATTACGTTTATCCTTTTGAAGATCCTCGCGGCCCGGATGGAGGCCGCCTTTGGAATCGAACACGCACAGCCTGGCCGGATTGCCGCCGTCGGCAAGGATAAGGCGGGCAATAGTCGTATTGGAAGCCCCTGCCCCAAGAAGTACGATTTTAGCCTCGGAAAGTTTCTTGCCGGCAAGTTTTAAGGCATTGAGTATCCCCGCCAGGGTGATACAGGCCGTGCCCTGGGCGTCGTCATGCCATACCGGAATCTCGCAGGCTTCCCGCAATTCATCCAGGACCTTAAAGCAGTTAGGCTGGCTGATGTCTTCCAGGTTAATTGCCCCAAACGAAGGTTGTACCATCTTGACAAATTCGATAATCTTGTCGGGATTACTTTTACCGTCGGGGCCCCGGGAATCTATACAGAGGGCCGCCGCGTCTATGCCCCCCAGGTACTTCATGATCATCGCCTTGCCTTCCATAACGCCAAGCCCGCCCGGAGGCGTACAGTCGCCGTCTCCGAGAACCCTGGTGGAATCTGAAACAACGGCCACAAGATTGCCGCGGTTGGAGAGGGCAAAAGACGCATCCCTGTCGCCGCGGATAGTAGTTGATATTTTGGAAACGCCGGGGGTATACCACACGTTAAACCAGTTAAGCCCATAGATGCCGCATTTAGGAACCGTCTGCATTTTACCGCCGTAAAATTGGTGGGCTTGAGCGGCAAGATTTTTGAGGAACAGGGTTTTTGCCTGGGCTTTTTGGTCTTCGGTAAAACCGGCGGGGAAAAGGTCATTCAGATTTTTAAGACTTGGATCGATTTGCATTGAGTATCCCTTTAGAGTAAATTCCAGCCCTGGAACCAAGGCTTAGGCATGGTAATTGCCCACATACTTTATGTACCTATCACATCTATATATTATCTCTTTTTTAAATATCTGAAAAGAGCTTAACGTCAAATAAACGGTAAATTTTTTGTAACCATTCAGTCATAGCGTAATCTCAGAGCTTTTCTTGTTCTCCGCAGGCGGTCCCTACCGATAGCGGAATTGCCATAACGGCGCCTATCTACTATCATTAAAAAGAGCATTAATCACAAGGAGTTATCATGGATGTTTATGCAAGAATGAAGGAACTGAATATCAGCCTTCCCAAGCCGCCTGCCAAGGCGGGTATCTACGCCCAGGCCAAACGTTTTGGGAAGGATCTGGTGTATATTTCCGGCTGTGGCCCCGTATTGAACGAACCCGTCAAAGGCAAGTTGGGAAAAGAGTTTGACATTCCCCAAGGGCAGCAATGTGCCCGTAACTGTATGCTTAACGTACTTGCCGTATTGGAGGCCAACATAGGCAGCCTTAACAAAGTCAAGAACTGCGTTAAAATTCTTACCTTTGTGGCGGGAACCGATACCTTTTACGATCATCCGGCGGTGGCAAACGGCGGCAGCCAAGTCCTGGCCGATATTTTCGGCGCGGAAGCGGGAACGCCTACCCGTTCCGCGATAGGGGCGAACGCCCTGCCCGGCAATATACCCGTGGAGACCGAGGCGCTTTTTGAAATAGCCGACGGCGCAGAATCGGTATAACAGAGCGAACAGCCGGAGGCGTCTTCATGTGCCTCCGGTCTTTCGCCGATAGTTCGGGGCTATCGGCGCTTCCTTTCCCTTGGAAAATATGAGAAAGGGCGGAGAACAGCTACGCCGTCCACTACCCTCGGGATAAAGGTGGCAACACGCCTCGATCATTAACTACCTGTTTTTGTCGCGTAATATGTTCCCGGATAATAAGTATTGCGGTTCAATACAACCGTAAGGGAATTTCCGTTGATTGTTGCAGTTCCAACATCAATGTTGCTCCGGCTACTTCTCAATGTGGCCGTATTTCCATTCCGTGTGTAGATTCCCGAATCTGAAAAATTCCTAGAGCCTGTAACACTAAGAGTCCAAGTTGTACTGGCGATAGTAACTGTGTAATTAGCGCCGTCCGTACTGCCTGAATATGTTCCGGTAATATCACTCCCAGTATTGTTGTTATTGCCGTTTCCGCTGGTCGTACCATTGTCGCACCCGGCCAGAGCTAACCCGATTATCGCCACGATGGCAATAACCCCCCAAAATTTGTAGATCTTTTTCATAAAAAGCCTCCTGTACTATCTTCGGCCTTGTGGATGGACGGTGTTTTTCCACCCGCAAAGGCACGTTTTCGGAATATCTTTTGGAGGATCAAACGATCTCATGTATTCCTAATAGGAATATTATATTCCTATTAGATTTTTGTCAATACCGCTCACTTATAATTTAATAGAGGAGGTTTGAGAGGACATGAGTCATGGACGGACAGACTATAAAGGCTACTTTAGGAAAAAATATCAAGTTTCTACGTTCCCGCAGGGGTGTTACCCAGGCTGTTTTGGCCGAAGAAGCGGACATTTCCATCATTTTTCTAAGCAGTATTGAGCGGGGGACTAAATATCCCCAGCCTGACGTTCTGGCACGCATAGCAAAAGCCCTTGAGGTTGAGGTTTTTGAACTTTTCAAGGGCGATCTGGTACCTTCCGATAGCAAGGAACTGATTACCCGTCTTTCAGAAGACATTACGAGCAAGTTAAATTTGGCCTTGGAAGATGTTTTTAAAGAGTATTTAGGATAGCCCCGTACCGGAAGCCCTAAAAGATGGTAAGCCAGCTGCAAAGGACAGCAAGCCATTCCTTCACGACAGGAAACCGCCATCCCTGCCGTCAAGGTAACAGCCATAAAGTTTCACGATCCCTGGCAGCCTGTTGCACCTGTGGATTATTTGCATATTCATGCAAAAAATCTTGATTATCGGGGCTGCGCGGACCTTTGGTCCGATGGCAGTTTGCAAGGTATAAAAATTCACTTTCGTGAATTTTTATACGATTTATGCGCGAAGCGTAACAAACTGCTAACACGGACAACGGCTCCACAATGGTATGACCGCGCCCCGGTTCTGCTCCACCAAAGCCGAGTCTGGAGGTTCCAGAGCCGAGTGCGGGACTTTCAGAAGCGGGTCTGGCGATTGCGGAGAGAAGTCTGGAACTTTTGAAGATGGGTCTGGAAGTTGCGGAGCGGAGTCCGAAATGCCTCATTTCAAAATGTAACCATACGGAACTCTAATTCCTGTATAGACTTAGAGTTACAATATACCTATTTAGACTTCCGGATGACTTTTGAGCATCTTTGTAACTCCTTATTCTGTCTGGAATTAGCTCATTGCGTAATTTCCTGTAATACAACAACTTATGCCATTTGGGTTACATTTTTAAAATGAGGTATGGGTCATTTTCGGTAACATTTTTTATGAGGCAACGCGCCTCCTTGACACGCCCGCGTCTTTTTTTCAAAATAGATTGATATGGAAGAACACCGTATCACCAAAGAGTACCTCGAAAGCCTGACTATTGGTGAATTGACCCGTATGGCGGACGCCTATAACATCGACATTCCGCCGGACATGGAACGCATCTTTATTATTGAAGAACTGTGGGACTTTTTCTCGGAAGATGAAGATGCGGAGGAAGAGACGGCAATCCCTCTACAGGGGGAAGTTAGATACATTGAGAGCGTCCCCCTGCCTAAGCAGTATAATATTACCTTTATAGAGACGATACTGAGGGATCCCCTGTGGGTTTTTGCCTATTGGGAAGTTAAAAATAGCGAAAGGGAAAAATACGAGAAGGACGGCGAATTTGAAGGTTACGAGCTTTTGGTGGAACCGCTGAACCGTCAGGATGGTAATGCGTTTACTATCCAGGTGGGAAACGACGATCATGCCTGGTATCTGGGCTTTCCGCCCGAAGGCGGAAGATACCGGGTAAAACTCTGCGTACTTATGGAGGGGCAAAGGTTGGTTCTTGCCGTTTCGCGGCCCTTTATCCTTCCGTTTTTGGCGCAGAATCCTATGCGTAGTGAGTGCTGTTTGGGGGCGCGGCTTGATCCGCGCGAAGCAGAAATATACCGGAATCCTCTGGCTATTCTATCCGGCGTTGAAGATTTTCATATACTCCGTAATGAAGACAGGGCTGCCAGGGCTAAACGGTACGGCGATTCCCATCAGGCAGGCTAGACTATGGCTCAACCTCATATCATCTCTTTAGTTTTATCCGTTCATCTGCCCTTTATTCGTTCCACGGCGGCTTATAAAAAGGAACATCTGCTGTTCGAGGCCATATCCCGGACCTGCCTTCCCCTCCTTGAAGTGTTTGACCGCCTGGATAGGGATCATGTTCCCTTTCATATAGGCATTTCCCTCTCGCCCGTACTCTGTTCCATGCTGCAAGACGAATCGCTCCTTAACCGTTACCTTGAATATACGGACAAACAGATAGAATTTGGGGCGCGGGAAATCGAGCGTAACGCGGAAAACAGTATGCTCCGGCAGCTTTCCAGGCTGTACTATGACCAGGCGGTAGAGCGGCGTATTCTTTTTACCGAGCGTTACGACAGGGATATTATAAAAGTTTTTGATTATTATCTGAAAAAAGGCCGTCTGGAACTTTTGGCTACCGCGGCGTCCCATAGCTTCCTGCCCTTCTTTACACGCAGCCGGGAAGCGGTACAGGCCCAGATAGAAACCGCTCTTTCCTGTTACCGTCATAATTTCGGCAGATACCCCCAGGGGTTCTGGCTGCCGGAAATGGGTTGGTCCGCAGAAGTGGGAGGATACCTCCGGTCCTATACCTTTGGTTATACGCTTGTTGAATCCCATGCCCTCGTCTTTGCCGATCCCCCAGCCATCAGGGGGAATTTCTACCCGGTCAGAACCCCTTCCGGCATACTGATCGTGGGCCGGGACTTTTATGCCCAGGAAGACCTTGCGCAGATGATCCGCAGCCCGTTTTACCGTGATGAAAAAAAAGATGCGGGCTTTGAGTTGCCGTCGGAAGAGTTGGAATTTTTTCTGGGTTGCGGCAAATGCAGGATAGGAACCGGTTTTAAATATTGGGCAAAGGGCTCCAACGATCCCGATGAGGAAAGAATACCCCCCGGAATCTATGATCCTCAAAAAGCAAGGGAAACGGCTGTACGACATGCGGGGGCCTTTCTGGATTCGCGCATCTCACGCTTGAATGAGGTTTCCCGGTACCTTGAAGGCCCTGCTTTAAGCCTTTGCGCCTGGAATGCCGACACTTTTGGCCGGAACTGGTATGAAGGGCCGGATTTTATCGAAGCCCTGTTCCGTGAAGGGGAGAAGCGCGATGAAATCGTCTTTCAAACGCCCGGCGAATACTTCTACAAGC
This sequence comes from Treponema sp., assembly GCA_031276295.1. Classification (GTDB taxonomy): domain Bacteria; phylum Spirochaetota; class Spirochaetia; order Treponematales; family Breznakiellaceae; genus JAISNI01. The sequence continues at coordinate 16,493 of JAISNI010000065.1, forward strand.
TGGATGTTTCCGGTTTCCAAACCGCAGTTCCGGCATTTTCCTCATGGGGAATGAACGGTTATGCGGAAACATGGCTTGATTCTTCGAGCGACTGGATGTACCGCCATGTCATGCGGGCGCTTGAAAGGATGACCGAACTGGCGGATCGCTTCCCCAACGAATCCGGCCTCAAAGAACGGGCTTTGAATCAGGCAGCCAGGGAAATACTCCTGGTTATGGGTTCAGACTGGCCTAAGATGCTCTACAATCAGGAAGCCGCGGGGTATGCCTACCACGAGATAGAGACCGCGTTACGGAATTTTACCACTATTTATGAAGCGCTGGGCAGTAACTACATCAGTACCGAATGGCTGACCAGGGTGGAACAGCTTCACAACCTTTTCCCGCATATCAACTACCGTGTTTTCCGCAGGAAAAGATAGGGCCGCTTGCCGACGGGCTTACGGCGCGAAAGCGCTTAGCTGGTTTCTCGGAGGGTATCCATGTGTCTTTGAAGGCGGATGGCTTCCTGGAGGGACTTTAATGCCTGTATTACCGGTTCAAAGATGGGGTTTATCTTGAGGGCCTCCTCCCAACACTTTTGGGCTTCTTCCAGCTTACCGGCGGCGTAAGCCTCAAGCCCCGCAATGTAGAGCCTGTCAACCGCGTCCGCTCTGGCCTGCCGGTTGTTATCCCCCAGGTCAAAACGCACGCCCAGGCTTACCCGGTTAAGCGGCTGTAGTTGGGTCAGGAGATCCAGGCTGTAGTTTACATCAAGCGCTAATTTTTCCAGCATAATGGCGCTTCCCAGCGTCAGGCGGAAGTTGCCCGCCTTGTTCAAAACCCCCAGCCTCATAGAGAGAAAATCGGTAACCGATACCGCAAGGCCGACGGCGTTGTAGGGTTTTTCTGAAAGAGCAATATTTTCTATGTTAAAGGGGACGAAAAATTCAAAAGATAAGATAAGGGGCCGGAGAGGCTTGTAAGATAAGGCCAGGGACCCGACCGAGGGAAGGGCGTCGCCCTTTACCGGCGGCCCAAGATTCCGCACCGTGAGAGCAACGGATGTGTTTTTTTCCCGTGAATAATAGGGCTTAAGGAAGTTAAAACGGGTAAGGGCGCCTATATCCCCCATAAGCATCGCCGCGGACTGCGACAAACCCGATCCCGCTATAATATTATCTTCGTTATCGGTATAATCAGGAACAAAACGGAATGCCCCCTTGAGGCTCATTCCTATGGCAACACCGTAAAAGTGGTAATTCGGTAAAATATTATACGATGCGTTCAGAAAGGCAACCGCTTCCGAATAATAGCCCTTGGAAACACGCTCCCCGTATATATTGTACTCGGTAAAAGGGGTGTAAAGCCATTTCCCCCCGAAACCAATGCCCAGATTCTCCAGTTTATTGAAACGCGCGGCGTACACAATCCCTTCAACCTTGGTATCCGCTATCCAGTTATTATGAAAAAAAGCTAATTCTGAGCGGGGAAGCACTGCCGAACCCGCAGGGTTGTACTCAAGGAAGGAAATATCGTCGGCAACTGCCGAAAAAGCCAACGCCATTCCTTCGGCGCGTCCGCCCATCGGAACATTCAGCACAGGAAACGCCGTTAAACCTGCATTGTCATCGATTCCATAGATATCGTGCAGATAATCCGCTATCGTACCGTAGGCGCTGTCATCCAGATCGATAGCAAAACTTAAACTGCACAGGAGAATACCTAAAAAAATAAAAACAACCGATTTATTCATTCCATTTATAGTATACATCGGACAAATGAAAAAATCTATAATACATGGAACGCCTTACTACAAAAAAGAATGTATTTGTGTAATATTATTAAGTATAAGGGAGACGCAACTATAGCGAACTATTTGCTTCTCCGATATTATGGATAGGTATACCATTGATGAAGAAGGGGAGTCCTCCCAAAAGAGGGAATTATCAGCTTATAGCGTGCGCATTGTTTCTTTTTGTACTCGCACCTTTTCTTTTTGCCGGTGGGAAGGCGGAGGCCGAATTGTCCCCGGCGGACGAATTAATCAAAAATAAACAGTACGATGAAGCAATAAGTTTTTTAAGCGATTACTTAAAGAAGAATCCTGATAGAATTGAGCTGGTTCAAAAGAGAATGAATATTATTCTGGAAAAGAAGGAGGAGTATTACAGAATAGCCGAAGAACTTTTGGATACGGTGGAAAACGACTGGGAAAATTTTGAGAAGATACTGTACTTGGGTTCCCGGCTTGAGGAAATGGAAAAATCGGCGAATTATGGAAACCATCAATTCCTGGAACAGGCCCAGATGATTGCCCAGTACAAGTATTTCTATAAACGTCTGGTTGAGATTCTGGATGAAGGAAGGCGCCTCCTTGAGCGGGGAGCATTTATAGAAGCCTTTGATAAGTATGCGGAAGGTCTGGATATGTACCAGAAAGATTTCTTTGCCGCCGATTTTGGGGAGCCTGTCAAGTCTAGGGTACGGGAAGATCTTGAAATACTCAACCGCAATATGGCGGCATTGAGGGGACTTGCCCCCCGTGCGTACTACATATCAGGCGCTTTACAACAGGAGCGTCTTGACCGGACGGCAGAAGCTGAATTTGCCGGGGAACATTACGGCGAACTGTGGTCGGCCCTGTCTGTGCTGAGAACCATCAAAAATGATCTGATAGACATGGGGAACTACTTTAAAACACAGCAGTCCCTCCTGCAAGCAAGCGAACATGAGTGGGAGAATGTTCCCTTTTTGGCCTTTGCAACCCAGCTTTTTTGGGGCCCCGATAAGGAGATAGCAGATGTTGGTTCCATGCAGGAAGGTATGCTGGGGGCGGTAGAAGGGCTTGGAGACAGCTTTAATAAGTATTTCTATAAGTGCGTGCTTGAAATTCTGGATGACGGCCGTAATCTCCTTGAACAGGGAGATTACGCGGGGGCCTTTGTCAAATATATGGAAGGGCTGGAGATTTACCATACGGATTTCTTTCCTGCTGAATTGGGAGCTATTGCCAAAGCCCGGATGGGAACAGATATTGAAAAATTAAAGCGCGCCCTGGAAGAATTTAGGGAGATTTCCCCCCGTTTTCGCTCTGTAGCGGATGCCTTACAGCAGGATAACCTTCACCCCGCGGGAGGAGGGGCATATTACGATGATCTGTGGCCGGCTCTGGGTATGCTGAGAACGCTCAAAAACGATTTGGTAGAACTGGCGGCTTTCTTTGAAACACAGCAATCCCTCCTGCAAACAAGCGGATATGAGTGGGAGTATGTTTCCTTCCTGTCCTTTGCACCTCAGTTTGTTTTGGGCCCCGAGAGGGAAGGAGGAGCGGCTCAGGGGCCGAATTCTATGCAGGAAGGTATGCTGGGGGCGGTGAACGAGCTTGGAAGCAACCTGAATGAGTATTTCTATAAGTCCCTGGCCAAGATTCTGGATGCAGGCCGTAATCTCCTTGAGAAGGGAGATTATATGGGGGCCTTTGCTCAATATACGGAAGGGTTGGCTATGTACCAGGAGGATTTCTTTGCCTCCGTCTTTGGAGATACTCTGACAACTCAGGTAAGGGAAGACCTTGAGATACTGAACCGTGATTTAAAGGAATTTGTGGAGTTTTCCCCTCGTTTACTGTCCGTATCAGACGCCGTACAGCAGGAGATTCTTGACCCTTCAAGAACCGGGTTTAGATTTACCGGGAGACATTACGATGAGTTGTGGACTGTTCTGGATATGCTTATAGCTATCAAGGATGACCTGGTAAAGATTGGGAACTTCTTTAAAACACAGCAAGCCCTCCTGCAAACAACAGAAGATGGCTGGGAGCATGTTTCCTTCCTGTCCTTTGCCCCTCAGTTTGTTTTGGGCCCCGACAAGGAGATTGCAGGTCCGAGTCAGGGGCCGGATTATATGCAGGAAGGTATGCTGGGGGCGGTAGACGGGCTGTGGAACACCATTGTACCCGCATTAACCGACGCGGTTATCAGAAATGCGGAACAAACCTATGCCGCGGGTATAAATTCCGTGATAGAGGACAGGGGAGAGGTAACATTGAGCTATCTTGAAGCCGCACGGGGGCTTTCGCTTATCCCCCTAAAACTGATTGTAAAACGTTATGAGTTCCGGAAGCCCAATCAACCGCCCGAAGATTCGGTATTTAATACCGCCGGCCTTGTAGATGATATGCCGGATTATTTAAAATTTACCGCCATCAACCGCTCGATAGATTATGTGAAAGACGCCTTTACCCTGGGGAAGCGTTATACCGATCTGATGACCCAGGACTTTAAATCGCTTGAGCAGTGGCGCTCAGGCAGACAAACGCCGGACGCGCTGAGGGAAAAAGAGATAGCCATACAGAATTCCTTTATTTCGCTCTACACCGATATAGATAGTTATCTGGAAAGACTTAATGCCGAAATAGCCTATATCGGTACCCAGGAAACGCCCGCCGCCCGGAGAGGATACGAAGAATTCATCGCTTATATAAACAGCATTCAAGCAAAACTTCATAACAGGCGTGAGCTGGCCGCCGGGGAAGAGTTTAATGCGGTTATAAGGGAATATACCATAGCGAACGGCGAGCTTCAAAAACGCGTCCCTGAGCGGCAGGCGGAATTGGCGGAAGGAAAAGGCAATATTGAAGGTAAACCCTATCCTCTGCCGGGACAGCCTGAGTATATAGCCCATTATCCACAGGAGGCTCTGGAGACGCTTAACCGTATGCTTGCAAGTATTTCCCAGGATATTGCGGTAGGGAAGGAGCTAATCGCCCAATACGGCAGGGAGCCTCCTTATATCCAGAACGATGAGCGGGTACGGGCCCTGGCTGCGGAAGCCCTGAACATTCAAAGCCTCCTGGAAAGTATTTTTGCCGACGGTTCCTCATCCGCATCTGCGGCAAACGCCCGTGTTGCCGTAGCGGACAGGTACAGGCAGCAGGGGGATGAGATGTACCGGGAAGCGGAGCGTATCCTGAACCGGAATTTGAGTGATAATGATGTTGACCTGGCCCGCGACCAAATGGATAATGCATCGGCTCAGTACGATGCATCGCTTGCCGTACAGGAATCCGCCGATTTCAGGGCGGAGCGGGATGCCCGGATCTTTGATCTGGGTATGCGGATTCAGGAACGGCAGAATGAAATTATCATCAGGCAGATCCGTACATGGATCACCGAAGCCCAGCAAATATACATGACGGGGAATTTTGAACAGGCTATCACGCTCCTTGAGCGGGCGGAAGAGCGTAACCGTGAAATCAATTCCACCGATGATCCTGAAATAGTATACTGGCTGAACATAGCCCGGGCGGCTCTTATGCTCCAGGCCTATCAGGTTATTGTCTCAACGGCGCCCCTCTACACCGAGGTGAGCCAGCTCCTCTCCGATGCCAGGAAAAATTATGCGGAAGGGACCAGGCTGCTGAGGACCAGGCATGAAGAGGGCATCCGTCTATTCAACGAGGCCCGGAAAAAAATCGAGGAAGTGCTGCTTATGTTCCCGGTCAACAAGGAAGCCGGGGTATTGATGCTCAGGATGGATCAGGTGCAGAATCCTGAGACTTTTGAACAGCAGTTTAAGGACCGGTTTGAAAAGGCCGTCGCGGAGATCAATGCGAAACGGGCGGGGGCATCCGAAGCGTATACCGATTTACAGAACCTCGCGGAGATATACCCGAATTACCCCGGCATGAAAAGTGCACTGGATCGGGCTTACAGGATATTCAACCCGATTGTCGTCGCTATTCCGCAGGAGCGGCGGCAGACTAACCGGCCGCAACCGGCTCCCCAACAGCAAGCGCCGGCACAACAAACGGCAGAAACCGCCAGAATCAGGGGGCTTATCGCCTCGGTACGTGATGTTATCAACAGGAAGGATAGCGCTAATTACCAGAATGCGCTGGGTCAGCTTAACCAGGTATTCCAGATGGAGCCGACTAATTCCGATTATCCCGGCCTGAAGGATGCCCTCAACAGGCTGATTGGCGGACAGGGGACCATCACGCTCGACTCCGTCTCGGAGAGCCTGTACCAAAAGGCGATCAGGGAATTCCAGCAGGGAAATAACCTGGTGGCTATGTCCATAGTTCAGCAGATCAAGAAAATGCCGGGAAACGAAAAGAATACCCGTATTCTACAACTCGAACGGAGAATACAATCCATACTATGATGAAAAAAAGCAAAATCCCACTCCTGTTCGGATATTTTATTTTATCTTTTATTTTTTCACAGAGGCTTTTTGCCTTTTCAGAGTTATTCTGGGAGGACCCCAAAGATTTCTCGGAGAGGAATGGCGGTTTTCCCATATCGGCCTACAACGGCGATCTGGCGCTGATCGCCTGGCAGGAAGCTGAAAAAAACAATGCTTCCGGCATTGAGGAATCCGGTACTATACGGATTTCGCTTGCGGTTAAGAAGAACGGCGAAAAATGGCTGGTATACCGGAGGATCAATAATGCCTCCTATTCCTATTCCGGTACAGAACCATCCATATTGAGCATGGCCCTGGATCAACAGGGACGGATCATTCTCACCGCGGCGGCAGGATCCGGAGAGGTCGATGTTTTTATCTCGGAGGACGAGGGGCTACATTGGCAGGTAAACCATATTCAAAGCGGGCGGACCGTCTCCGCCCCGCGCCTCTTTGTCTGTGCGGACGGCTCTTATGTAATCTATGTCAGCGCCGTCGATCCCGATGACGTGAGAAGCCTTGCCATCCATTATTCCGTTTCCAGCGACGGGGCCAACTGGACCCCGTTTAGAAAATTTATAACGACGGAAGGACTGGGTTTTAACTTTTTACCCTACCACGCCGTTAAAGGTTCTACCGATTATGTGGTTTTTCAGTCGAGGATACTTACCTCATCAAGCCCTTACTTTCAGCTTTTCTTTACCAAGAGTAGCGACGGCGGCAAGACCTGGTCGGAACCGAACCGTATTACCACATTCACGAGTACCGCTTCCTATCCCAACGCTACCGAAAATCAATTTGATAACCAACGTCCCCATCTGTCCATTCAGAATGATCGACTTTTCCTTGTTTGGGAACGGCACTATGGAAATGATATTCCTTACATCTGCGCCGCTTATCTTGATGAATATGGGAATGTTTCAGGACAGCCCGAAAGGGTGAACAGCGCCGAGGCTTACTGCAACAATCCCTTGGCCTTTCAGTATGAAGGTATACCTACGATACTCTGGTTTGACGACCGGAGGGATAACACAAACCGGATATACATGGCCCAACGCGGGACAAACGGCTGGGAAAACAAGGATATGTCAGGCGGGAGCGGGAACGCCTCGTTCGGACGCGCCGTTGTTGACGACAGCGGCCTCTTTCTTTTTTGGCAGATTAGCGCATCGGAAACCAACCGTATATACACCCTCCAGCCCGATATGAGCGCGCCGTCCGTCCGGCTTGCGGCCGTCAATTTTACCCCGGGAAGGCGCACCAAGGGGGAACCAAGCGGGGAGAAGATCAGGATACGCTGGAATGTACCCAGGGATTCTTCGGGGATACGGGGCTTTTCCTGGTCATGGAGTTTGGACGAGGAGGAAGAGCCCCCGGAGGAGCTTATGCTTCCTGCTGGTAACCGATCTACGGTGGAACATGAGGTGGTAGCCGATGAGGACGGAACCTGGTATTTCAAGGTGGCCGCTGTGGATGCCTCCAATAGGGGCAACTGGTCCGCTTCGGTCTCTATTGAGTATGTCCGTGATACCACCCCGCCTCCTTCCGCCAATATTATTCCGCCGGAAATAGACTCGCGGGGTTTCCTCCTTACCAATTCCTTTACATTAAGCTGGAATCCTCCCCCCGCATCCGATATAGCCGGTTATACCTGGGACCTTAAATTCCTTGGGCCGCCGGAACTCTTTAGGGCCGGCAATATAGAAGGCTTTGCCGAAGCGGTGGAGGCGCGTTTTCCCGTCGATAAAATCCAGATAGACCGGCACCGTATCACCGAAAATACCGTGTCTTTTGACAATCAGGATGACGGCATCTGGTATTTTACCGTATCCGGTATTGACGAGGTAGGAAATGTCGGCGCTCCTTCGTATATCTTTTTCCGTACCAATAAGTACATTCCCCATACCTTCATTACCGACATATCTTCCAGCCAGGATGAACAGGGTATAGTTGCCATCAGGATACTGGGGCGGGGTTTTAATGTAGGCGGGGAGGTGATCCGGGTATTCCTGGACAAGGAAGACGGCTCCTTCCACCGGGACTTCTATCTGGATAAGGGGGAATTCGTAGTCCGCCACGACCGCGAAATACGTGTTTTACATGCGGAATACCTGCCGGAAGGGATATACAGGCTGGGCGTGGAGCACCCGACACGGGGTACGGCAACATACTCGCGCAAGCTCATCGCGGTTGAAGAAAAAGGGACCGTCAAATTCGGCGATTTCTCTGAATTGATGGTCCCTTCATGGGAGATACTCCCGGAACGGCAGTATGTATTCGATACGAATTTTCTGATTATTATGGGAATAGTTTTATTCTGCTGTATCGGCATCCTCAGCTCGATCTGGGGTATTGCCAACGTAATATCGGACAGTTCGGTGATACATCAGGATGCGGTTGCGCTTATAACAGGAGACTTTATGGTGTTGGAAAAGAAAAAACGTTTTAGAAAAATACAGCGGCGGGGCTTAGGCTTGCGTTTCAAGCTGGCCGCCTTTACCATAGTTCTGGTGCTTCTTGCTGTGGTAATGGTTTCGATGCCCCTTTACTTCAACATGATTAGAACCCAGCAGAACACCCTGTTCCAGGGGCTTTGGGATCGTTCCGCGGTGCTTCTGGAGGGGCTTGCCGCAAGCGTTAAGGCGTACCTTCCCTCGGAAAATACCCTGGAGCTTGGCTATCTGCCCGACCAATCGGCAGCCCTTCCCGAAGCGCGGTACGTTACCATCACCGGTTTTGGAAAGGGCGGCCTGGAATTTGATGATCATGTCTGGGCTACTAACGATCCCGGTATCGGGGTAAAGATAGATACGCCTGAATTTATAGCGGGGGAGTGCCGTTTAACGGATGCCCTAAGCCCCCGGTTGCAAAGCATAGTTGAAGACCTTGATAGCCGGGCCCGCGATGCGGTAGGTAATATGCCGCGTATTATTTCGGACAACAACAATATGTATATGAGTATGATGAGCAGCGATAATCCCGATGCACAGGCTATGGCCGACATCCAGGCAACAAACAGGGAACTGGACATACGAATTACCGACATACTTGTCCGTCTTTCAGCGGAAATCCGTTCGGAACCGGAGTTTGACTACCACAGCATTACCGAAAATTCCCCGCGTACCTTTATTTTCTATAAACCCGTTATGTTCCGTAAGGGAACCGAAAGCGCCTTCTTCCGCGGCCTTGTCCGGCTGGAAGTATCCATAGACAGCATCCTCAACGAACTTTCCGGCGCCAGGGCGGAAATGTTGCGGATCATCCTTATATTTGCCTTTGCCGCCATAGGTATAGGAACCCTGGGTGCCCTTCTCCTTTCCAGCATTATCATACTTCCCCTGCGGCGTCTGGTAACCCATGTAGAGCATATCCGCGATACCGAGGATAAATCCCAGTTGGCCGGGGTCGATATAGTTATAAAATCGCAGGATGAAATAGCGGTACTGGGAAACACCATCAACGATATGACTCACGGGCTTGTTAAGGCGGCTCTGGCCTCCCAGGATCTTTCCATCGGAAAGGAAGTTCAGAAAAAATTCATACCTCTGGAACTGGACAGGGAAGGAAACAAACTTTCCTCCGGCTTTAAGGATACGAAAAACGCCGAATTCTTCGGGTATTACGAAGGCGCAAAGGGCGTGTCGGGGGACTACTTTGACTACCAGGACCTTGACGGCCGGTACTTTGCCGTCATTAAATGCGACGTAGCCGGAAAAGGTATACCCGCAGCGCTCATCATGATCCAGGTGGCAACCATGTTCCTCAACTATTTTAAATCATGGAAACCTACCGCAAAAGGTATGCACATAGAAGAGGTTGTCTACCAGATCAACGACTTTATCGAAACCCTGGGCTTTAAAGGACGATTTGCCGCCTTTACCCTCTGCCTCTTCGATTCGCAGACCGGCCTTGTCCGTTTCTGCAATGCAGGGGACAATATCATACACCTGTTTGACGCGTCCGAAGGAAAGGTCAAAACGCTGACCCTGCCCGAAACCCCGGCAACCGGCGTGCTCCCCAACTTCCTTGTGGAATCCAAGGGAGGTTACACCGTTCAGAACATCACCATAGACCACGGCGATATACTTTTCCTCTATACCGACGGTATCGAAGAGGCCAAGCGCAAGTTCCGCACGCCGGAGTTTGTCGAGATGATCTGTACGGAAGGAGGGGCGCCCAATGATACGCCCCACGAGAACCATGTGGTAGGCCAGGGGGACGAGGAAATGGGGCCGGACAGGGTAGAGGGAATCATCAACGCGGTGATGAACAAGAATTTCTATACGCTCCACAAGTGGCATAACCCCGAAGGCGATTCCGCCGATCTGCAATTCGACTTTACCGCATGCCAGGGCAGGGTGGAAGATGTTATCATGGCAATGGTATCGGTAGAAAAGATGTTCCGCTGTTATAAGGATCCCAAGGTCGGTGATGACAGCCGTGTTCTGGTGGACAAGAAAGTGGACGCATTCTTACAGGAACACTTCCTTCAGTATAGAACATACTGTTCAAATACGCGGGAAAATCCTGGAAATGCCGCATATATGTATTATACTCATGTAAAGGAAGATGATCAGTACGATGATCTTACTATATTAGGAATCAAGAGAAAGTAGGAGACGATAATGGCTTTTAGTGATAGGATGAAGGATATTCTTGGACAGGCGGGGGAAAAGGCGCAGGATCTGGGGACAAAAGGTATTCAGGCATCAAAGGATCTTCTGGGCAAAGCGGGGGCCAAGGCCCAGGAACTGGGCGAACGCGGTGTGCTTACGCTGGAGATAAAGCAGCTTGAAAGTCAATTTTCAAAACAGATCACCCGTTTAGGCGCCGAGGCATATAAGATACTGGTAGAAAGAGGCGCCGAAAGCATAGGCAGGGAGGATGTGCAGACGATTCTGGGCGAACTGGAGGCAACCCGGCAGCTCATTGAAAACAAGGAAGATGAACTTCAAAGCAAGAAAAGTTAGCAGCCTGTTACGCTTGTGTTGTGGATGTTTTGCATCGAACTTCTGGTCTGCTTTATGCAAAACATCCCGCAATCTGCCTGCCCTTACTGCCGGTAATGCTCCAGAAAAAACGCGAGGCGGCGCATAGCGTCGGCAAGAGTGTCCTTGTCGGGTAGAAAAACTATACGGAAATGGTCGGGGTCCTTCCAGTTAAAACCCGTACCATGCACGAGGAGCAGGTGCTGTTCCCTTAAAAGATCCATGATGAACTTTTCATCATCGGTAATGCCGAAGCGGTTAATGTCGATTTTAGGGAAGCAGTAGAGCGCTCCCCTGGGCATGACGACCGAGAGCCCGTTCGTGCTGTTGACGATGTTTACCGCGGTGTCGCGTTGCTCGCGGAGCCTGCCGCCGGGCAGGATAAAGTCGCGGATGCTCTGATAGCCGCCCAGCGCGGTCTGTATGCCGTATTGGGCGGGCATATTGGGACAGAGCCTCATATTTGTCAGCATTTCAAGGCCGTCAATGTAACCCTGGGCGCATTTTCTGTTGCCGGAAAGAACCATCCAGCCGGCCCGGAAGCCTGCCGCGCGCCAGGCTTTGGACATGCCGTCAAAGCTGATGGTGAGTATGCCGGGGTCTATGGCTGCCATAGGTATATGCATTGTATCGTCGTAGGTTATACGGCTGTAAATTTCATCCGCGTACACGATAAGTTCGTTCTCACGCGCGATACGGGCTATGCCTTCAAGGACGGCCCTGTCGTAAACCGCCCCCGTAGGATTGTTGGGGTTGATAACGACAATGGCCTTGGTACGGCTGCTTACCTTAGAGGCTATATCGTTTAGGTCGGGGTTCCATCCGGATTGTTCATCGCAGAGGTAATGCACGGCCTTGCCGCCCGACAGGATTACCGCGGCGGTCCAGAGAGGGTAGTCGGGCATGGGTACGAGGACCTCATCCCCGTTTTCAAGAAGGCCCTGCATGGCTATCATAATAAGCTCGCTGACGCCGTTCCCTATGTAGATATCGTCTATCCCTATGTCCAAAATGCCCTTGGACTGAAAATCCTGCATAACGGCCTTACGGGCGGAGAAAAGCCCCTGGGAATCGCCGTAACCCTGGGCATTCTGTAGATTGACTATCATGTCGTGGAGTATCTCGTCCGGGGCGGTAAAGCCGAAAACCGCCGGGTTACCTATATTGAGCTTTAAGATCCTGAACCCCTCGGCTTCAAGCCGCTTGGCCTCTTTAAGCACCGGCCCCCTTATATCGTAGCATACATCTTCCAGCTTGGACGATTTTGCAAAATTTCTCATATACCCTCTCTTTTTCTGCCCTTTCTTGACTTGGCGGCTGAATAGTTACTAATTTAGAATATATAAAATATATCATGTACCTGCGGGTAGGGGAATTACCCGTACAACCACCTGCCGGCTTCGGTTAGATACTTTGTCAGCATGGCTGTGTGTATCTCGTTCTGCACTTTAGAGACTTCACGGTTCCATGCGTCCTGCGTTTTTAAGGTTTCCCTCAGTCTGCCCTTGCCCAAATCCGCGAAAGCAAGGAGCCTGGTTCTCTGTTCCTGTAACGCCCTGCTTATAATTTCGGCAAGAAAATACGCGGAAAGGCCGGTAAGCAGCGCATCGGCGGATTCGGAGACAAGAATCGTAAAATCAGGGGCGGCATCCTCTGCCCGTTTGTCAAGCAGCAGGGAAAAACCGCGGTAAAATTGCAGCCAGCGCCCCTGGGTATTGAGGGCCGCAGGTGATTTCATCTGGGAAGAAAAAAAATCGGCCGCGCCCGAGTAATCCTTGATCAATATGCGCGCCGCGCCGAAAACCAGGGCATTCCGTTCCAGCAGTTCCGGTTTAATCAGCGCGATTTTATTCTCAAGGCTCAGCACCGCAGGAGAATCGGAGAGCACAAGGTAGGTATTGGCAAGGAGCCGTACAAGACGCGGGGAATACCGTCCCCGTCCGAAGATTCTCTCTTCAAGATACAGGGCCAGCGCCGGCCAATCTTCCTTTTCCAGCAGGGAGAACAGACGGTGATTCAGCGCGTAAAATACATTAAGACCGGCAAGAATAAGAATGATGATAAGGCCCAGGTACCAGTTCTGTTTCCAGAAGACAAGGGTAAAGTTATTGCCAAAGCTGATAAGCGGAAACAACCAGATAAAAATGAAAAAAACGGTGATAATTATATTAAACAGAATAAAAATAAATTTGAATTTCAAATAACTTTCTCCTATAATTGTATATATTATACTAATTTTAAAATCGGTTCAAATGCCGGAACTCACGACAGAACCGGAACTAGTATGATAGATGAAAGGCATGGATTTGGTCAATGAAGCAGATACTCGTGCTCATACGGGGTAAATAATGAGGAACTATGTAGTAAAGGAAATCCCTCAGAATAGTTTTTTTTCAAAAAATGTATATCTGGATAAGCAGTTTATACTAACCGCTCCTGAAATACCTTTTACGCGGAATCTGTCACAACTCCTGGATGACTGGGGTTTTAAAGTAGTCTACAGCGAAGGAGAACCCCGTGCAGACTACTATTCCGAAACCTCCGATGAGTTTGGACTTGCGGAATTTGCCGATATGGCGGTTCTGAGCGACAGCGATAAAATGAAACGTGCAAAGGAATTTTATTTATCTCTTTACAGTTATGTAAACCAACTCTTTGAAACGGCGGTTATCAAGAATGAACTGAACTACAAGGACATGGTGAGGCATGTTAAGACAGCCTGCACTATTATCAAGGAAGACCGCAGATTCCTGTTCCGTGTTCAGGAAGATACCGATCCGGGACCAGAAACCAATTTTCAGGTGGTTCATGCGGTAAAAACCATGATTATTTCCATTGTTATAGGATCATACTTTAATCTCCCCACTAACCGGCTTATAGATCTGGGGATTGCCGCCATTCTCCACGAAATCGGTATGTTCAAGCTGCCCCCCCAGATATATCAGAGCAAACGTAGCCTTTCGCCGAAGGAACGCAAGGCTATCCTTACCCATCCCGTACTGGGATATAATCTCCTTAAATCTTTCGATTTTCCCCTGCCTGTCAGCCTTGTCTCCCTGGAGCACCATGAACGGGAAAACGGTACTGGGTACCCCCAGAAACTCACCTCGGACAAGATAAGCTATTACGCAAAGATCATTGCCGTAGCCTGTTCCTACGAGGCTTTGACCGCCTCAAGACCCCACAAAAGTGCCAAAGACGGCTATGCGAGTATGCTGGATCTCCTGAAAAATGAGGGTAAACAGTATGACGAGCTTGTGGTACGCGCCCTGGTTTTTTCGCTTTCGATTTACCCTATAGGACTTTATGTGCTGCTCTCCGACGGCAGGAAAGGCCAGGTAATTGATGTAAACCCCGAAAATCCCCGTTTCCCTATCGTGCAGATCTTCGGCGAGCATACGCCTGACGGCAAGAACAAGGTGGTGGAAACATCCCCGGACGGAATAAACATAGTCAGGCCCCTTACCAAAAACGAGACAGACTCCCAAGGCGGAGACTCTACCGCGACACAGGCATAACGCCCAATGGAGGCAGACTTAGCCCATGGTACAAGACCGGTAGAATCCATGACGGCGGGAAGCCCCGTAAGGCATCTTGCCCTCTTTGCTCTGCCCCTTATGGCGGGGGAGCTTTTCCAGCTTTCCTACAATTTTGCCGACGCGCTTATTGTCGGGCGCATCTTGGGGCTGGAGGCGCTTGCCGCGGTTGGTTGTACACTGAGCCTGGTCCACTTTGTTTTTGGGTTTATCATAGGGTTGACAAGCGGCTTTAGCATCTTCATCTCCCAACGTTTCGGCGCGGGGGATGAGGAGGGTGTACGCCGGAGTTTTGCCGCGGGCATTGTTTTAAGCCTTGCCTGTGCCGCAGTGCTGACCCTGGGCGGCCTTTTCCTGTGTACGCCTGTGCTGCGCCTTATGAACACCCCCGATGAAATTTTAGCCGGCGCAGGGCTTTACCTTTCTATCATATTTTGCAGCATAAGCCTTATGGCCGCCTATAACATACAGGCGGGCGTACTGTACGCCCTGGGGGACAGCCGTTCCCCGCTTTTCTTCCTGATGATCTGTTCGGCGCTCAACATAATCCTTGACCTGCTCTTTATCCTTGGATTCGGCTGGGGAATTGGCGGGGCTGCCGGGGCTACCCTGTTTTCGCAGTTCATCGCGGCGTTTCTCTGCGCTTTCTACATTAAGAAGCGTTTCGCCCGCTTTCTGCCCACGCGGGAACACTGGCGCTTAAAAGGCGCGGATATACGAAGCCATCTGAGCCTCGGCGTGTCTATGGGCTTGCAGCGCTGTATAGTCGAAGCGGGGAACATCCTGGTACAGACCGCCATGAACGGCCTGGGCGCAACGGCCCTTGCCGCGGTAGCCGTGGCCCAGCGGATACGCGGCCTTAACATGATGCCCCTGTTCTGTATAAGCCGGGCGCTCACCACCTATACCGCACAGAATTACGGGGCGGGTAAGGTGCGGCGCATATACCAGGGCACACGCTGCGCCTGCCTTATCTCGACAGGTATAGGCACGTTTATGGCCCTTATCAACAGCATATTCGGAAGGCAGCTCGCCGGGCTCTTTCTGGGGGATGAAGATGCGGCGGTAACGATGGCTTCGCTTTTCTTGCGGTACATTGGGGCAAGCGTTTTTATTCTGGGGATCATGCTGAACTTCCGCACTACCATGCAGGGCCTGGGGAAAAGCCTTTCCCCCACCCTTTGCAGTATGCTCGAAACCCTTATGAGCCTGGCCGCCGCTTTTGTTCTTATACCGCGCTGGGGTTTTACCGGCGTATGCCTTGCAAACCCGCTTTCCTGGCTTGCGTCGGGCATACCCCTCTATCTGGCCTTTGCCGTCTTTGCGGCGGAACAGCGGGGGAAGGAGCCATGATGCGGCAAAAAAAAACATGGCGCTTCGGCTTGCCGCCCTCAGCGCCATCCTTTTGGTGCCTGGCACCCCTGCGTGCATCGGAACAGCGAGGTATCTTCGTTCAATGAGAAAAAGTCCTACGGATTTTTTCGTTTTATACCGGGGGGCTACTACCCCGCCATTTATGTGTTAAGCGGGAACCTTGATGACGGCAAAGTCATTACGGAGCTATACCGTCTATGAATCCCCTCTGATCCGCTTCACCAGCGTAAAGGCGCCAGGCACAACATCAAAGCCTGACCGCCGCTTTTATTCTTATCCCGCGCTGGGGCTTTACCGGCGTATACCTTGCAAACCCGCTCTCCTGACCACAACGCCTTTTGGTGCCTGGCACCCGTGCGTGCATCGCTTTGGCGCCTGGCACCTAGGCTTACTACCTGTAAGCCCACTGCCCGTCGTTATAGGTATAGGTCCCCGCTTTCTTGCCGTTCGAATAGCTGTAGAAATTTTCAAAGCCGTTACCGATTGGATGCCCACTATAAATAAACTCATCATAGTAACGCTCTGTGGCTATAATCTTTAAAGACACATTCGCTCCGATGGTAACGCTGGTCAGACAGTCGAGATAGAGGGGAATAATTGCCGGTTGAGGCATCGGATTAGGCGGGCATTTCGGAGGACCTGTTGTTTTTCCAAGAAGCTGTTCAACCATTGGAAAGCGTTTGACATGGTTTTCTTTTACATTAATTATGGCTTTATTTGAGGCTCATCATACTTTGTAGATCACCTCCAAAAGCAGTTATCAGACAGATCCGTTCCCGCTACCAAAAAGCACAACGGAAAGAAAAATCAGACATCCTCAACGAATGTATCCGGCTCACTGGGTACAACCGGAAGTACGCCCTGCGTATCCTGAACCAGCCTCAGTCTCAGCTGGCCATCCTCGTGGTCAACGGTGAGACGGTCAAACTCAAATCGCGGAAAAAAAGACCCGTCAACCGGAAGGGTAAAAAAATCTATACCGATGAGGTCATCGACTCCCTCCGCCTCATCTGGGCCTTCTTCTGGTATAAGTGCGGGAAGCTCCTGGCACCCTCATCCGCCGGCAAATGCCCTTCATCGCCTCCTGGCCCGCCTTCGCCATTACCCCGGCCGTCAGGGAAAAACTCTTGTCCATCAGTCCGGCCACCATCGATCGCGCCCTCGCCCTCAAGGGCAAAAGTCTCACCAAACCAGGCAAATTCCTCAAACACCTCATCCCCATCCATACCTTCTACACCCCGGAAGAGCGAAAATTCCCCGGTTTTATCCAGATTGACACCGTTCACCATTGCGGTCAGACCACTTCCGGCCACTATATCCTCACCCTCACCGCCACCGATGTCGCCTCAGGCTGGATATGCCTGTATTCCCTCCTCAATAAGGCCCGCCTTGCCGGGATTTATCGCTCCCTGGTCCCCCCTCCTCAACTTCTTCATGCCTACCAAGAAGCTCGAAAGCAAAGTAAAGGTCGGTTCCAAAGAGATCAAAAAATACGACGAACCCCGCAGCCCCTATCAGCGTCTTCTAGAATCGGAGGCGCTCCCGCCGGAGGTACAAGCGGAACTCACCCGGCTTTACGGACTGTACAATTCGGTTCAGTTACAGCACACTGCCAACAAGGCTATCCTCGCGTTGCGGGAGGCCGTTGCCGTACAGTCCCCTTCCTTCCGGAAGGAATCCGGCGGTCTAAAGTTACATTTTAAAATGAGGCATTTCGGTAGCGGTCAAAAGCCGAACCAGCGGCTTAAGGGCCCAGGCAAGGAAGCGGAATTTTAAAATACCAGGCGTGGCAGTTCCAAAATGCCAGATTTTGGAACTACTTCCTCAGATTTAACAAAAAACCGAGTTTTGGAACAAACTCACTTGACAAAAAACTTCGACTTGTATAAATTCCTATTAATTCAGTTGTTTTAGTAACATATTAAATACTTAGTATTAATATGTTATTGAAGATTGAGCGACTGACTTGAAAGTTCAAGGAGGTATCAGGATGAAGGCGTCAAAAAGGATTTTATCCGCGGCCTTGGTTCTGTTGGCAGCGACCGGCACTGTATTTGCCGGCGGCGGGAAGGAGAAGATCCCCCCCGTATCGTACTCCCCATCTGGGGAAAGCAAGATCCTCACCGTACAGACAGACGTAAACATCAGTACGGTAAACTACCAGGGGACTCAGGAAGGGAACGCCCTTAACGTGATGCGTACCTTGGGCGAGGGCCTCTATTACCTGGATG
>JAISNI010000086.1 GCA_031276295.1 Treponema sp.
TTTCTTGACGCCGTCATCTATATCCGCGAGAACGGGTGTAAATGGAGATCCCTCCCCCTTCCTTCGGCCCCCGGCATACCATCTATGTCCGGATCAACCCTTGGGCCAAAAACGGCGTCCTGGAACGGGTGTTCGGCGCCTTGCGGGAAGAACAGATAACGAACAAGCGCGTACTCGTTGTTTCTTTGGATTCAACGCCGGTAAAAGTCCGTCCTGACGCCGCCGGGGCGTTAAAAAAACGGGAGAAAGGCGCCCGGGAAGAGCCGGGGAGGGTTGAATACGAAGATACATATACCGGCATCTGATAATCAGCGCGCTATCGGGTTTCTCTTGTCCGGCGGGGAGGCTTCTGACGCAAAGAACGGCCGGCTGTTACCGGATAGCATCGGGAGGGTGAAACAGCCTGATGCGGGGCGGCCGCCGTATCCGCTTATGGATCGGGCCTATGAGGGTTGGTATACCCGATGGCTTGCGTTTGAGCGGGGGTATAGTCCGGCGGTTCCGCCCAAAAAGAACCGGAAGAATCCCTGGAAATATGATACGGAGCGGTATAAACAGCGGAATGAGGCAGGGCGGCTATTCCGGCGGTTAAAGGGATTCAGGCGGACAGGGAGGCGGTATGACAAACCGGGCCTGATGTTTTCCGTGTTTATCTATCCTGCTTTGTGTGTTATCGCCGTTTGTTCTTTGGTTCCTAGTTGTGTGAACAGGCCCTAGTTTAAAGTTGACACACGGGGGTCAAAAGATGAGTGAGGTGATACGATACAGCGAGGCGTTTAAGCTCCGGCTGGTGGAGGATGCGGCTGCCGGGAAATACCAAAACCTTGAGGAAGCGAGGCGCAGGAACGGAATCCGGGGAAGCTAGACCCTAAGCAAGCGGGTAAAGCAATAAGGTCGGGAGGATACACTGCCCAAAAGGATAAAGGCTGGAACGATGAACAAGATTGATGAATTGCAGGCGGCCTGCGGCAGGATACGGGAACCGGAAGCGGCCCTGGCCGGCGCACACACGGGATGTTCCCTGAAAGCGCGTTCCCGACATAGCGCGTGAGCGGGCGTTGAACCGTACTTGAGATTCAAAGGCTCAACGCTCTGCGTTGAGCCGCTTGCCGGAAGGCGAAAGACAAGGGGGATGGCATGAAAACTCCCCCTACGGTGGGAAAGCTGTGCCGGAAACCGGGCATGGGATTAGCAGAATTATTACAAGGCGCACCGGAAGCGGCAGAGGCGGGCGGGGCGAAGACTCCAATGAAGGGATGAGGGATGGCGGAAGATAAACCGCACGGCGGTTTGTCGAAAACATTAACGTTGTTCACGGGCAGGGGGGCCTTGCGAGACTTCCGGGGACGCGGGCTGGAGTTTGACACTCACCGCATAGCGGTGAGCAGCAAACTCCGTAAGCAAACGCGCAGCGTTTGCACGGCTCCCCGGAGCACCAAAGACAACGAACTTCCGGCACAGCCTGATGAGTGTTTCATAATCCGGTCAAAGACCTGGAGTTGACCGCTCCCAACCAGGCGTGGGCGGGGGATATTACCTATATCCGTACCGACGCGGGCCTTCCGTGTCTCAGTCTGCTGATGGATCTGTGGTCCCGAAAAATAGTCGGCTATCACGCGGGGGATACGCTGAAAGCCGAGGGGGGGCTATTCGCGCTCTGGACATGGAGATGAGGGGAAGTCCCCGCGGGATCGTTCCCCGCCCGTCATTCAGACCATGGCTGTCAGTATTGTTCGCATAGGTATGTTGACAAGCTCAAGACCCGTGGGCTTCCGGTAAGTAGACATGAGGAGCCGCGCTGCTACGAAAACGTCCGTTCCGAACGGTTGAAAGGGATACTGAAACAGGAATACGGGCTTGGTTGTTCGTTTCGGAGTAAGAAGCAGGCGCTGGCGGCGGTTCTTTAGGCGGTGCTCCCATGCAACACCTGGCGGCCTCATCTGGCCCTTAAAATGAAACGCCTGAAAATACACGCCGTAGGGTCGCGTAAAATCTGTCAACCTATTTCAGGGCTTGACAGCGCGGAACTTACCGGGCGTCAGGGGTCTGACCCCCTATCGGCCTAAATCGTTACCCGGTAATGAATTAGAGCGACAAGGCGTACGCAGTGAGCGGCGGCGGGCGAGGACGGAAATCGGGGTGCCGGCGGCTGGCGCGGAACTTGCCGGGCAGCCGGGGTCTGACCCTCTACTGGCCTAAATCGTTGCCCGGTAATGAATTAGAGCGACAAGGCGTACGCAGTGAGCGACGGCGGGCGAGGACGGAAATCGGGGTGCCGGCGGCTGGCGCGGAACTTACAGGGAGGCCGGGGTCTGACCCTCTACCGGCCTAAATCGTTGCCCGGTAATGAATTAGAGCGACAGGCGGGCCGGGCGCCCCGATCCGGCGGGCGGCCACCTTCCCAATTTCTTTCGCCGTGACGAAGACCAGGTTCCCAGCCTCAGGTGGTCTTGTCCGCCGGCGGAAGCTTTTTGTAAAGCTTCGCCAGCCCCTCCGCCGTCGCCCCGCCCTTCGCGAAGTCCGTCTTTTCAACCTGCTCCACGTCCCCGTAGGCGTCGGTCTTTACCTTGCCGCTCCGCGTTACGAACGCCGCGTCCCTTTTCCGCTTCCCCGCGTCAATTCCGATAAAACGTCCTTTCCCTGCCGCCGTTTTTCCGCTCCTTAAAATGAACCTCCACGCCGCAAAACAGCGCCAAGCGTCCGCGTGCGGATTGTGCCACAGGCGCAACCCGCAACGGCAAACCGCTATACGGTTTGTACCTGACGTTTTACTTCCGGCCTAACCTGACAAGGAGGGATAAGGCGGGGGAGCAGACCCCGCTGCGAATGAGCCTCCGCGCGGCAAGCGCGAACCGAAGGTTCGGCGGGGCATTAAACCAGACTTTGCGAATGAGCCTCCGCGCGGCAAGCCGCGCGGTATCTTAAGCGTTGTGTTGGTTGGAGCGGAGGCTCGTTCTGTAAGGAAGTTTATACTATCGTCTGGTTTAATACCAAATCTTTGTAGG
>JAISNI010000153.1 GCA_031276295.1 Treponema sp.
CCCGCCCGGTTTGCCGCCATTGTTTTTGCCGAAACGCGGCTTTCACCGGGAGTTGCGGCGTACAATGTCCCGGCCGCTATCACGGCCTCCGTGCGCTTTACCCTGTACGACGTGCTGACGGGGGAGGCCGTCAGTTCCGCCGAAGCCGACACGCGGGGCTTTGTTTTTTCCCCCGCCGGTTTACAGCGGCAAACCGTCATTGCCGAAAGCCGCCGCGCCCTCCAGTTCCTGTACGACCCCAAAAACAAGCCGGGCCTGGCGGGGATTATGGCGGATGTGCTGGGGGAGTGAGCCTCCGCGGATATATCACCCGCTGTATCTCTCAGTGCAGCAGCACCGACTTTTCAACATCGGGAAATCACCAAGCAATTCAAGAATTTTACCAGGAACCACACCAACAACACGAACTTATTGTTCAATATTTACGATATTTACGATTTTCCATTATGTTCGTGATGGTTCGGGAGGTTCGTGGTTAATTTTTCTTCAAAAAGATGGCGATTTTTAGGATATATCAAAGTTAAAAAAGTAAGTGCTGTTGCACTGCAATTGCGCCGTCCTCTGTTGATACTTCCGCATTAAAAGGCTATTCTAATTGAAACATGGAGGCGCATCATGAACAGCAGCGAAGGGCAGGAAGTTTACTGTTTCCAGGGGGATTCCCTGGTGATCCCTGCCGATACCCCCGATTCCCGATTGAATGAAGGTGTCAGCGAGAAAGCGGCGCGGGAAGAACTTGAAATAGACGAGATTTTTGAAATACCAGCGGTTGACATGCCGGGGAACATAAGAGGTGTAAACGTCAGGGAGAACGCCGCGTTGCCGGCTTCATGGAAGGCCGTACCCATGCGGCAGGCAGTCAATCTTCTTACCTACGGCATGACGGTAGACGGAAGGGGGCCGGTAGGCCGTTTGCTCCGCAGTTTTCATATAAGCCAGTGGCGTAAAGAATCCGCATACTGCGGATCCTGCGGCAGCCGGAATAGCGATTCTCCTTCAGAGCCGGCGCGGCTCTGCCCCGTATGCGGTCGGCTGGAGTTTCCCCGTATAAGCCCGGCGGTTATCACCATCATCATCAACGACAGGGACGAGGCCCTCCTCGCGCACAACAGGAAATTCGCCGCGGGTGTTTACAGTCTTATTGCCGGCTTCAACGAAGCGGGGGAAAACCTGGAGGCTACGGTAGCGCGCGAGATACGCGAAGAAGTCGGCCTGGAAGTGAAGGACATACGGTATCTTGCATCCCAGCCCTGGCCCTTTCCCAATTCGCTTATGCTGGGCTTTACCGCCCGTCATGCCGGCGGTGAAATCCGTTGCGACCAGGTAGAAATCGAAGACGCACAGTGGTTCAGCCGCGACGGACTCCCCCGCCTTCCAGGTAACGGCTCGGTATCCCGCTTCCTCATCAATAGTTGGCGGGAAGGGAAGCTATGACCCCGGCGGCAAACTGCCGGTACAGTTCATTTCCCTTGTTATCCACGATGATAAAGGCGGTCATATCCTTTACTTCAATCAACCGTACCGCTTCCATGCCCAGTTCAGGGTAATCGAGAACCTCGCACGCGGTTATATTTTCTTCCGCCGGAAGAGCCGCCGCCCCGCCTATGGTTCCCAAATAGAAGCCTCCGTACTTTTTGCAGGCTTGGGTCCAGGCTGTGCCGCGGTTGCCTTTTGCCAGGGTGATGAGGGCGATGCCACGGGACATAAGCTCGTCCGCATAGGGGTCCATGCGCTGGGCCGTCGTGGGCCCCAGACTGCCGATAATCATACCGGGGGGAGTTGCCGAGGGGCCCGCATAGTAAATAGGGTGTCTGTAGAGGTAGCCGGGCAGTTCCTTGCCCGCGCGAATCAACTCGTGCCATTTAAGGTGGGCGGCGTCCCGGGCAACGATGAGTTTTCCGCAGAGGCTCAGTCTGTTCCCGATCCGCTGGCTGTCCAGTACGGAACGGATATCCTGAACGGGCAGGTTAAGGTCGATCCTATAGTTTTCGGAGCAAGCCCTTTCCGCCGCCCTGACGGGGACATTGCCGGATTCGGATAAACCGGATACATCGGCCAGGCCGATACCGCGGGCGCTGAGAAAAGTGCCCGGATCGCGGCACAGTTCTTCAATATGGATGCCGTCCCTGTCTATATAGGCCAGCATATTCCGGTGGGCGGCACAGGAAACGCCGATGGACACTGGGCAGGATGCGGCATGACGGGGCATACGGATTACCCGTGCATCAAGGAGGAATTGCCTTCCCCCAAACTGCGCCCCTATGCCGGTTTTCCTGCCTATCTCTACGGCCTTCTCTTCCCAGTATCTGTCCCGCAGGAGAAAGGGGTGGGGACCTTTATATTCCTCAAAATAGGGCGCCCGGTCCAGAATCTCCGTTGTGGCAAGTTTGAGTATGTCCAGATTGAGTTCCGGGCTTGCACCGCCTATAACTACCGCAAGCCGGTAGGGAGGGCAGGCAGCCGCTCCCAGGGACCGTATCTTTTCCTCCAGGAATTCCTCAAAGGCTTGCTCTTCAAGCAGGGCCTTGCTCATGGCAAAGAGGCCAGTCTTGTTGGAGGAGCCGCCTCCCTTGGCGGCAAAGAGAAACCGATAGCTTAACCGTCCGGCATTGCCCTGATCGGCGCCGGATATGAAAGGCGGGGGGACAGCCTCAAGACGAATCTGGGCGGGAAGGTTGTTGCCAGTATTGTACTCTTCAAAAAAGGAAAGGGGCGCAACCTGGGAGGATCGGAGGTGGTTTTTCAGGTATGCCGCCGCTGTTCCCGCCTCCAGTTGCGCCGCATCGTCGGCCCCAGTAAAAACCGATTCAGGCTTCCAGCCGTAGATGACGGCGGTTCCCGTATCCTGACAGAGGGCCAGTTTCCCCTTTGCGGCGACAACGGCGTTTTTGAGCAGGGCATTAAGACTGACACGGTCATTGGTCGAGGAAGCCGGATCGGCAAGAGCAGCGGCAAGGCGGGCAAGGAAGCTCTCCCGAAAGTAAAAGGCAAGGCTCCTGAAACACTCTTCGGCCAGGCCGCGGAGGAGGGAAGGTGGAACAAAAAGTCTTCCCTCCTTTAGTTCAGGTTTTTCCCCGTTCAATGCGGTAAAACGGGTGTTCTGAAAAGCCTCGTTTATAATAGCATGTATGTTCAAAATTCATTCCCTATAGTAATCAATATGCCACAGGAAGAGGCCTCTGGGCGGGAGGGTCGGCCCTGCCCTGGTCCGGTCCCGGGAGCGGATAATTTCCCCCACGGCTTCTTCCGAAAGCCCCTTCTCCTCACAGGAGAGCAGGGTACCGGCTATGGAGCGGACCATCTTCCACAGGAAAGCATTGGCGCGTATCTCAAAAACCAGGGAATCCCCCTGCGTAAAGAAGTGCGCCCGGCTGATAGAGCGGGAACGGGAAAGGCTCTTATCGCCGGCACCGGCAAAAACACTGCAATCCAGTTCGCCGAGAAGCCTTCGGGCATACGCGTTAAGCCGGTTCACGGAGGGCCGCCGCCAAAGCTGGAGGCTGTAGCGGAGTTCGTGAGGAAGGCCGTGCCTGCCGCAGATAAAATAGTACCGGTAGCTGCGGGCTCTGGCGTCAAAGCGGGCATGGAAATCATGGAGGCATTCGGATGCCCTGAGTATACGCAGATCCTGGGGGAGCAGGCTGTTCAGCGCGGGTACAAAACGCTCCGCCGCCATGCTGCGCAACGGGCTGTGGAAATGAGCCGTCTGCCCCGCGGCATGGACGCCGGCATCCGTCCTTCCCGCTCCGGTAAGGGCTATCTTCCGTTTGTGTATCCGCTCCAGGGCCTTTTCAATAACACCCTGAACGGTACGGCACCTGGGCAGTTCAGGGGAGGCCCCCTGTTTTTGCCAGCCTGAAAAATCGGTGCCGTCATAGGCGATGAGCAGTCT
Organism: Treponema sp.; assembly: GCA_031276295.1. Classification (GTDB taxonomy): domain Bacteria; phylum Spirochaetota; class Spirochaetia; order Treponematales; family Breznakiellaceae; genus JAISNI01. Next base: position 3,893 of record JAISNI010000153.1, read on the forward strand.
GATGTTCCGGCTTTCACCGTCCGGTTCCAGCGCGGCTTCGGCATCGGTTCCCCGCGCTTCCTCATTCATCAGTCTCATTAAGTTCCTTATTAAGCTGTTCGTAAAGGCTGCGGGCATATTCAAGCAGGGGGCCGGGCTTGCTTTTTGAGGATTTCCCTATGCCGAAGATCTTAGCTATGGTACGTTTGGCTTCGCCAAGCTGGGATATACGCAGTTCGGTATTCTTGCGGGGACCGTATTTCAGTCTAAGCAGCGCACCGAGGTAGAGGGCCCCTTCGTAGGCATAGTTCTTATCCGTATCAGGGCCGAAGTTGTTCAGGCCCGAAAGTTTTTCCTTGCCTTCCAGTTCACGGTTGATAGCTTCGTTATAGAGAAAAAAGGCCTTCCTCTTGAAAAGTACGGCAAGCCAGTCATAATGTTCACCGGGCCTCCTCTCGTTAATGTGATCCAACAGCCAACCGGTACGCAGGGCGGCAATCGCCTGCTTTATGGTCGGGGAAAACTCTTTGGGGAAATATTCATAGCAGCGGAGTGTTAGATACTGTGAGGCAGCGCCGGAGAAAAGTTCACGGGGTTCATGGAAATCTATACCCGGAAAGATAAGGCCGGTATCGTTTATACGCTGATACTGAGTGTCAAAAGCCGTGTCCCGCATATTGTGCGGGAACTGGAGAAAATCCTTTTCCGTAGAGGCGTACCAGCAGCAGGGACAAACCGTTGCCTGGTATGCCAGGGGGAATAGCTCCCCGTATTTTACCGAAGGCTCGTAGAGCCGGTGAAGCTCATCGGTCAATGCCCCCGCGATAAGCCGGCCGCTGCCAGAGAGCATCTCTTCCCGGTGAAAGACCGTATCGCACACCGGACACATTATTTCTTCTTTTGACTGAAAAGATACCTTTAGGTCGTGTGTTTCATGAGCGTTACTTTTCATATTCCAATACCACCATTGCTATAGCATTATCCTGTTCATGGGTCAGGGAGATATGTACTCGATTTGCCCCACTCTTTTCCAACCTTGAACGGGCGGTACCGAAAAGCTCTATGTCAGGTTGACCGTTATGACGATTCACTACCTTGATATCCTTGAGCACTATACCCGCAAGCCCCGTACCCAGAGCCTTACCGAAGGCTTCCTTTGCAGCAAAGCGCGCCGCCAGGGAGAGGATACGCCCGCGGCCCTTGGCCTTGGACGAGGATAGCTCTTCCTGATGGAAGTAACGTTCCAGCAAGCCCGGTATCGTCGTCCAGCGTTCCAAACGGCCGACATGAACAACATCCACCCCTATTCCGATAATCATACTTAGGGCTCTCCTTCCCCTTCTTCATCAGCCGGCCTGAGTTCATTCACCCTAACCTCAACCGTTTCAGGCGAATATTTAATCAGGGTAAAGCCTGCCGTATCGCCTATCATTACCGGTATCGGGTAGGTTCCCGGTTCCTTTATCTGTGAAAGATCCACCTGCAGAATGCCGGCAGCGGGTGTATAATCATGTATCTCAAGCTGGCTGCCTTCCAACTCTATGCTGCCGTTCCTGACGCCCAGCGTTGCGTCCAGGGCCGGATCCAGACCGGTGATGGCTATGGGCAAACGTTCAAAAGACTGGGAGACGATCTTCTCCCTGATAATGCCGCGGAACTCGGTGGTGCCGTTCCCCCGTATCACGACCAGGGGATCGCGGTTCAGAATATTTACCACCACGGTGAAATCGGCGTTACGCCCGTCAAGCTCGATATAATCGGTGGAAAGCTCCGATATCGCCTGCATGACATTGCTGGGTCCGTCTATCTGTACCTGCGTCGGGGTCATGGAATAGGAAACAAGTTCGTAGCCTTCCTGCGGCGCGTCCCGTATTGCAGGCCGCAGGGGGACAAGTTTGCTTATCTTGTGATCAAGCTCCAAGGCTATTTCCATCGGATCAATTGATATTTCCAGAGGATCAACCTTTAGCGCCGTACCTTTCTTGTTTATCTGTACCGGCGCACGGTAGAAACCCTGCGACGTATACTGGGAAAAATCTATGTAGGCTTCAATATCATCTTCCAAAACAGAAAAAATATTGCTATCGCCGCGCAGTGTTACCTGTATCATTCGGGTATAGGAACTTGAAGGGATAAGATTACCGCTCCTTTCAATTTGGAGCGGCACTGAAATAAAGCGGTTCTGTAAATTACTCAACCGGTGAAATACAAATATGAGAAGCGCCAAGGCTATGGAACAGACCTTGGCCGGCCAATTTGCCGCCGCCTTTGCCAGTAATTTTCTGCTGTCCACTATTCACTCCTTAAATACAACAGGCTGCCAAAGCAGCCCGATAATCGGGCTGCTAGGTTTCCTGCCGTGCTGCCGGAAGGCCGCCGCCGTTCTGTTCCGTATCGCGTTTGTGTACACCCTTGTCCAGAAGTTCGCGCAGTTTCCGTGTTACCTCGATAGGGGAAAGATCGTAGTAGAGTTTGGAGTCAAAAGCGATAGAAATAGCGCCTGTCTCCTCGGAAACCACGAGTACCACCGCATCGGACTGCTCCGACATACCCAGGCTTGCGCGGTGCCTGGTCCCAAAGCTCTTCTTTATATCCTGCTGTTCCGAAAGCGGGAGCACGCAGCCCGCGGCGGCAATGCGTCCGTTCTGTATGATCATGGCCCCGTCGTGGAGCGGGCCGTCAAATTCAAAAACAGCCACGATAAGGCTGGACGATATTTCCGCATTTATCCTGGTTCCGCCGTCGATAATATTTTTAATGTGTACCCTGCGGGGAAAAACCACCAGCATACCCCGGCGTTCCCTGGAAAGTATCTCCGCCGCCGTAACCACCGATTCAAGCTGCCCTAAATTCGGCTTGCTGTCCGGTATGAAAAAATTCGTCTGGCCCAGCCTGAGGATGATCTTCCTTAGTTCAGGCTGAAATACAATCGCTACCGCGATAAGGAGCCCGGGCGCCAGTATATTGAGTATCCACTGGAGGGTGGAGAGCCGGAAGACTACCGATATGCCGTAAACCAAGGCAAGGAAGCCCGCCCCTTTAACCATCTGCACGGCCTGGGTTTTAACCAGAAGATCGTAGGCTTTATAGAGGAGGAAGGCCAGGATCGCCACATCCAGAACCGGGCGGATTATGTCGTACCACGAAGAAATTAACTGAAAGAACTCCAATTTTTACTCCTCAACCGTATCGCATGAAGCATCCTGACCATATCGACTGCTTCCCGTACATCATGGACGCGGATTATATCGGCCCCGCCCATAACCGCAGCGGCGTTGGCCGTAATGGTACCCGCAAGCCTCCCCTGAATGTCCCTGCCGGTAATTTCGCCGATAAAGGATTTACGGGAAAGTCCTACCAGTAAAGGATACTCCCTGCCGCAAATTTCCGCAAGATGACCCAGCACGATAAGGTTGTCTTCAAGGCTTTTTCCAAAGCCTATGCCGGGGTCCAAGATGATACGATCCGCGGGAATACCCGCAGCCCCGGCACGGTCCGCCACATCCCGCAGGTAAAGGCCGATTTCCGCCGCCGTATCCGTGTAGAAAGGCTTTACCTGCATGGTGAGGGGTTCCCCCTGTTTGTGCATCAGGACGACCGCGGCGCCTTTCTCCGCGCATAGCGCCGCCATCCCCGGATCATCCTCCAGCGCGGAAATATCGTTGATAATATCCGCACCCGCTTCAAGCGCGGCCCCGGCCACCCCTGCCTTCCGCGTATCGACCGAAACGGGCGCGCCTGAGCGCTTCCTAAAGGCCTCGATTACCGGAATAACCCGGTCCAACTCCTCTTCCATGCCTATATATCTAGCGCCCGGCCTGGTGGATTCGCCGCCGAAGTCGACGATCGCCGCCCCGTCCCCTTCCGCTGCCAGGGCCCTCTCTACGGCCCCCTGCCCCCCCGCCCGGCTTGCAGGGTAAAACGAATCGTCCGTACAGTTTATTATCGCCATAACCAACGCCGGAACCATGCGCCCTTCGCTTGAAAATTCAAGTTCCCGCCCGCTTCTCAGTTTCATGGTAGTATTCTTCATCCCGCCTGCCCGCATCCCACTTTCAATCCTTTTTTTATTTTTCCCGTTATTTCCTCTTTTTCCGCGCAGAAATCGAGAACCGTAGCGGCTATACCACGCCCGTCAAGACCGAAGCTATGCAGCAATTCCTGCCTTGTCCCCTGGCAGTCCGCCAGTTCAAAGCTGCCTCTCCCCTCCGACCAGCTTGCAGTCTCAATTCCCAGACACAGGATACGGGTCTGGCGGCACTCCCGCCTGATAATTTCCGCCGCGTACTCGCCAAAACCGCCCTGTAGAACGCCCTCTTCAACGATGATGGCGGTGCCGTAGGGGGCAAAAATATACGAGAAGTAATCCTCGTCAAGGGGTTTTAGAAAACGCAGGTGGTAGAGATCCGCGGGTAGACCGCAGGATTCAAGGAAATCTGCGGCATTGCGTACCTGGGGGTAGAGGCTGCCGGTAAAGGCGATACAGAGGGAGGGCGCGGAGTCTAAACTTTGCCGGACGAACACGCCGCGGCCTTCACTCAAGCTCTGGGAAAAGGCCGCTTCCTCCTCCCGGGACAGGCTGGGGCAGGCGCCTTTGGGATAACGGATTATGCTGGGGCCCGGAGAGTTCAGCGCCCAGTTCAGCATGAGGGAAAGCTCAACCTCCGCAGCCGGCGCAAGGATGCGCATATCGGGAAGCGGGCGGAAGAGGCTAATATCGTAGAAACCCTGGTGGGTTTCGCCGTCTTCCCCTACAAGTCCGGCCCGATCCAGGGCGAACACCACCGGATGATGTTGAAGGCTGACATCGTGGATCACCTGATCAACGGCTCTCTGCATGAATGTGGAGTAGATTGCAACGACGGGACGCAGCCCCATTGCTGCAAGGCCGGCTGCAAAGGTTACCGCATGGCCTTCGGCTATACCGGTGTCGAAAAACCGACGGGGGAATTCAGCCTTAAACGGAGAGAGCCCTGTCCCCTTTTCCATTGCCGCGGTAACCGCCGTTACCCTGCCGTCCCGCCGCGCCGCGTCGAGCAGGGCAGTACCGAAGGCTTGGGTAAAGGTGCGGCTTAAAGCGCCTTCTTTAAGACCGCCTGCGATAGAGAAGGAACCGACACCGTGATACGCTCCAGGGTCATCCTCGGCAAAACCGTACCCTTTTCCCTTCCGGGTGATCACATGGATCACTACCGGACGCTCCAGCTTGCGTACATCACGAAAGACCTGCTCCATAACCGGTATCTGATGGCCGTCTATAGGACCTACATACTCAAAACCCAGGTCCACAAAGAAATTATCGGTATAGAAGACGGCTTTTACCGCCCGCTTCAGGCGGACCACCAAGTCAAAGAAGACGGGACCTATGAAGGGCAGTTTCTGGGCCATAGCATCGAATTTACGGCGGAAATTTTGGTAACGGGACTTCAGGGTAAGGCGGCTTAAATACTTGGAAAGCCCGCCTACATTGGGGCTTATGGACATCTTGTTATCGTTGAGAATGACAACAAGCGGCAGGCCAAGCTGCCCCGTATGGGAGAGCGCCTCATAGGCAAGCCCTCCGGTCAGCGCGCCGTCCCCGATTACGGCGACAACACGGTTGTTTTCACTCTGTATGCGCGAGGCTACCAGCATACCAAGGGCCGCGGAAATTGAAGTAGAAGCATGGCCTGTGTTAAAGGCGTCGTGCGGGCTTTCGCTCAACTTGGGGAAACCCGCAATACCCCCCTGTTTACGGAGGTCCGCAAACGCTTCCAACCGCCCTGTAAGGAGTTTATGAGTATAACACTGATGCCCTACATCCCAGATAATCTTATCTTCCGGTGAGTTAAAAACACGGTGCAAGGCAATGGTAAGTTCCACCACTCCCAGATTCGATGCCAAATGTCCGCCGTTTCTGCTTACGGTAGATATGATGGTTTCACGGATTTCATCTGCAAGCCTGTTTAATTCGCCCTGACAAAACTTTCTTAGATCGTCAATGCAATGAATTTGAGTTAATAGAGATTTATCATCATACATACCTAAAATATATACCCAAAAAAGCTCCAACACACATAAATGTACAAAAGCCGCGGTAAAAAGTCCGCGGCCTTGCGGGGAAGCATTTTCCGGTACTATTTATTCTTATGCCGATTTTTCCGGAGCTTCTTCTTCCGTTTATGAGTTGCGATTTTTCTCAGTTTACGCTTTCTTCCACAAGGCACTTCGCGTTCTCCTTTGTCTGATATGATCCCGCTTTAACCATAGAGTTTAATACAGGATAAAAAAAATTATACTATGAGAAGAAGGAAAAGGTCAATCATGTAAGCCTGTTGCCTAGTAACAAAAATCCAGCCGAAATCACGGGTGGCTCATTCTGCCCGATGCCTGCCAGGGCATGGGCCCCATGTACGTGGCGGCCTTCTTAAAACGGGCGCCATAGTTGGTGGTTAAATTTTTTCTGTCCTTTGGGTTTCGTAATTATAGTAACAGCCTTCCAGCATA
>JAISNI010000156.1 GCA_031276295.1 Treponema sp.
TGAGGATAGCCCTGTACATGGCTTGTGCATCGAGGTCGAGGAAGGATTTTTCTCCCCGGTTCGTTTGAATGGTAACGTGATGCACACCGTTTTCTTTTTGTTCACGAGGTTTACGCATAGTGTATTATTGGGGGCAAGGTGCTGATTTGCTTTAGTCTGGATGAAAAAAAATGAGGGGGAGATGAAGGAATTTTGAAAGGGGACGGAGTTCACGGGGACGGGGATGTGAAGGACTGATTACAGGGGACAGACTTGTGGGGGCAAAAGGCAAATAACTGATTACAGGGACAGGCTTATAGAATGAGACAACTATCTGCCGTCATGCGCCGGAATACCATCGGCCTGCTGTTGCCGCATGGAAGGCCCCCAAGCCAGGGACGGGTTCGAGAATATCAAACTCTTAGAGCCCCGTGTTTTTCCCCTTATCGAACTCACATTAAGCGCATCTTCCAAAGCCTGGCACGGTCTTTGCATTACTATCTGTATGGAGTACGGCGGCGTTTTTATTCGTAACACGCCGCACGGCGCTGTCAGCCGGGAAAACCTTCCGATTTTTGCCTGTGATACGGTGAAATGAGGATTGTATGCCGGTTCATCTGCCGGTATGTATGATAATGCGCCCTCTGTAAAGCATGGAAGAATTCCCGAAGCGGGAATCTTTCCCAAAACGGGAAGTTTTATTTTTACGGAGGGATGTTTCAAAATACCGAATTTTGAAACCGGCTTTCAGGAAACTGCTATCCATAATTATCTATGGTAAGGGGGAATTATGATCTGTACCTACAAACTGCCCACCGAATTGTTCTTCGGCGGCGGGGCGGCTTTGCAAACAGGCGAGAAAATCAAGGAACTGGGATTAAGTAAGGTTCTCTTGGTAACAGACAAGGGAGTATTGGATGCAGGTGTATTAGGCGGGCTGGAAAAATCCCTAAAGGATTCGGGCGTCTCTTACACCGTATTTTCGGAGGTTGAACCTGAACCAACAATTCAGGGTATTGAGGCTGGTGTAAAAATGCTCAAGGATTTCGGCGCTCAGGGAGTTATCGGCGCCGGCGGAGGCAGCGCCCTTGACAGTGCCAAGGCTATTGCCGCCATGGGTACAAACTGCGGAAAGATATTTGACTATGTGGGCTTCGGCAAAGTACCGGTTCAGCCCCTGCCTATTATCGCCGTCCCTACTACCGCCGGTACGGGTAGCGAAGCGACTTTTTGGTCCGTGCTTGCCGACAAAACCTGTGGCCTTAAATTGAGCATAGGCGGCTGGAATTTGATGCCCAGCATGGCAATTGTGGATTACCAATTAACCGAAACGCTTCCACCGGGAATAACGGCGGCTACCGGAATAGACGCTCTGGTACATGCGATGGAATCCTATACCAGCACTAATTGTCAGCCCATTGCCGAAGCTACGACCTTTCATGCGATTAAACTGATAGCCCGTTCCCTGCGCCAGGCTGTATGGCACTGGAAGGATACGCAGGCCCGAGAGGACATGATAATGGGGAGTATGCTTGCGGCTATGGCTTTTAATATTACCCGCCTGGGGAATGCCCATGCCCTGGCCATTCCGCTGGGTATTAAATACCATATTCCCCACGGAAGGGTAAACGCTATTCTTTTGCCCTGGGTTATGGAATTTAACCTTCCTGCCGTTCCTGAAAAATACATCGAAATCGCCCGGATTTTCGGCGAGAAGGTTCAGGGCTTGACCGAAATGGAAGCGGCAAAGAAATCCGTCAAGGCCGTTAAGGAGTTGCTCAGGGATATCGGCATTACCGAAGGGTTAAAAAAATGGAACGTGGCTGAGTCCGAGCTTCCTGAAATTGCCGCCAAGGCTGTGAAGAGCGATAACGTAAAATCCAATCCCAGAAAGACAAACGAAGCGGATCTGATTCGGATCTGTATCAATGCCATGAACGGACTTGAGTGAATTTGATTGGAATATTATTGAATTGGAGGAAAAAATGAGCAATACCTATGAAAATTTTATTGATGGAAAATGGACATCTTCCGGAAAGTATTATGACATACACAATCCCGCGGATTACGACGAGATAATCGGCAGATTCCCGCTTTCGGAGCCAAGAGATACTGATGCGGCGGTACTGGCCGCCCATAAAGCCTTTCTTACCTGGAGCAGGCTGCTGCCCATGGAACGGGCGCAGTACGTGGAACGCTTTGTCGCGCTTCTGGATGAAAAGACCAATTATCTGGGGGAATGCCTCTGTATGGAACAGGGCAAACCCTTGGCAGAAGCTGTCGGAGAGCCATCCCGCGGGGTTAAGGAATGCCGCTATGTCATCGGTGAAGCCACGCGGCTCCAGGGAATAAGCCTCCCCAGCGAACGCCAGGGGGTTACCAATACGGTAGTGCGGGAACCCATCGGCGTCGTAGCCGCCATTACTCCCTGGAATTTCCCCCTTCTCACCCCCCTGCGTAAAATGATCCCCGCACTCGTGGCGGGCTGTACGGTGGTATTAAAACCTTCCTCCGATACACCCTGGTGCAGCGTGCTGCTACTGGAACTGATTGAAAAGGCCGGCTTCCCTTCAGGCGTCGTTAACCTTATCATCGGCAGGGGGAGTGAGATTGGGGATACCCTCTGCGGTAATCCTCTTGTCAGGGGTATTACATTTACCGGCTCTACCGTAGTGGGCCGGCGGATAAATAAGATTGGCGCCGAACACTTTGTCAAGGTACAGCTTGAAATGGGAGGTAAAAATCCCGCTATCGTTTATGATTATGCGGACATAAAGACCGCGGCAAAATCTATCGCTGCGGCAGCTTTTGCCAATGCAGGGCAGCGCTGCACCGCCGTCAGTCGCGTGCTGGTAAAACGACAGCAGGCGGAGGAACTGGAACAAGCGATCGTCGCTATCTGTAAAGAATACAAACTTGGGCCGGGGCTTGAAAAAGGCACAACTATCGGCCCTGTGGTTAATAAAAAGGCAGGGGATTCGATAATGGGATACATTCAGAAAGCCCGGGAACAGGGAGCATACATAGCGGTTGGAGGGAATCGGCTTTCAGGCGGCGTATACGATAAGGGATTCTACATTGAGCCCACGCTCATCACCGGCGTTACGGCCGATATGTCGGTAGCCAGGGAGGAAATTTTCGGGCCGGTACTGACGGTACAGCGGGTTGATTCCTTTGAGGAAGCCTTGGAAGTTGCCAACAGCAGCGAGTACGGTCTTGCATCCTGCGTGTTCACCGATATTCAGGCGAATATTTATACATTCATGCGGGAAAGCCAATCCGGTATGGTACACATCAATCATGGTTCGGTAAGTGAAAGTTTTATGCCCTTCGGGGGAATAAAAATGTCCGGTTTGGGGCCTTTTTCGATAGGAACAACCAATAAGGATTTCTTCACCAACCTGAAGGTAATATATAACCAGTATATATAGAGGAATATGAAAACACACCTTATAAATTGGGAACCGTTGCGGGCTTACTGTCAGCGTTTGTTGCAGACACAGGGAATGCCTGAAGATGAGGCTTTAATCGTTGCCGACTGCCTGGTAGAGGCGGATCTCTGCGGCGTGGAATCCCACGGGGTCAGCAGAATGACTATCTATCTCAAACGGCTGGAAGAAAAGGTGGTAAACCCTGTTTACCGGATAGAGATTGAGAAGGAGTACCCTGGTTCCATGGCAATTAACGCGTGTAATTCTATGGGTATGGTGGCGGGAAAACGGATTATGCAGATGTGTATTGATAAGGCAAAACAGAACGGTTCCTGTTTTATCACCGTGAGCCATTCCAATCATTACGGGATGGCATACTATTATGTAAAAATGGCGGCGGAACAGAACATGATCGGAATAACCGCCACCAACGCCCCGCCCAACATTGCACCCTGGGGAAGTTTCCAAGCCTATATGGGAACGAATCCCATAGCTATCAGTGCACCTTCCGGCGCGCAGCCCATTATTCTGGACATGGCTCCCAGCGTAGTCGCAATGGGCAAACTGATCCTGGCGGCCAAACTCGGCAAGCCCATTCCCGAAGGCTGGGCAATGACCGCCGAAGGACAGCCTACGACTGATCCCAATGAAGGGATGAAAGGAACCGTACTACCCATCGGCGGCCCCAAAGGATATGGAATAGCCCTGTTTGTGGATATTCTCTGCGGCGCTCTAAGCGGCGCCTATTTTGGGCCTCACCTTGGGAATATGTGGCATGATTTTGTAAATCCTCAGAACGTAGGCCACATCTTCTCCTGTATTGATATTTCTAAATTTTTACCGCCGGAGGACTTCAAAAAAAGGGTGGATCAGATAAAGCAGGAGATTAAGGTGCTCCCCAAGAATCCCGGCGTAACGGAAATTTTTATGCCCGGCGAAATCGAGTGGAAGCGGGCAGCCGACCGGAGGGAGAAAGGCATTACCGTTCCGGAAACGGTTTACGAGGAGTTGAAGCAATTAGGTGAGAAATACCATACGGCCTTCGACTTATAGAACAGGCAAAAACCAGGAGGAATGAGCTATGCAATTATTTGACTGTACCCTGCGGGACGGAGGGAATGTATTGGGGAATGGATTCCCCAAGGATCTGACGGTAATGATACTACAGGGTTTACTGGACAACAATATTACCCGGATTGAATTCGGCAACGCGTATGGTATCGGCGCTTATGAAGCGGATGGAAAAACAGCCCCCCTTACCGATATGGAATATCTGGATCTTGTCCAGCCTTTTCTGCACCGGGGAGAAATCGGTATGTTTGCGGGCGTTAAAAATACGACCGAAAAAAATATCGCCCTGGCCGCTTCAAGGGGAATAAAATTTCTACGAATAGGCGCCAATGCAGGAGACGGGGACGCCGCAAAAAACGGCATTACCCTGATCCGGAAGTACAATATGTTTCCCCGTTATTCGCTTATGAAAGGTTATATCCTTTCGGCAAAAGACCTGGCAGAGGAGGCAAAAAAACTTGAGGACTGGGGCCTGGGGGCCATAACTATTATGGATTCCGCGGGAACCATGACCCCCTATCAGGTAGGCGAATATGTGGAAGCGCTGAAAGAAGCCGTTTCTATCCCGGTAGGTTTCCACGGCCATAATAATCTGGGACTTTCGGCAGCCAATGCTTTGGCCGCCGAAAAAAACGGCGCCTGTGAACTTGACTGCGGTTTATTGGGCATGGCCCGAAGCGCCGGAAACTTACCCACCGAACTGGCGGCAGCATTGTTCCAACGGGATCAAAAATTGAAAGAAATCAATCTTTTCGGATTGCTTGAATTTATTGATACCAAACTGGCCCCGGCTATGGCAGAACACAGCTACAAAGCCGCAGTCAGCCCCCAGGATCTTATCCTGGGATTTGCCGGATGCCATTCCAACTTTCTGGGGCTCTTTAAGGAAACGGCGGTAGCGGAAAAAGTCAACCTTTACGAACTTATCATTGAGGTTTCCAAAAAGAACCGCAAAAATCCATCGAAGGACGATATGATAACAACCGCCCGGAAATTGAAGTGATTCCGTAGGAACTGTACATAAATATTATTTCTGTACAGTTCCTTATCGGTTGTAAAGAAAGGTTTTCCCCTCCATTTCTTCCCATACGGTATCACAGGCTTTTAAAATTTCACCCGTAAGTACCGGCTTATTGAACAGTTGAACATTTTGCCGTAACTGTTCCAGCCTGCTGACTCCGCTTATAACAGCAGTAACTCCAGATCGGGATTTACACCAACGGAAGGCGAATTCCAGAAGAGAAAGGCCGTATTTTTCCGCAATATCCGAAAGTTGTTCTACGGCCTTGAAATTTTTATCCGTCCAGTACCTATCATAGTAAAGTTTTTTATTTGCAAACCTGGTGTTTTCCATGATTTCCCTGGATCGGTATTTTCCTGAAAGCAACCCTGCCGCGATTGGATTATAAACCGCCATACCCATTTTATGGGCCTTTAGACAGGGCAATAATTCTCTTTCAACATCCCGAATTAAAGCATTGTATACATTCTGGGAAATAACAGGTTTGATATACCCCCGTTTATCACAAAGCGCCAGAATATCGGCTATCTGCCATGCGGCGAAGTTACTGACTCCAAGATAGCGAATCTTGCCGGCGCGAATCAACGTGGTGAAGGTATCCAGCGTCTCTTCCATCTCGGTGTCATAATCAGGAGCATGCATATACATCAGATCGATATAATCGGTATGCAATCTTTTAAGACTAGCCTCCGTCGATGCTATAATATGCCGCCGGTTAAGGCCCTTGTCGTTCAGTTCATTGCTGACAGGATAAAATATTTTGGTAGCGATAATGATTTTTTCCCGCCGCCCCGCAAGCCCCTTGCCGATTATTTTTTCACCGCCTCCTCCAATATAGGAAGCGGCGGTATCAAAAAAATTAATTCCCTCATCAAAGGCATAATCAATAATTGCAAGGGAATCGGCTTCACCGGTCTGATCGCCGAACATCATAGTGCCCAGACACATCTGTGAAACTTTTACACTGGTTCCCGGCAGATTATTATATTCCATAAAGTTCTCCTTCTCTCTTATTTATTCAAAAATCCCCTCATCGGTCCGCGCCCTGTTCCGTGGAGGCTCATTTACTGATAGTATTTTGAGGCTCATTTTTCAGGTAGGCCCTTAAATTATCTATGGCAATATCCATAAGCCTTTGCCGGCTTTCCCTGGATGCCCAGGAAATATGAGGGGTGATAATGCAGTTTTTTGCTTTAAGCAGAGGATTATCCCCTCTGATAGGTTCGGTAGAAACCACATCCAGAGCCGCCGCGTATATCTTCCCAGAATTGAGGGCGTCCGCCAAATCCTGTTCCACAATCAATGCCCCCCGGGAATTATTCAGAAGAATTACCCCATCCTTCATCTTGGCGATAGTATGCTTGTTGATTATTCCCTGGGTAGCGGGGAATAGGGGACAATGTAAACTGATAACATCGGACTGCGCGAGCAGAGTTTCCAATGACATATATTCTCCGATAACGCGTCCGGTTTCGTTTTGTATTTCATCACAGGCGATAACCCGCATTCCAAGGGCCTTTGCTATTGCGCCTGCCGTCTGTCCTATCCTGCCAAAACCAATAATTCCCAAAGTTTTTCCCGCCAGTTCTATAAGGGGATAATCCCAGAAACACCAGTCGGTATTTTTCTCCCAACGGCCCTCGTGCACCTCTTTATTATGGTGTCCAATGTGATGACAGATTTCCAGCAGCAGAGCAATGGCGAACTGCCCCACCGCTGCGGTACCGTAAGCCGGTATATTGGTAATCGTTACGCCCCGTTCTTGAGCGGCCTCTATATCCACGACATTGTAACCCGTGGCCAGTAGGCCGATATACCGTATACCGGAACATGCCTCCAGCGTTTCCCTGGATATAGGAGTTTTATTGATGATTACCACTTCGGCATCGCCAATCCTTTCTATAATATCCTCTCCAGGCGTCCTGTCATAAACGGTCAGTTCACCCAATGCCCTAAATCCATCCCAGCTTAGATCGCCAGGATTTTCCGTATATCCGTCGAGTATTACTATCTTCATAATCTCCTTTGTTCCGACATAAAAATGTTATAACATTTTTATTGAGATTAGTATAGAGGAGTATCCTTGAGAAAGTCAATACTCCCGCGTTTATCCCGTACTATAAGGGAAAGGCCTGATGTTTTTTGCCGTTCCGGTATCCTAAATCGTTGCACGGACGAGGAAGATTCCGGCGGCGCGGGTACGGTTTCGCCTACGCCGATCCCTTTCCTGTCTTTCCAAAACCTGGTACAGTAGCATATATACTATACCATGCAGGTACATAACGATTTTGCCGCCGATTAAACAGCCTCCGGCAAACGCCGCCGGCTGCTTAGGGGGAATGCCGATGAACAATGATTTTACCTCTTCCGCCGATGTATTTGACTGGATTGCAGGGTTTATCAACTTTGAACGCGGTCATATTCAGGGGAAACAGAATATGAACCGTATCTTCCGCCTTGACCGCATGGAGTTTCTCTGCTATCTTGCAGGCAGACCCGATCTGTGCGCTCCGGCTCTACACATAGCCGGTTCCAAGGGCAAGGGATCGGTTACCGGCATGGCGGCCGCAATTCTTGAGGCTGCGGGTATCAGAACCGCGCGCTACGCCTCGCCCCATGTAAGCGATTATCGAGAAAGGATAAGCCGGCCCAACGGCTTCTTTGAAGAAGCCGTCTATCTGGAAGCAGGCCGGGAACTTAAAGAGCTTACGGACGACCTGCCTCACCGGGCGGGATACGCCCGTCTTTTCGGTACGGAATCCGATACGGGCGAAATGCCTACCTTCTTTGAACTTTTCACGCTCCTTTTCTTCCTCTGCGCCCGTATATCCGCGTGCGGCGCGATGGCGGTAGAGACAGGGATAGGGGGCAGGCTTGACGCAACCAATGTCGTAAACCCCCTTGTCTCGGTTATCACCCCCATAGAGCTTGAACATACGGAATACCTGGGGGATACCATAGCCGCCGTAGCCGGAGAAAAGGCCGGAATCATCAAGCGGGAAAAGCCCCTCGCGCTTTCACGCCAGGCGCCCGAAGCCCTGGAGGTTTTCAGGCGGCGGGCCGGACAAAACCACGCGCAGCTCATCTATTTGCCCGAAACCGCCGAACCGGAGGCCCTCCGTGTTGACAAGCAGGGAACGGCCTTTACCCTGCGTTTCAAACGGGAAGGCTTTTTCTCCAAACCGCTGGAGCTTTCCCTGCCTATTCCCGGCGCTATCCAGGCATACAACGCGGGCCTTGCCGTGCTTGCGGTAAAAACCGCCTTTCCCCGTATCGGTGAAGAAGCGGTCCGCACGGGGCTTGCCTCTTTCAGCCTTCCCGCGCGTTTCGAGCGTATACTCGAAGAACCGCCCTTTATAATCGACGGCGCCCATACCGCCCAAAGCGCCGCCCTCTGCGCCGCTACCTTTGCGGAACTCTACGGAAACGGGGGAATACTCCTCTTCGGCTGCGCGATAGGCAAAGACGCGGCGTCTATGGCAAAGGCGCTGATCCCGCACTTCTCCCGCATCATCATCACCTTGCCGGGAACCTTCAAGAAAAGCGATCCCGATGAAGTATGCGCGGTTTTCAAGCGTGAGGCGGTTTCTCCAGATGGAATGCGGGAGATAGTCTGCATACCGGAAACAGACCGGGCTATAGAAACCGCCCTGGAAATAGGGCTGAAAGGCAGGCTTCCGGTTTTGGGGACCGGTTCATTCTATTTAGCCGCGCGGATACGGGAAAGAATCCTTCGCTTGTAAGGACCCGCGCAAGAATAAAATGCCTTGCATTTTATTCTAATTGCTTGCGCAATAAGGAAATAACATGACCAATAGGTCATGTTATTTCTGCGCGGTTCCTAAGAGATCGCCTACCCTCTGCTGCGCGTAATTGCGGAGATACGCCAGGCATCCTTGTAAAAGGTAAGGGTAACTTCATCGGTATGGAGGATTCCCACAGGCGCCTGCAACTGATCCTGGGCCGCGGGGTTTTCTCCAGGCGGGCTTTCCTCAGAGTCCTGGAAATAGTGAGCCGGCGCCCAGAGCGTATAGGAAACGCGGCAACGTATTTCCGATTCTCCCCTGCTCAGTTCCGTCATGCTCAGGCCGGAAACGCCGAAGACCATATTCTCCGTAGAGGGGGAGCCTTCGTCTATCCATCGCTGTGCGGGGATCACCTGAACGCCCGTTGTTTCGTAGGCCATGCGAACCCGGCTCATCACAAAAAGATTGGTGATCATCTCTATATCGCCCTTTCCCGCCTTATTGATAACGCAGGCTTCCATCAGGGTATGGTCCAGCGTGCCGAAAGCCCCGTAGTAGGTCATTACGACCTCTTCCCCGGTCATCCCCCTGGTGGTCGGCAGTTCCATCCGGGTCTTTATTATACTGCCCGAAATAAGGGCGGCAAGCAATACCGCGCCCAGGGTAAGGGCGATAGCCGTCCTGTTCCGTCTCAGGAATCGTTTGGTATTCACTTTCCTGGTACTGGTCTTAATGTACCGCTCTCTCTCCGCTTCAAGACGGCGCGCTTCCTCTTCACTTTGACTGCGGATAAAAGAATCCACGCTTTGAGAACCGTCCCCCAGCAGGGCGGCCAGTTTACCGAGGCCCTCTCCGGCCTTCCCCTTGCTGGGGGCTGCCGGAACCGGGCCCTTGTCCATCCGGTTATTCTGCGAAAAGGAAGCTACCGCCGCCGCCGTGATGCCGCCGCCCCCCGTATGCGGTCCGCTTTGGGGCTCTCTTTTTACAGCCAGCGTTTCGTTCAGAATAAGAGCGGCTTCTTCTATAATGCCCGGACAGGCAAGATGAGGCGGCAGAAACACGCCCTCCCGTATATCCTCCCGCAGGGTATCGAAATCGCGGCTCTGAAAGGGCGGCGTTCCGCAGAGTATGCGGTAGAGCATGGTTCCCGCGGCAAAGGCCGCCGCCACCTCTCCTTCAAGATCGGGATGGACCCACCGCTCGGCGCCGTCTATCCAGGCTCCAGTTCCGTCCACTTCGATACAGCGTTTAAGGAGACGCTCGGGGGGGAAAAGCAGGCAGCCGTGAGGATAGGTTTCAGAGGGCGCCGATACATAGAGCGCCCCGGCCGGCCAGGGGTAGGGCGGGGCGCTCTCCCGCGAAAGTCCCTGGGTACGGCCCTTTGTCTCCGAACGCGCTTGTTCAAGCAGCATACGGGCGCGGATCCAGAAACGTAGCCCCTCAAGGCGGACGGACGCATCTTCCCTGCCCGATATGAAGAGATCGAAGCGTTCACCCGGAAAGGCAGGCCCCCAAACGACCATCGTGTCCTCTGTTGCGACTGTTTTCCGTTCGATCACCCCGCGGGCATACCACTCTTCAATTTTTT
Organism: Treponema sp.; assembly: GCA_031276295.1. Classification (GTDB taxonomy): domain Bacteria; phylum Spirochaetota; class Spirochaetia; order Treponematales; family Breznakiellaceae; genus JAISNI01. Next base: position 10,837 of record JAISNI010000156.1, read on the forward strand.
CATCAGGATATACGATGTACCCGCCTTGGGTGATAAACTGGGCAATCTTTGCCTGGGCAAAGGCCTGGGCATCGAGGCCCGTGTCAAAGCCCAATACGGTAGCCCCTTCATGTTCAAACTGAAAGATTCGAGCCATAAACGCCTTCCTTAATGAAGAAGATACGGGAGTATGGAAGGCGGCCGGCTTTCCGCAAACCGCCCCGCTTACCAGGATTTTTTGCATAAAGCGGACCAAAGGCCCGATGCAAAAAATCCACGAAGTGCAACAGGCTCCTATCTTCCCCTGGGTGAGTAGAGATACCTGAAGTAATCCATATCGGTGGACAGGGTTTTGTCGAACTGGGGCAGCGTGGCCTTGTAGGATTCTACGCCCCGCCAGAAATTATAAAAGTCGGGATCACTGTTGTAGGCTTCCGCGTAGATGCGTGCGGCTGCGGCGTCCGCGACACCCCGTATAGTTTCGGACTGTTCGTATGAGGCCGATTCGATTGAACGCCGCTCATTGTCCATCTTGCCAAGCCATTCGGCTTTCTTGCCTTCTCCGTCCGAGCGGAAAGCCTGGGCTATCTGGTTCCGTTCCTTTATCATACGGGCATAAACGCTCTGGGTAAGTTCATCCGTGTACCGTATCTGGCGGGAAACCACGTCGATAAGCTCTATCCCGTATTCGGGTACCATACGCCGCGACCGGTCAAGTATCTCCTCGGCCATTTTCCGCCGGCCCTTTTGAATCTTTTCATGCGCGGCCGGAGAAGCCGGTATCAGGTTGGATATCTGTGCGGCCTCCAGACTGTCCCCCAGCCCCAAGCTGTCCGGCGTATTGGCGTTTTCCAGGATAATGTCCGAATTCCGCACGGATTCGCGCAGATAATTACCTGCAACCACGGTTCTCACCTCGGAATCGATAATTTCCGCCAGCTTCTGATAGGCCGCGTCAATCGTCGAGATAGATTCGTAGAACTTTTTAGGGTCCGATATCTTCCAGCGCGCGGTAACATCAACCCATATATACTGCTTTTCCCTGGTGGGCATACTCTTTGCCTCGCCGTCCCAGGCCATGATCCGCTTGGGATACTTAACTACCTCGTCTATAAACGGAACTTTCAGATGTAAACCCGCATCGGTGATCACATCGGTAATGCGTCCCATCTGCACAACAACCGCCTGCTGGCCTTCATCTATTACATAGAAGGGGCCGATTATGAAGATTCCAAGAACGACGGCCAGAATCACTATTATAACGGTCAGAACTTTTTTCATTGCTTGCCTCCTGTACCCGATGAGCCTAAATCCCGCAAGGGCAGGAAATTATCAAAATGACGGTCTATGATTACCGTTCCCGTGTCGTCTTTAAAGACCTCTTCAATCATTTCGTAGTAGAGCCGCTGCCGTGTAACATCGGGGGCCTTCCGGTACTCCTCGTACACCGAATTGAACCGCGCGACATCGCCGTTTGCACGGTTCACCCGCTCGGTAGCGTAGCCCTGGGCTTCCTGGATGTGCTGCGCCGCAACGCCCCGCGCCCTGGGTATCTCCGCGTTGTAAGCCTGCTGGCCCTCGTTTATAAGCCGGTTCATATCCTGCTCCGCCTTATTCACATCGTCGAAAGCCTCTTGTACGCCGGCAGGCGGGTCGATATTCTGCAACTTTACCGCAATTACATCGATTCCAAGGCCGTAGCCCCTGAAAGTCTCGTTCATAAAGACCGTTGCGGAGGTCTCAATCGCGCTCCGGCCCGGTCCCATGATATCCATGATGGCCCGGTCCCCTACAAGCATATTGATTGCGGAACGGGAAACGTCGCGGATAGTGGCGGTTCTCTCCTGCACGTTGAAAGTCCAGGCTTTAGGATCGACAATACGGTACTGGATTATCCATTCTACCTCTATAATATTGAGATCGCCTGTCAGCATGGTCGATTCCCCAAACTGGCTTGTGTAGGTAGAACTGATCCCGCTTGTCAGGGTACGGAAGCCGAACTGCTCGGTCTGCACCGTCTTGGTATTCACCACATAGTGCCGGTCTATGCCGAAGGGCAGCTTGAAATGCAGTCCCGGTTCCGTGGTATCATGGTATTTCCCAAACCGCGTAATCACCCCGGCCTCAGCCTGGTCAATAATATAAAAACTTGTCCCCAAAAAAGTCATCAGAACAATCCCCACTATGACAAGAACAAGAATAGTCGGAGATAAGAATTTTCCGGGATTCACCGCGCTCATAAAATCCTCCTTAACAAGATACCCATAAGGTGGTATAATTAAACTTACCTGTTTACTCCAAATTAAGCAAGTGAGCCTGTTCCAAAATCAATCGGGTTTTGAAACAGGCCCACTTTTCATCCAACAATTTTTCATTCCGTTCTTGCAGGCGGGGGGATAAGAATAATCCTTTAAACTATCTTCCATTCGTCAAGGGTACGGCTTTCCTTCCCGAATACCGCCCCCGCTTTGACGAGCCTCTTCCCGTTTGCCGTGTACGGAATCAGATACCCCTTGCCGTCTATCTGCTCAAGGGCATCCTCCACACCGCCGGCCCCGGCAAATTTGAACTCAAACACATACACCGCGTCCGCACGTCCCGCCGCACTGCGCACCTCTACCGCCGTGTACTGCCCCATCAGTGTAAAAAGCAAGTAAAATACCGTATTCCACCTCTTCGTTCGGAAAACCCAGGATATACTCGTCAAACTGTTTGTTGTAGTCCTTATATGGTAAGGTAGCCACTCTGGTAGAGTATTGGGACCGGGCTGCCGCCATTACCGCGGTAGTCGTCTATGGATGCGGAAGAGACGGAAATGCCCCCGGTAAACCGGAGCAGGTTGAAGCGCGCCTCCTGTAATTTTTTTAAGAGGAACGTCGGCGTGCCGGTCTTAAACCAGTAATAGGCAAATTCCCCCTGAAAAGGTGCTGAGTATGCTGAAGGGGTTATACATCCCGCCGGTATTCTTGGCAAAATAGTAGCCGTTATACCGCTTCTGCATTTCCTCAAGGATCCCGTCATAGCTCAGGCCGTTTTTTTCCGCCAGTTCATGCAGTTCGGGATCGAAAGTACCGGTCAATTCCTGGGAGGAAATGCCGCAGATGCAGGCAAATTCCCGGTCCATGCTGATATCCACAAGCTGGTTCAGATCGCTAAAAACACTGACCTGCAAGAATGTGGTAACGCCGGTGAGCAGGTACAAGAGGAGCCAGGGATCGGCGGCTTTTAACACGCCGTAGAAGCCCTTGAGGGCATCGCGGAGAGCGGTTTGGGCCTGTTCGTCGTCCATAGTTTGCAGGAGGGGCTGGGGCCGGTCGTATTCGTTTATCAATACGACGACTTTTCTTTGGGCCTTTTTGCAGGCCCGGTAGATAAGGCCGTAAAGCCGGGCCGCCGGGGTTGTTTCCGCCGTATCACGGCCCCATTGTTCTTCCAGCATCCGTAAATTAGTGTCAAGGCCCGCCTCCAGGGAGGCAGCAATTCCGAATTCAACCATCAGGGACATCGCCAGAGACGGTAAGGAACAAATCAGGCCAGGTTTCATG
>JAISNI010000151.1 GCA_031276295.1 Treponema sp.
CCTATCTCAAACCCCTTCACGTTCTTTCCCTTCTCTACGATGTTCCCCAAAAACTCGTGCCCGGGAATGAACGGCGGCCTTACCCAACTCGGTTGTACTTCGTCCCCCCAGAACATCGCCGCCCCGTGCTGGCACTTTAAGTCCCCCGCACAAATCCCGCACCCCTCCACCTTGATGATTATGTCGTCATCGCCGCATTCGGGAGTCGGATACGCGCTCTCGTACCGGTAATCTGTCGCGCTGTACGCTACCAGCGCTTTCATCGTTTTTGGATAGTTACTCATTCTTTTCTCCTTCATACATAGTTTAATACATTTTTAAACGGTTCCTTCCGGACATACCTGCCTATCTCTTCCACAATCAGTTCCGAGTAATAGTTTACCACATCATGGGAGGCGCCGGCGATATGGGGGGTAATCAGCACATTGGGCATCCCAAGGAGGGGATGGTTTGAAGGCAGGGGTTCCTGCCAGAATACGTCCAGCACGGCACCGGCGATTTTTCCCTGTTCCATAGCCTCCATAAAATCCTTCTGCTTTACGATAGAACCCCTGGCGGTATTGATGAACCAGGCGCCTGCGCGCATCCTGTCAAACTGCGCCTTTCCGATCATCCCCCTGGTTTCACTGGTAACCTTGCAATTTACCGAAACAAAATCGCTTTCGGAAAACACCTCGTCCAGGCTTACCAGCCGTACCCCGTGCCTTGCCGCCAGTTCTTCGGAACAGTAAGGATCGAAAGCGATAAATTTCATTCTGAAACCGGCAAGAAGTTCCACGGTCCTCACCCCGATGGCGCCAAAACCCACAAACCCCAACGTCCTTCCCGTTATCTCGTAACCCTTGTAGGTAATGTAGGGACTGTCTTTTTCCTCAATAAGCCATACCAGATCGTCCTTTTCCGAAGGTTTATACACATCCTCCCTGGGACCGTCCAGAAAACGGCCGTTCCGTACCTCGTGATTTGCCCGGCCCAAATTCCTGCAGAGGCTTATCATGGATCCCACAATAAATTCCGCTACCGCGTTGGCGTTCCGTCCGGGGGTAAATACCACGGGGATATTCCTATCCGCCGCCGCCTTTGCGTCTATGTTTATGGGATTCCCCCTGGAACAGACAATAAGACGCAGGCTTTCCGCCCCCTTAATCACCTTCTCCGTTACCTCTTCGAATTCAACGATGAGTATCTCCGCGCCGGCGGCGAACTTCTCAAGTTCATCCTCCTGCATGATAACCCCGGTCCGGCAGTGGCCGCCGGTCTTTATTTCGCAGAATTTTTCAAGCCCGCGCAGGCATTTTTCCTCGATTACCGCCGTTACCGCCGTTTTTATCTTTCCCATCCTGTTTCCCCGCCGCTCTACCGCCCCGAGTCAGGCAGCCAATAAGGCTCCATACTGTTCCGGTACGCGACAAATTTTTCATAGAGTTCCCGGTACTGGCGATGACGATCCATGTCGGGCTCGTATTCCATAAAAGAATCGCCCCGTATGTCTTCGTAGCTTCCGGCGTAACCCAGGGTAACCAGAAGCATCTTGGCAATTCCCAGCGTACCAAGCTCGCGGTTCGTCTGCCGCCGCACGGGAAGGCCTATCACATCGCAGTACATCTGGCAGACCACGGGACTCCCGGAAGCGCCCCCGGTCAGGTAAAGCATCTCGATCTTCGGCAGACTCTGATAGCAGTCATAAAAAGACATGGCCAAACCCTCGTAAGCGGCCCGCACCAGTTCATACCGGCTATGACCATTGCGGATGCCGAACATGGAAGAAAAAGCGTAGGGATTATTAAAAGGCGCCCGTTCCCCGTACAGGTAAGGATGAAACACAAGACCGTTGCTGCCCACCGGCAGTTTCTCTATCTCGGCGTCCAGTTTTTCCAGTTCCTCACCAGGACAGAGGAGGTTCGTTAAATAATCGACACTGGACGTACCGCTTTTGGTTCCCATCATCTTGATGTACCGGCCCTTGACCACATGGTACAACAGAAAGCCCCGCAGATCGCCGGGATTTACTTCATCGGGACCAAGGCAGACCTCGTTTATCAGAGCCGTGCCGATAATCGTACAACCCTCTCCCCGGTTATAAAAATCGGTGCCGATGGAAACCGCAGAACAGTCGATACTCCCGGCAATCACATCTGTACCTTCAGGCAGCCCCGTGGTCTCCGCCGCGGACCGTGAAACCCTGCCGATTATGTCGCCGGGCTCCACCCCCCGCGGCATGACAGGAAGCATTTCTTCAATATCCAGCAGGCGAAAAAGTTCCGGTATGTACTGCAGGGTCTTGAGGCTCATCCCCGAAGAACAGGTGATGTCGGAAAAATCGGAGACCGCCTCGCCGGTAAGATTGAAATTGAGCCAATCCTTGCAGTGAAGGGATCGGTAAATCCGATCATAGGTATCCCTTTCGTTTATTTTGGACCATTTCTGGAGCGCCGGCATGGAACCGGTATAAATGTTGTTGGCCCATTCCTTGCGGAGCAGATCCTCAAGGCCGGGCGTTTCCTCAATACCCAGATCCCTGCTCCGGGTATCATTCCATATTATCGCGCGGGGCCGCGCGGGTTTCCCGTTCCTGTCTATGGCCCATAATCCGTCTCCCTGGCCCGAAATGCCTATACCCCGCAGACGGGGCCACAGTTCCCCGTGGGCGGCTTTTAGCTTTTGCAGAATTCCACAGAGGGAATCCCATAAGCCGCACATGTCTATCTCAGACATGCCCTTGCCGGGATTATAAAGTTCGGTTTTGGCGCTGACAGAGCCGATCTCCGCGAGGCCCTGATCGTAGAGGGACGCCTTTATAGCGGTGGTTCCCGCATCTATACCGATAAACACAGCTCCGGCATTCATGGCGCCCCCCTCACAATCTTATGGTACAAACGCTACTTTAAAGTCGCCGTGTTTGCCGGACGCGTAATCATACGCCTTCTCCCATTCGTCCAGCTTGAACGTCGTTCTGATCACGCCCTCCGTCTTCAGTATCCCCTTCGCTATTCCCTCTATCACATACGGAAAACAATACGGACTTAAATGTGACCCCAATACGTCAAGTTCTTTCCGATCCCCGATTATCGACCAGTCTACACTCGTCGGCCCTGAAAATACGCTGAACTCCACAAACCTCCCCAGCTTCCTGATCACCTTTAGCCCCTGTACCACGCTCGACGGATGCCCTGTCGCCTCTAT
>JAISNI010000237.1 GCA_031276295.1 Treponema sp.
ATTCAGACCGCGGCTGTCAGTATTGTTCGCATAGGTATGTTGACAAGCTCAAGGCCCGGGGGTTTCCGATAAGCATGACTGAGGAGATGCACTGCTACGAAAATGCCCATGCCGAACGGTTGAACGGGATATTGAAACAGGAATATGGGCTTGGCTGCTCGTTTCGGAGTAAGAAGCAGGCGTTAGCGGCGGTTCGTGAGGCGGTGTTCCTGTACAACACCTGCGGCCTCATCTGGCCCTTAACTATGAAACGCCTGAAAAAATGCACCGTGGGGTTGCATAAAAATCTGTCAACCTATTTCAGGACTTGACATGGGCTTGGTTGTTCATTTCGGAGTAAGAAGTAGGCGTTGGTGGCGGTTCGTGAGGCGGTGTTCCTGTACAACACCATGCGGCCTCATCTGGCCCTTAACTATGAAACGCCTAAAAAAATGCACCGTAGGGTTGCATAAATATTTGTCAACCTATTTCAGGACTTGACAGCGAGGCCGCGCGGGTTATGCTATCCGGTCATATATGCGTTAAGAGCTTGTGCCGTTTCGGTTTGGGAACCCGGCCTGCTCTTGGCTATAAACTCTTTTATACTCCATATCTTCACTTTCCCTTTAAACAGCTTCTCTTTTATCCTCTTAAATACCTGTTCCATCCATTCCTTCACCTCTTCAATGTACTCTATCACTTCAGAGAAGAACCTGTCCCGCCAAAATGAGCCGAACATGCCGTTTTTCTTGTTCCACCGGCGGGTGAAGAACGGCTGTACCCAGTGCATAATGGCGGAAATGGTACAGCCTGTCCCGACATAGATGTACAGATCAATCCAGTTTTCGGTAAACACACAGCTTATCAGGGTAAAGTTGAACTTTTTCTGGGCCTTTTTGAGGATATTTCTGTACATAGCTTGTGCATCGAGGTCGAGGAAGGATTTCTCTCCCCGGTTTGTTTGAACGGTAACGTGATGCACACCGTTTTCTTTTTGCTCACGAGGTTTACGCATACCCTATTATTGGGGGCAAGGTGCTGAATTGCTTTAGTCTAGGTGAAAAAAAATGAGGGGGAGATGAAGAAATTTTGAAAAGGGACGGAGTTTATGGGGACGGGGAGCGGTACCGCCCGTTCAGTTCGGCGCGGCCCCGCGCGGCCCCGTAACATTCAAGCCCTTTTTGACAGAATTGTTTTTTCGTACTCCAGCACCGTCTTAAACCACGCATCGCGCGGCGGGACATTGTTCCTTACGCAGAACTCTTCCCAGACATCGGCAAAGGGGAGGAACTTACATTCTTCCATAAGGACAAGCAGTTCGGTAAAGTTGCCTTCCTCCTGCAAGCGCGCAAGTTTTTCATGCGGCATCAGGAGCGCGTAGAGCAGGGCCTTCTGCATATTGCGCATCCCCGTTACCCAGGCCGCGATACGGTTGATGCTGGCGTCAAAGAAATCCAGCCCTATCAGCGTCTTGTCCAGCGCGTTGCAGCGGACAAGTTCCTTGGCTATTTCCTTTAGTTCTTCATCAAAGATGATCACGTGATCGCTGTCCCAGCGGACGGGCCGCGATACGTGGAGGGCAAGCCTCCCGAAAAAGAGGAGCAGGCTTGGTATCTTGTCCGAAACCATCTCCGTCGGGTGGAAATGGCCGGTATCAAGCAGGCACAGCACGTTGTTTTTGGCCGCGTAAGCAAGATAGAACTCGTGGGAACCTACGGTATAGGATTCAAGCCCAATCCCGAAGACCTTGGACTCAACGCAGTCGATAACGCAGGCGGGGTCAAGTTTTTCGGCAAAAACCTCGTCCAGCGAGGCCCGCAGCCGCGCGCGCGGGCCGAGCCTGTCGGCGGGAATATCCTTGTACCCGTCGGGTATCCAGATGTTGTTAAGCGCGCTTATACCGAGGGCCTTCCCAAAGTATTCGGCAATACGGCGCGAAGCCTTCCCGTGCTCAATCCAGAACCGGCGTACCGATTCGTCGGGGCTGGACAGCGTCAGGCCCTCCGCCCGGGGGTGGGAAAAGAAGGTCGGATTGAAGTCAAGCCCTAAATCCTCGGCCCTGGCAAAATCGACCCAGGCCGAAAAGTGTTTCGGCTCAAGTTTATCCCGGTCCGGCACATCCCCGCCTATCGCATAGCTTGCGTGGAGGTTGAGCTTATGCTTACCCGGTATGAGGCTTAGGGCCTTTTTGATATCCGCCATAAGCTCTTCGGCATTACGCGCCTTGCCCGGATAGTTCCCGGTAGCGGCAATCCCGCCCGAAAGGCTCCCCTTGTTTTCAAAACCCGTAACATCATCCCCCTGCCAGCAGTGCATGGAGATCCTCACACCGGCAAGCGCGTTCAGGGCCTTATCGACATCAACGCCGTAATCCCCATAATGCGCCTTTACCGTTTCAAAACGTGTCATACTGCCTCCCCTAATATCCTAATCCTAATATATTGATCATGTTGTAATGCCTCTAATACGGCTTTACGTCAAAACTCCGCGCAATAAGCCCGCGGGCCGCGGCAAGATCGGACAATTCCCCGCTGCTTATCATCTGAACGATAAGATTACCGGCAACCGTCGCCTCTACCGGCCCGGCATACACGGGCAGGCCGGTAAAACGGGCGGTCAGGCGGTTAAGGTAATCATCCTTGCTGCCGCCCCCTACCAGATTCACCGACCCAAAGCGCTTCCCCGCGATACGTTCAAGGTTCGTAACGGCGTCGCGGTAACTGAGCGCCAGGCTGCGGTAGAGGCATTGCATAAGCTCGCCCGTTGTCCGGGGAGGGGGCTGCCCCGTCTCCGCCGCGACTTCTTTTACGGCCCCTATCATGCTTTGAGGCGCAAAAAAAGCCAGGTTATTGACATCCACCACCGTGCCGAAATTTTCGGTATCCTCCGCCATGCGGGCCAGTTGGTCAAAGCTCTGTTCCTTGCCCAGTTCCTTTCTTACGGACTGAACCATCCAGAGGCCCATAATGTTTTTGAGGAAGCGGTAACGGTACTGAAACCCGCCTTCGTTGGTAAAGTTTGCCTCCCGCGCTTCGTTGGTGATGATGGGGGCCGTGCTTTCTATACCGAGGAGGCTCCACGTACCGCTCGATATATACACCGAATCCCCGGCCGCGGGAACCGCCAGAAAGGCGCTTCCCGTATCGTGCGTTGCAGGAAGCGTGATCCTGCATGAAAAACCCGCTTCGGCTTCGACCGCCTTTGAAAGAACGCCGATTCCATCCCCGGCCCGGTTAAGCGTTCTGAAAAGCCGCACCGGAAAACCCAGGGCCTTGATAATGTCCCCGTTCCAGTTCCTTTCCCGCGCGCCGACCAGCGCCCCCGTGCTTGCTTCGGTGTATTCGTTGGACGCAATGCCGCTTAAAAGATAGTGGAGATAATCGGGCATCATGAGGAGGCGCTCGGCCTTTTCCAGCAGTTCGGGGCTTTCCTTTTTTAAGGCCGTAAGTTGATAGACCGTGTTAAAAGGCTGCTTGGCTATGCCCGTCAGCTTGTAGAGTTCTTCATAGGGGATGATCTTTTCAACCTCGGCATCCATGCCGTCCGTCCTGCTGTCGCGGTAGCAAACCGCGTCCCCCAGACGGCCGCCGGCGCCGTCGATAAGGACAAAATCGACGCCCCAGGTATCTATGCCGAGACTGTAGGGGATCATGCCCGTGTCTTTGCATCGTTTGAGACCCGCCACCAGCGCGGCGTAGAGCGCGTCGATATTCCAGCACAGATGCCCGTTCTTCATTTCGGCATTGTTGTCGAAACGGTAAACTTCGCGGGTTCTCAGCCGCCCGTCTTCCAGCCAGCCGACTATGTGCCGCCCGCTTGAGGCGCCGATATCAATAGCCAGATAATAGTTCATACTGCACCCTTCTCGTTCTTTTTCTCAAAATGGGAAAATTCCATGGTAAAATTCGCCCTGCCCTGGCTTACGCTGCGCAGTGAAGTCATAAAACCGAACATTTTAGCCATAGGGGCCAAGGCCCTTATCTCGTCGCCCCCGGGCCTGGAATTCATGCTGAGGACCTGGCCGCCCCGCTGGGTAACAAGGCTTATCACGTCGCCGACAAATTCCCTGGGCGCACTCAGGTCTACGGCCATGATAGGTTCAAGGAGTATCGGATCGGCGCTCCTGCACGCTTCGTCAAAGCCCAGGCTGGCGCAGGCTTCGTAGGCAAACTCCGTACCGGTAAGTTCGGAGTATTCAATGTCGGTCAGGGTAACCCCGACGTTAATGCAGGGATAACCCAGGACGATCCCCGAAGCAAAGGACGCCCTGACGCCGCGTTCCACCGCGTCAAGAATAGCGTCGGGAATCCCCCTCAATTTGGATGCGCTCACCGCGCAGCTATACCGGTTCCCGGTTTCCCGCGGCTCCGGTTTGACGCTCATAACAAGGGCCGCGGCATTCTCCTTCCCCGCGATTACCCGCGAGAACGTCTCGCGGCGTTCCACCTGCCTGCCCACCGATTCACGGTAGGTTACCTGGGGCTGTCCCACCTTGGCACCCACATTATATTCCTTAATGATACGGGTAACAAGTACATCCAGGTGGAGTTCGCCCATACCGGATATGATAAGCTGGCCGGTTTCTTCGTTTTCTCTGGTGGTAAAGGTAGGATCCTCACGGGAAAGCAGGGCGAGTATCTCCTTGAGCTTATCCTGATCCGAAAGCGTTTTAGGTTCTATGGAAACCGAAATGACCGGCTCCGGGAACTGCATCTTTTCAAGCACGACCGGCCAGCCTTCACTCCCGATGGTGTCCCCGGTTTGGGCAAATTTCATCCCGATAATGACGCCTATGTCGCCGGCCGCAAGTTCTTCCATAGGATCGGACTTGTTGGAGTGCATACGCAGGATGCGGTTTGCGCGTTCCCGCTTTTTCTTGGCCGCGTTATACACAACCGTACCGGGTTTGAAGGCTCCCGAGTACATCCTGACATAGCAGAGCGCCCCCGCCTCGCGTTCGTTCTGTATCTTGAAGACAAGTCCCAGGGCCGTCCCCTTAGGATCGCAGGGGACGGCCACCGCTTCTTCTTTTTTAAGGTGATGGCCGGTTACCGGCGGAACTTCGTCCGGCGCGGGGAGGTAGTCCACCACGGCATCTATAAGGGGCTGCACGCCTATATTCCTGCGCGACGCTCCCGCAAGGATCGGCAGTATCGCGCGGTTCAGTACGGCCTTGCGCAGTTCCGTCCGTATGAAAGCGGCCTCAAACTCTTCGCCCGCAAGGTATTTTTCGGTAAGCGCGTCGGACACGCTGGAGAGCGCATCGATGAGCTTTTCACGCCATTCGCGGGCCGGCCCTTCCCGGGCAGGGTCTATGGGCGAGTAAAGCATAGTTTCGCCGTCTGAAGCGGCATCCCAGCGGATTTCCCGCATATCGATAAGGTCGATAACACCTTCAAAGCCGGATTCCCTGCCTATAGGTATCTGAAGCGCGACAGGATTAGCTCCCAGTTTGGCGCGTATATCGGCCAGAACCGGGAAAAAGTCCGCCCCCACCCGGTCCATCTTGTTTACATAGCCGATACAGGGTACCCTGTATCGCTCGGCCTGGCGCCATACCGTTTCGGTTTGGGGTTCAACCCCGTGTACCGCGTCGAAAATAGCCACCGCCCCATCCAGCACCCGCAGCGACCGCTCCACCTCCGCGGTAAAATCCACATGGCCGGGGGTATCAATGATATTTATCTGAAACGGAGGGCCGTTTTCCGCCCGCTTCCAGTAAGTTGTCGTTGCGGCACTCTGTATGGTGATGCCCCGCAGTTGCTCCTGTTCCATCCAGTCCATAATGGCTTCGCCGTCGTCAACTTCGCCGATACGGTGGCTCTTCCCCGTATAGTAGAGGATCCGTTCGGTTGTGGTGGTTTTTCCCGCGTCTATATGGGCCATGATGCCGATATTACGCATGATCTTCAACATGATTCCTCCTTCACGAAGTGTGTTTAGGTTTTGAAGATAGTATACAATAGAGCCATAAAAAATATAAGGGGAACGTGAAGCGATTTCAGAATCCGGCTGGGTGTGGGGGTTCAGGATGGGTGGGCGTATAAAAAAGTATACACAATATCTAATTTATTTTAAGATGTACTATTATAGCTCTTTTTTTACTATCAACAACCCGCATTGCTATTCGCGTGTAAAGCCCCAGCTTTTTTGCAAGGATCTTTCTTGCATCCGTGAAAAATACCCGTTCTTCTATCAAAACAGTATCGGTCTTACGGGCGAAATCGAGGCCGTCATTGACGTAGAAGTGCATAAGCGCATTGGCATTACCCGTTTTATTTACATAGCTATTCGCATATTTAATGCCTGTTTCATTGGTAGCGTCAAATATCAACTCAACGTCTTTAAGATGAGCCCGTATGTTTGTTATAAACTGTCTGACTTTATCTTCCGTAAAATACTGAAAAACGCCGGATACGATGAGCAAAGAAGGGAAAGATTTATTAATTGTATGTATCCACGACATATCGAACATATCGCCGCCGACCAGCATTTCATTTTCATGTTCCCCCAGTATTGAACGGCGTATATCAATCACTTCCGGTAAATCCACCTCATAAAACAACACGCTTTGATTATTGAGATTGAGGCGATAATATGCGGTCTCAAGCCCGGCGCCAAGATACACAATATTGCACGTTTGATGTTTTGAGATAAAAGATCTTGCCATATTGTCCATATTGTAATATCTGGCAACGGAAGCCATAAAAGAATATTCAGATGATTTTTTTTGTATACTATCGCCCGGAATATATTTTTCCATTGAGAGTGCTTTTTCATCATAAAAATATTCGGGAAACTTTTTTGAAGCAAAAACACGGGCAGACAGCGGGATAAACAACGTATTTGAGACGCCTTGTAAACGTTCCATGATAATCCTTCTTTTATCATTATTATTCAAGAAGAGCAAGATAGGGTATATAATTGTTCCCATCTACCGCGATTATTACCGTATGCCGGTCTCTGTGCCGATAGAGTCTGGTTCCGGTTTTTAATACCGTTGCGTCAAATTTTTCCCAATCATTTCGCGTTCCGGTTCTTTTTATTTCCCCCACATAGCCGCCTAAAAATTGTTCCAACCCATTCGCATCCATTTCTGTTGAAAAATTTACACAGATATAAAAATCCATGACGATAATATCACCTTCCAGATATACTGATATATGGACGGGGTTATAAACATGGGCATCCGGCCCCTTAACAATGCGTCCCCCCTACGATATAATAATCCCATGCAAGAAGATGATGCCACGGAAGAAGACGGCCTCGAAGAAGAAGAGGATTGGATGACGCCGGAGGAAAGGCTGGCTTTTGAGCAGGCCATGGAGTGGGGAGACCGCGCCCGGAAATTATACCATCGGGCCAAAGAAGGCGCCCAGGACGCCCTCTCCGAATTAGTGTCCCTGGTCAAACAGGGCGACAAATATGCCCATGGCAGATTATTTGACCTGTATAAAGAGCACCATAAAGACGCGAAACAGCGTTACATAAAAATAGCCGCGGAAGGCTGCGCCCAGGCTCAATTCAATGTAGCGTCCCGGCTGCGCTTTGGCGGCGAATCCGGCGATGAGAAAAAAGCGCTCTGGTGGGCCGAATTATCCGCGGCACAGGGTTTCACGAGGGCGCAGGCCCTTCTGGGGGTTATGTATTATTTCAGCGAAACCGACTATAACAAGGATCTGGAAAGGCAGCGCGTACAGTATAAAGAGACGGGGAATGTATATTATTTAAACGAGGAAAAAAAGATACTAAGAAGCGGGTACATTAAACAGGATTTGGATTTGGCCTTCAAATTGTTCACCATCGCGGCTACGGCTGAAAAGAGCAACAGGTATAGTACATATATGCTCGGCAAAATGTATGAAAATGGAGAAGGGTGTGTCAAAGACATGGAAACTGCCGTGTACTGGTATAAACAATTCTTAACCGCTCCTCATCATGACCCGCGGGACGATGAGCAGCCTCTCGACTTTTGGATTGACGGGGGCTCCG
>JAISNI010000238.1 GCA_031276295.1 Treponema sp.
GATGCGTTATTAACCGCTTTATGGCGAAGTGGACGCCTTTGCCTTTAACACTTGCACCGTTATCATAAATTAGACCGCTGGACAGAATAGGAACCAGAACCTGATTGCAAAGGCACTTCTGGACAACGCGCTCTGAAATATGAACTGATTTTATATGCCTGATTTTTCCGCGTTCATGCAGCGTGAATTCCATAAATCCCTGTTGCACGCTTTCCCCGGCCAGCAGCTTGCGCCGGGTATCAACAATATTCCGTAAGGCGTTTGCTTCGTAGCGTTGAACCGATTCCTTCCAGTCCACGCCGGATTTCGATTCCCGGAAAGACGTATACAGATTATCAATATCCGCAACACGGTCAAAACTGTCGAATATAGCCCGTACCCCGCAGACGTGATGCCCGCCGCACTGTCAAGAATCTCCTGCAAGCGTGCTATGTCATCGTGCGCTACAGGCGCCGCGACTTTCGCCCGCCCCTGCGCATCTCGCTGCATGATCTTGTTCGCTTGCGCCAGGTTCGTGATCAAGCCCGCAAGCTGTTGTACCGTCGTGGCGTTGGGCGCCTCGTTACACTTTTTGATCAATCCTTCCAGGTTGTCCAGAATCAGGTTGATCGTCTGCGCCGGGATGAACGATGGCTTGACCATCGGATCGCTAAAGCTGCCGTTCGTGCATTTCCCATTCCCGTCCACACCCGGCCACTGTACCTCTTCTCCGAATATCTCGATTGTTTGATTGTTGGGATACATCCCGCTCATATTCTACACTCCTTCATATTCAAAATAAACTCTCTGATTGGCCGGCAGTTTATTTTCCACCACCCCTTCAAACCCCTTGAATAATCCTTGTTCCCCCACCAGGTACTTTATACAAGCCGTTTCCAGCTGGGGGAAAAGTTTGTTTTCCTCTATAAGCCGCCGCGTAAAATATTCATCAAACTTCGACCGCAGTCCGTCCTGAAGGATATACTCCTGTACCAAGGCTCTATCAAACCGGGCACGAAACCTACTATTCCCGATTAGTGCGTTTACTATCCATGCATCCGATTTTGCTATGACCTCGTTTTTCTGAATAACCTCTTGTACCCATTCGTGAAACAAAGAGGTCGCCTGCCGTACCAAATCAGGGGAAAATCCGCCGTGATAATGGGCTAGAGGAGACCGGCCGAATTGCATCGCTCCGAATGATACGACGCGGAACTGTTCTTGTAACAATGTGCCTATCCGATAAAACGGCATCGGCATCAGATGATTTGTACCGAAACGCATAAATCCCATCGACAGAGCCCTGCTGCGGTCATTGACTGTTTTTTTAATATACCCTACCGATGTATACACGAGCCGGTCAATGCCCGTACGCAAAAAGCCTTGCAGGAAGGCTTGTCCATTGATCTGATCGGCAGAATTACCGGCCTGGACGAGCAAACCATCCGAAGGCTGTAAGTTGTACGAGTTAAGCGCCAATGAAGAAGTACGGGCCCAACCTCACGCTCATTGAATGCTCCCCGGCGCGTTCGTCTTCCCCGATCCGGTTGACGGAGAAACCTGCACGCCGATACCGGCGGGAATAATCGCGTTTGTAACGAGGTGAGTAACGATTATTTCCCCGATATTTTCCCAGAGTTTTTTTATGCTTTGCCGTGCATCTTCAGGCGCGTCAGGCGCGGTAATGAGTGCGGCTATCTTACCGCCCAGTTCTCTGCCGGTTCCGTTTAATGCCATTGTTAGGTTCCTAAAGATTTCGTGCCGGTCTGCGGCGCGCCGTTATATGCACAGAACGGCATGCCGCACAAGGCGCCGTGCCCGTTCGGGGTAACCGTGCCGCCGGCTTCAAAGCTGCCGCCTGTTACCCTGACTTTGCCGGTGATCTCTACCGTACCGTCTCTTTTACACCGTATCCACCTACCATCATCGCGGTTGGTAACTTCAACATCTCCCGTATCCCGCACGATAATGCGGCCGCCGTTCCCCGTATAAAGCGCGGCATCGCCTGCTTCCAGTTCCGGCGGCGTTATGCCGTCTCCAGGCTGTACCGGAAAAATCTCAACGCCGTCCAGGTTCCCGCCCGGACACAAGAGAAAACTTTTGCCGCTGGTCGCCTTGGCATAAAACCCATAGGGAAATGCTTCCTTTTGTTCAACTACCCGGTTGTGGTGGGTTTTAACCTGTATCCTGCCGTCCTCGTAGCGTTTCTGAAACTCGCTCACCACAAAAATATTGCGCAGCTTCGCTCCTAATTCCCTCAGTTGTTCGATCATATATATGCCTCCCGATTCACCAAAGTTATCGTGCTGCTCATCAGGTTTGTGTCTGCCTCCTGCTCAACTTCGGCTAGTAACAGATTAGCCTGCAGGCCCACCGACGGCATACTAATAGGGATTAGTAAATTCGGCGTCCAAAAAATCTCTTTCCTGATTGTCTCTCCCAGGGTTGTTATCTGCACATCGGAGAGCCCCCATCCCGACACGGTAACGGTGGTGCGGTTTTCCTTTCTGCGGCGCATTTCTGTCTGTGCCCGGCGCAGGATTTTTTCAGCTTCCACTTCAGGGTTGGTAAGATTGATGGTCAGGACACGGTTGGTATTGCAGGTGGTATCTATCACGCTGACCGGATCGCCGCCGCCGCCGGTTACCATATACTCATGGTACTGCTCCGCGCCGTTCTCTTTCCACTCGATGGTTTTGATATTCCGTCCCTCCGTCAGATGAAACCCTTCCTGTCTCACCGTGCCTTCGGGCTTCCAGATATAGAGACCTCCCGCTTCATTCGAGGTGAATATAAAGCCCTGGCTGTCCGCTTCGGTGATAAGTTTTGCCCAGGGGCTTTCGTTCTCCCAGGAAAACACGGCAACCTTTTGGGTGGGATCGCCCTGGTTTAGGGGAAGCGCGGTACAGGCGATCCCAAATCTCCCGCCGATAGTTTTGATGAGTTCATACAGCGTCATATTAACCAGAAGCTAGGCTGTTTTTAATTTCAAGAATACCGCCCGCGATTGAAGCGCCGGCGTTAAAAAGAGCCATTGCCAATTCGCGGGGAGAGCGGATGCCCTGGTTAATCAGCTGTATCATTCCCAGGACTTTTCCGGTCATAGCGTCAAGAGTCGTTCTGAGGCCCTGTATCCTCCCGATAAAAGTTAAGAGCTGCGTTTTAAGTTGGGAAAAACCGGATGCAAATGTCGTATTATCCTGCGGCGCGGTGTCGTTCGTGTCGTTGGGATCAGGCTCATCGTTGTCATCTTTACCGCCGCCTTCGTCAGGGTCAGGCTCATCACCGCCCTCTCCACCGCCGCCTTCATCGGGGTCAGATTCATCGCCGCCGATAGTGCCTCCTCCTCCCCATACGTTATTCCCAATTAATCGGGCCTCGAATTCATCAATGGCCGCTATGTACAGATTCGCCAGTACATGTTCTAACAATACCGCGGTAGCAGGCAGCACATCCTGACGGTCGATGATACTGACCCCCGCGCGTGTAAAGGAGAGTGAGATCGTGCATTGCCCGTGCTCAGTGGTGCTTTCGGATACTTCGTAAGTATCACCGACAATAACCGGGAACCTCCCCCAGAACGGCAAATCAATGTAGCCGGGATGGTCATCATCGGTCGGGACACGCAAGGCCTCGATCAGGTTGTTCCGTTGGGTGATATATGCAGGGCCGCGCAGATAGCCTTCCACGGTCAACAGCTGAGGTTTTTCATTGAGATACTCGGTTGACCAAAGGCCGCCGAAGGGATACTCCGCCGTATCCTGGGACTGTCCGCCGGAAAAACGAAAACTTTTTTGCACGAACGGAATCGCTTCACCGTCCGGCGTCTGGTAACTGGCCATACGGGGGCGTTCGCCGGTGTCGGCGCGGTAGGCTTCCCGCCAATTTTCGGTATATGGTCTGGGCAGGGACGCGTCAAACTGCGCGGTATCGCTCATTGGATAAGCC
Source organism: Treponema sp. (assembly GCA_031276295.1). Lineage (GTDB taxonomy): Bacteria > Spirochaetota > Spirochaetia > Treponematales > Breznakiellaceae > JAISNI01. The sequence continues at coordinate 3,928 of JAISNI010000238.1, forward strand.
TCGCGTTGTTTGCGCTTCCGACCGCGAATTTATAGGGTGTGGTATTTTTACCAACCGACTGACGAAGACGGTAGCCCCGGTCATCAATGGCAAGGTCGCTGTGTAATTCAATGACGCCTTCTACGACGACCGGCGGAAGAGCCGGAGGGATGCGCTCAACGGCACGCACTTCATTGCGGATTTCGGCGCGTAATTGGTTTGGAAGCGGAGTTCCCGCGCCCATCAGGGCGGCGGGGTTTTTCATGGCGATGATATAGTCATCAGGATGGGTGCTGAACCGGCCCTGGGGCGTCAGAATTAAATCATTGACCGGCTGGTTATTGACTGTATGCGCGGTGTGGTGAATACCGGACGATTCCAGCGTTGCCATCTCCTCCTGCAATCCGATAAGCCGGGCGCGTAAGCCGCCAAGGGTAACCATTTCGTATTCACCGCTGAACCCGACATGCTGGAATTGTTCATCCGCCCCGAATCCGGCCCGGAGTTTTTCATATTCCGGTATTTCTATGGTGAGTTGTGCTATTCGGGCCTCCAACTCTCGTGCCCTGTCCCCAAACAAACTGGCGTATTCAGCCTGCTCACCCCACTCAGAGTGATGTTTGCCGTCCACTTGATAGTTCTTGGTTGCCGCCTTATCAATCGCCATCGATGTCGCGAGTACCATAGCCGCAAACGCCGCATACGGCCCGGCCTTGCTTAACAGGGAAGGAGCGGCGGGAACCGCCTGAGGCACTCCCTTGGGCACTCCTTTCGCGGGTAGTCCGGGTACCGGTAAGCCGGTCCCGTTCCCTCCAGGCACTGAACCTCCGCTGCCCAGATTGGTGACATACACCGGCAGTCCCGCCCCTCCCGTGGCTCCGGTAAGACCGGAGAAATCAACCTTGCCTTTGGAAAAAATACTCTTCACATTCGCGATAAACGAGACGATGCCGCCCCCTATCCTGAGCGCGCCCAGCGCAAAGAGCGCCCTGGTAATACCTTTAATCCCTTCCTCTATTTTTTTAGGGTCCTCCGCCAGCCGGTTAAGCAGGAGGGTAAGATCATGGAGCGGCCCGGTAAGATTCTTGTCGGCAAAGGATAAAAAAGCTGTTTGCAGGTTTTGCAGATTTGCCTTGAGGGTAGCCGCCATGGTCGCCGACTTTTGTTCCAATAGTCCGGCAGTGTCCCCCAGATTGACCAGGCCGTCATACATCCGTTCGCCCTGGGTCATGTACGCGCGGACGGCGCTCATGGAGGTTGTACCGAAGATAGTACCAAAAAAATCTGTGTTCCCCATCTTCTCGGCCCGGGCAACAATATCAAACATAATATCGTTAAAGTCCCGAAAGTTACCGTTGCTGTCACGGATGGAAATACCAAGCATACGCAGTTTTTTTGTTTTTCAGGATCGCTTAATTCAGCCATTGCGGAATTGAGGGCGGTTACCGCAATATCGGCACTCTTGGTTCCCGCCATTAAAATCTGCATGGCGGCGTTGGCCTTGCGGATATGTTCCGGCGTTGTACCGATGGCGCTGTAGGCCGAAAATACCGCCGGGGCGTTTTTCGCAAACTCCCCGAAGGTAAACGCCCCCTGATCGCCCTGGGCAATGAGGTCGTTCATCAGGGGGAGTATCTCTTCCATCGTGTATCCGAACTTGGCAAACTCGGCAAACACCGCACCCATTGCCTCCCCGCTTTCGCCTGATGCCTGGATAGCCAGGGCGAGGTTCCGCACGTTGTCCTGTACGAATTGCAGATCGCCGACTTTGGTCATTATCACTTCAAGGCCGCTGATAAGTGAATCGGTGTCGAGTTTGATGTCCGGCATTTGAGCGGCGGCGAAAATGTGCCGTTTGAGTTTATTGACGGCCTGGGCATCGGCATTGGCGGTCAGGCCGAGCCTGACCATCCGGTTATCCAGATCGATGGTAGACTTGACGGCGCTCAAGGCTCCGATGGAAACACCCAAGCCCCCCAAAGTCCCGGCGGCCCCGGAGAAGGCTTTGGTTACCTTATCGGCCGCTCCGGCCGCTTTATCGGCAAAGCCCTGGACGGAAATCCCCGCACCCCGGATTTGAGAGGAAAATTGATCTTTCAGGCGGAGCAGTACCCCCGCCGTTATTTCCCGCGCCATCAGTCTATACCCCGCATATTTTTGTATACTTCAAACGCCGCCTCGTGCCAGGTTTTAAGTTCCGCCCAGGTAAACCCCATAACCGTCTCAAACCTCACGGACGGCATCATCTGCAAGAGTTCGCAGGTTATGCGGCGGAGGTCGGCGCGGAACGCGGCGGCGGTGTAGGTTCCGCCGCCGCCGTAGGGTCTTTGGTTTCGTCATCCGCTTGTTGATCAAGGAGGTTCACGATGCCCATAAAGCGCATATTGGTCATCGCCAGGATAAGCCGGATGTCGGCCCAGTCCTCCGGCACCATGCTGTCCAGTACCGCTTCCGGTACCCCGGAAAGGGAGGAAAGCAAGGCCCGGGCGTAGCCGACGCTTTCAGGAGCATGGCCGTCCGTCCGCAGGATGTCCCGCAGCACCGGCGGCTTTAACGTCAGTTCTTTGTACTCGACCTCGCCCTTTCTAAGGGGAATGCGCAGTTTGAATATCTGCGGCTCAAAGGGATCGTTCATACCGCCTCCTACATCCGGGGACTCGTCCCGGCGTTATAGGTGATGCTGATTTCAGCGTCTCCTAATTCCCCCGGTTCGGTTACCCAGGCCGCGGGCATCATATACTGTTTGCCGCTGGTAGTAAAAATGGTGAGGGTATCCTCGCCCACATCGCTCAACTCTTCCACGCCGATGCTGCCGACCGCGTTCAATTTGAGCTTAAGTTCCGCGAAGGTCTGTTTTTCGGTGTAGCCCGTGTTTTCCGGCACCTCCCCCGCCTTGGTTTCCCGCTTGACTCCGGCGGGTTTAAACGTAGAACCGCCCTCCTGGAGGGGAAGCTCCCCTAAAGCCGTTGATATGACCCGGTGTACCCGTTCAAGTTTCATATACTTCTCCTCTCTAATTATTTAAATTGCAGTAATCCTGCACCGATGTAGAATTGGCCTATCAGGTTCGGCTGGTGTTGTGTTGATATTCAAGCCAGGACTTACTGCCCTTTTTGATTTCCACGATGAGGGAATGCTTGTAGCCGTCGAAGTCTTGGCACCAGCGTTTGTCTTTAATGAAGACCGCCTGGTACAGTTCGCACAGGAACGAGCGGAAAATCCCCGCCGTCATCACTTTTGCACCGGAACCGAAGTTTTCTTCCGTCCCGGCCAGCTTCCAGGTCTTATAGCGCTTCTTGGCCTCGGCGTTGATATAGGTGCGTACCGCATCCACCGTTTCGGGAACCTGGATGTCGAGATAGCTGGTGTCCCGGCCCCCGTCGGTGTTTTCGGTGTAGCTGGTGGCCAGCCGCTCGATCAGCACCTTACCGGTCGTGTCCAGACGATAGGTGGCTATCCCCGCCATCAGCAGGGTTTGCCGGGTATCCGCGTCAAGTTCCCTGCCGGAGATAAGGCCGGAAACCGTGAGGTCGTAGGTATTGGCCGCCGGGTCGTCCGCAAGGATTCGGCAGGCAATTGCACACCACCGGGCCGCCCATTCGCCGGGAAGCTGCGGGTTGGTCAGCCGGGGAACCAGGATGATGTGGGGATTATTCACCGCTTCCGCCTGGGCCAGTACCGTACCCGGTTCGTTTACGCCGCCCAGTTCGCCGGAAAGGGCCACGAAAGCGCGCCCCCCAATCTGGCGCAGGGCCCGTAACGGCTGGTGAGTTCATCGGCCAGGGCCGCGATATTGTCCGCGTCGGAAAAATCGTAAATGAAATAGTGGTAACGGACGTTCCCCAGAGCGGCGAACAGCGGTTTGACATTCGCGGCCTGAGTACCGGGCGTAATATTTCCTGCGGTAATCGTCAGGCCGGCGGCGTCACTGGTGATAGTAACCGTGTTGAAGTTGCCGCCCGTCCCGGCTACGACGGACTTGACGATAAACGCCCCGGCTTCCCCGGCTTCAGCTTCAACGGGCAGCCACAGTTCGCTGTTGATCCGGGCGACAATCGCGGCGGCAATTTCCCCGGCGCTCGCTCCGGCAGCGATGGCGGCGGCGTCAATCTTCACGCCGTTCACCGTGATCGCCGCCGCGCCCCGCTGTACCGTGGTAACGCTGACCGTGTAGGTTTTCTGCCAGGGCGTGGCGGCCGCAGGCGCGGCCACGGGCAGTACCCAGCATTCCTCGGTTTTGTTCAGTTCCAGGAATGCCTTCGCCAGGATAGCCGCGGGGCTGCCGAAACCGAATAGGACAGTGGCCTTGAGATCGGAAAGCACCCGTACCGCGGTTCCCGCCGGGGCCGTCCCCGCCGCGCTTTTATAGGCGACCAGGAGAACCTTCTTAATCTCGCCGGCAGTCCCCGCCAGGGAATTGTCAACTTCCTGATACTGCCCCGGTACTAACAGTACGTCAGGGATTTGTGTAAACGGTATAGCCATAATCAATCCTCCGTATCAATGTGTTCATACGACGCGGCAGCCGCCATGCCGTGTAATTCGTCAAAATCCTCAAGCCCCTCAAGCGAACCGTACCCGGTTATCGCGTGATCGCCGAGTATCAGTTCCCACTTAACCGCCCACAGGGTAATGTTTATCGCGTCCAGCGTGCCGGAATACAGGCACTCGGATTCGATGTTCGTATCTTTTATAGCAAGATCGAAGTCGGCTTTTCTCATAACCGGGATTAATGCCGATACGATTTTCAACGCGCCGTCATATAGTTTATCCGCGTGGTGAGCCCGGTATAAAACCCAGCTTACAAACGTAATACGGTTACGTTCCCCGTCTGCGGCCTTCACCAGGCTCGTCAGGATAGCCGGGGTCTTCTGCGCGTCCCGTTTGATTGACTGCTCGGTAAACATACCCGGATGAGCCTCTACGGTCATTTTAGGATACAGAGGCAGTATCCCCGCCTTTATCTGTTCAACCGCTTTATCACGGATAGTGAGGTAATCGCTCATGTACTATTCCCCGCCAGAAAAGCCGCGACCGCGCTTTCAATGGCTTTTGTGTCATCCGGCGAAACACCGAGGTAGGGCCGCGCCGGAATGGTTACTTTTTTTAGCATCCCATATCCCGGCACAAACAGGGCCGTGGCGTTCTTCGGGGTTATTTCCGCGCCGAATTGATGGACGGCGGCGTACTCCATAGTCGCGCCTACCAGTACCGACCAGGCCCCGCCTTGAACTTCGCTGGCGATGCTGTCCCGCAGGGCCCCTTCGCCCACCAGGATTGACCGTGCGCCCAGTAATCCCTTGCTTGCATAATACGCCGCTGTTTGCTGCGCCAGGGCTTTCCACGAATCCCCGTCCGGGCTTTTTTGCGTCTCAAAACGCTCTTTTGTCTGCTCTTCAATTTCAAGCCCGATACCGCGCAAAAGCCGGGCGCGATCCGTACTTGAAAGCGCGGCCTTGGCAAGCAACTTTTGTACCGCGTCTATTTCCTTGAGATCGAAACTGACTGAAGCGCCCTGAGTATCGGCCATTAAAACACCTTCCCTTTCTTGAAAAACCTGCCGTCCGCAATGCCGTCCGCTCCTGCAATAACTACTTCCGACTCCTGATACCCCGGCCCCTCAAGGCCGCCTTGGTACTCCCGGTTTATCTTTTCAAGGAGCGCGAGGCTTTCCTTGTACTTGTTCCGGGCGTTTTCACTGCCGGTAACGGTATCGGTCAGACGGTCAAGGGCAATATCCGCGCAGACCGCCTCCAGCGCGTCCGCGAATTGCGGATTAACCGGGCGGCCTATGTCCCCCTGTTCATCGAGAAGCCAGGGAAGATGCGCCACGATGACCCCGGTTGCCTGCCGCAGGGCGGCCTCTATCCGCGCCGTATCCGGCCCGCCCTCTTCCGTAAGGGGCAGGATGGCGGACGCGCTCTGGAGGGACAGAAACCGTTCCGCACAGATAAGCGCCGTCATTTTTCAATGACCTCTATCCAAGGGTCTTTTTTAAGTGCGGCAAGCTGCGCTTCAGTAACTTCGTGGGGTTCCGGCTTTTGTGAAAGGACAAGCCCGGCGCGGCGATACTTTGGGTATTCGGTTGTATGCCGTACCATAACCGGTACGGTTTTTTCCGCCGTCCCGGGCGGATACGGCGCGTTGCCGCTGTCTCCTTCCGTTACCTCCGGCGCGGGAATCCCGCCGTTTTCCGGCATAGCGTTAGCCGTGTCGTCCAACAACGCGTCCTCCGGTTTCAACTCCGCGTCTGGTTTCTTTTCAGTTTTCATTCTTCCTCTTCCTCCTCAACCACAGGAGCCGCGCCGGGCAGCCATTCGGCAACAATGAGTTTTGCCGTGTGGAAATTTACGTTGCTTTCCCCCGATGCCAAAAACTCTTTTTCAAGAATTGCCCGCGCCGCCGATTCGTTGGTGGGGTCTACCACCAGGTGCGTAGGAACAATGCCCATAGGCTCGCCGCCGTCCCGCTTGAACGTCCTCATGCGCAGCCGCGCCGCTTCGTAGTTTGCCGCCGTGAGCGCGGTTTTGCTTGCCACAGCCTGCTGCCACAGCCCGTAACCGAAACTCCCCCGGTAACGCACGCCGTACAGATACTGGTCTTTTATAAAAACCGTATCGTTTTTGGTATCGGTGATTTCGGCAAACTCCGGGTTTGTACGCTGCTGCAGGATAAGCGGCTTGAGGCTCCCCGCGAGGGAAAGCAAAAACCATGCCGCGCCGGTTCCTGTCCCGATAATATTCGACACGCCGGATGCCTCGCCCGTACCGTCAATATTCGGGTAGAGCGGGTGCTCGGTATCGAAAAAGGGCTGGCCGTCATAGCAGAGGCTCGTAAAGCCGCCTGTCAGCAGTTCGGAAATCTGGCTCTCGAAAAACCGCTGTACCGCGTCCGCCATTTCGCGGGAAAGAACGCGGTACATCCCCATGTTGTCGTCTTCGATGTGGGCGCGCTCAACGCCGAGGGTAGCCTCGTATTTCTTGTTGACAATCTGGTACGCCGACTCGGAGATGTTCTTAACAACACGGTCGCCCACCCACTCCCGCAGATTGGGGAATTGGCCCAGCCAGC
>JAISNI010000158.1 GCA_031276295.1 Treponema sp.
ATACCACTTTCGCGCCGTTCTGTGCAAGCAGCCGTGCGCTTGCTTCCCCAATTCCGCTGCTTGCCCCGGTGATGATCACCACCTTGTCTTTTACGCTCATTGTCGTATTCTCCTTTCCATTATTTATTAGAACTTAAAAAACCACCGCCTATGGCGGTGGCCATGTACTGACGATTATACCTTTAGAAAAACAAGAAGGCTGAACGATGAGGATATTAACGAATAACTTCATGTGGAAACGCAGTGAAAAAAATCTCGGCATGAAGCATAAGCTGAACGGAAATCGGTAGAAACTGGAGGGTATTATAGGCCTCTTTTAGTAGGTTGCTTACACTAAATGGCCTGATAAGAGAAAAAAGACGAGAAGAAGAACATAAACCACCAAGGCACACAAAGGTACACGAAGGACCAGATTCTCAAGCGTTATTCCTTCCTTCGTGCGCCGCGAACCGTAGGTTCGAATTCGCCTTTGTGGTTATTTTCTTTTCTTGTTGTAATTGCTCATATCAGTATTATTAGTCTTTACAACCGCCTAGGTCATCATCTCTGTCCTGCGTATAAACGTTCCCCCGGCGATAGCGGCGTATCCACTAAACGCCCCCTTGATACGATACGCAGGGATACTGTTGTGTTACGCTGGTTTGCTGTTATTTTTACTGGCCCTGATTTCATTCGGCGCCGCCTGGCGTATCGGTATTGACGAGGACAATTCCCCTGAATTGATAACAAGCGGCATATTCGAATATTCGCGGGACCCCATCTTTTTGTTTCTCGATCTCTATTTTGCCGGGATCATGCTGATATACCCCAACATCCTTTTTATACTACAGACCGCGTTTACAAATACCACGGGAAGAAACATTTTTGCGAAAAAATTCGGCGCCCTGTATACGGCCTATCAAACCCGCGCCCGATTTTTAACCAGCCCAATAGAAAATGCGTTAACCTTAACGCCCCCCCAACTCTCCCCTCTTTCTCCGTATATCGCAATATTGACAAAAAACCCGCCCCGTGCTAATATTCCCGTCAAGGAACTATCCTCAAAGGAACGCGGCATACCATGGATTTAGGGACAACCTTAATCGCTATTACCTCCGTTTTAGGGTTATTTGTGGGGCTTCCCTCGGCGATTTTGCTTTTTGTCTATAAAATCACCAAAAACGCGAAGGAAAAGGACAAGCTCAAGTATCAAAAGGAAATATTGGAATTGGAAATAGAAAAACAAAGGAACCAAATCAAACTATTGGAAGAGGAAAACAAAAAGTACGACGCCATCATAGACAATCATAACCGGGAGGCTGAAATATGAAGCGCTTTTTTCCCATCCCCATGCGCCGCCGCGCGAAAACCGGCCTTGCGGCGGGGTTGCTGCTTTTTTTGCCCCTCCTGGCCTATTCCCAGCACCTGGGGCCGGCGGATATCGATATTTTTGTCGAGGGTTACGGTCAAATAAAGCCCGTCCTGGAAAAACACAAGGACGAAAAAGAGGACATCCCCTGGATAGGCTATAACGCGCTGCTGGAAGGTTTTTCCAAGGCCGGCGAAGATTTTGTACGGAAATCCTCCGGCGGATTGGCTGATTTACGGCGGCGGTACCAGGAATTGCTGGACTACAAAACGCCCCCGGAACTGGAAGGGGCCCTCCGCGGCATAGGCTGGGAAAAGGACGGAAACAAAAAATTAGTAACCATCACCCTATGCTGGGCCTTTTTGTATACCGGAAAGGCCATGAAGTCCGATGATGTTTCGGGGTGGGCCTTTAAGTTGTTTTTGGAAAAATATTATGAAAAAATCATGAATATATTGGAAATATTTGATGAACATGATTTAGCCCTGATAAACACCCGGCTTGAAGCCATAAGTGGCGTGATGATAGAGGAAAAAGACGGGGCCTGAAAGCGGACGCGGAAAGCGCGGGTTCATCAGCCGGGGGCCGCCTTCTAATACTGGATCTTTATCACCAGGCTGGGCAGCCCTCCGGTGGCGGCGTCCACGGCGTTGATACATTTCTGCAAAAGATCCCCCAGCTTTTCCGTGGCCATGGGCATATCGTGTTTCATCCAGTCCAGGATCATCCGCAGGGAGCCCCCTACCATAAACTTCACCTTATACCTGAATAAAAGCTGGTCCCCCCGGGAAACCTTGCCTTTACCTCTTTCTATCACCTGGTCTTCCAGGCGCTGGGTGTAGGCGAAGATCAGCCGTTCCGTATCATCCCGCTGTAATTTCGCCAGTTTTTGCCGGTGGTCAAAGAGGCCCCCCATGGACAGGGTGATGGTCATCACCTTCCGGCCCCGGTCGTCCCGGGCGTCGGCGATGATCAAAAATTTGTCGGTAAAACTGCTGTCAAGAAATTGCAGGATAATATCGTCCTTGCCGCGGTAATTACGGTAAAAGGTCTGCCGCGCCACCCCGGCCCGGGCGGTTATATCCGAAATGCTTATCTTGTCGTAGGTGGTCTCGTCCAGCAAAAGGAGCAGGGCGTCCTGTATCCATTCCCGGGACCGCTGTACCTGGCGGTTAATTTTTCCGTTTTTCTGCGACAATTTATCTTTTTTGTCCACTTTTAACAGCCTCCAATTGACATCCCCTATAGAGCATATTACATTTGCCTTACTTGATGCAAGTGTAACAGTAGGAAGACCCGGGGGAAACATGGAAAAGCTTTTTAGACATCCGCTCCTGATTGTTCTGGTAACCGCCGCGATAACCGTCTTTTTTACCGCCCAGCTTCCCAGGGCCCAACTGGACAACAACAACCTGAACATGATCTCCAAGACCGACCCTGCCCGGGTAGAATCGGACTATATCGACGAAACCTTCGGCAGTTCCCTTTTTGTCATGGTCGGCCTTGAGCGTAAATACGGCACCATCTTTGACGCGGAATTTCTCCGGCGTATCAACGCCTTCACGAACCAGGTCAAAGAAATCCCGGCGGTGGACCCCGACGGGGTAAGTTCCATCATGACCGTGGATTACATCAGCGCCGACGGGGATGCCATTGTGGTGGAAAAACTGGTGGACAGTGATTTTACCGGAACCATCGAAGAAATCGCTTTGTTGAAACAAAAACTGCTTTCCTGGGATATGTACCGGGGCTCCTTTTTTTCCGATGATTTTACCGCCACCCAAATTATCATCCCCCTGAACCTGCTGACCGAGGAAGCGGGGAACACCGAATCCACCGAAAGCGCCACCCGGATCCGTAATACCGCCCAGGAGATGTTCGCCGGTCTGGCGGATGTGTATGTTACGGGGATGCCCGTCATCAGCGGTACCGTCAACGAGGCTATCGTGGCGGACGTGGTGATGCTGGTCCCCCTGGTGATTGTGATAGTCCTGGGGGTGCTGTTTTTTTCCTTCCGCAGCCTTACCGGGGTGGTGCTGCCCCTGTT
>JAISNI010000017.1 GCA_031276295.1 Treponema sp.
GGCTTATTCACGATACCTTCTTTGCCGGTGTAAAAACCCCCGAACTGACCGACAGGGGGTGAACGATTCGCCTGTGAATTAGACCCTTTTAGGGGTGAACGAATCGCTCGTTATTGACATGATTACTTCGTTAAACCGTATCCCCGCCCCTTTTTGGAGTTCCAGCAGGATTTTAGCCCATAATCCCCGTTCACTCCCCCGGGAGAACCGGTCATAGACCACATGCCAGTAGCCGTATTCAGCCGGTAAATCCCGCCAGGGACAGCCGGTCCTCAGAATATAGAGAATCCCGCAAAATACCTGGTAATGGGAAACCTCGACCGGCCGTCCTTTCCCCCGGTAACTTGCCTCGATGATAGGCAACACCAGTTCCGTGAACTTCTCTTCGCTTATCGGGTAAAGCCGTTCATCTCGTTCCATCTTTTTTCCTCCCGGTCCCTCCTTTTTATCTTATTTTTTCACTTTTGTCTATCTTTGCTAACAGTGTCTAGGTTCTCTTGGGCCAGCTCGGCTATCAGATTTTCCCGCTCAAGGAGTTTCGCTTCAAGTTCCCTAATGCCGTTCCCGGTCTTTCCCGCTGATGTCGTCCCGCTGTATCCTGAAAATACTCCCGGCCCCTTCGATCAGCTGTTTCCGCCAGGAGTATCAGCTTCGGGTTTAGTTCGTGTTCGTTTGCCACGGTACTTACCGCCTTACCGTCTTCTACGACTTCCCGCAGTACCAAAACCTTTTCTTCGGGGGTATACCGCTTCCGTTTTTCCATCGTTGTTTCCTCAGAATCTTTGTGTATACCTCCTTATATGCTTTCCCTTTTTTGTTCAAGTTCAACTGAAGCAGAACAGTATGTCAGGTTACTCTTTAGCCTATTTCTGTCGAGACAATCTGATCTGCAATCGGTATCAGGTAACTTGAGTACTTTTTATCCGATATGGCAATATGATTCAAGAGCCAGTTTTTCAGGAACAGTGCAAAGGACAGAGGCGCCGTCTTACCCTGTTCAAACAACTTTATTTGGTTCAAAACTTCCGTAACAAAGGCCGTATGTTCCTTTTTGTGGGCTTCATACTCAGGATAATTCACTTTAAGCATATACTTCTCTTCTGTAGCAAAATGAATTTTTGAATAGTTTACCGCTTTTTGGATAGCCTTCATAAAATACACAACCGTTAATTCCGTCCGTTCACAACCCAGAAAAAGGTCGTTAGTCATCTTCACCAGTTCCTTATGCTGTTTGTCGATTACCGGAATACCTACCGAATAGGCATCGACCCATTTAACCAAATTAGCGTTTTCCATAAATCCCCTCATTATCGCAGATATTTCTAGCAGCCTGTTGCACTTGTGGATTTTTTGCATGTTCATGCAAAAAATCCCGATTATCGGGGCTGCTTATGCAGTTTGCAAGGTATAAAAATTCACTTTCGTGAATTTTTATACCATTTTGCGCTGAAGCGCAACAAACTGCTAGACAAAATAATACCATCATCTACTTAAAATAACAACCTGCTCTTTTATCCAATCCGCATGATGAAAATTTCAGAGTCCGGCGGTAGGTTAGAAACCTCCGGTCTGCCCAGTACCACTATCGGTTTATATCCCACAGTTATGTTATTTTATGAATTCCTACACACCGAAAAGAGCCAGCGTACCGGTCTTCCATTCTTCCAGAGCTTCCATAACAAGACTTTCCACATCCTGCCAGGAATCAGCACGCGGGCCGGGTAAAAAGCGGTTAGTGGAATTAGTAAAAACAATAGTTCTGCAACCGTGTTCCCGTAAATGTATGATGTTGACCGGCGCATCATCTATATACACGTGCGCCCCTACCGCATCTTTATCGTTCATAAAGCAGAGGTCCCAGTAGGGAATATCATAGTTGTCCAGCCATTCCACTGTTTGGGTGATAGAAGTACGGTGAGAATACTTGAGAAATATCCGTGAGGTGATAATGCGTATGCGTATGCCTCTGCTCGAAAGTTTACGCAGTACCGCGGGTGCGTTTTCAATGGGCTTCATATCACGAAAGAGATGCCGCTGAGTTACGGCAAAACGATGGAGGCGTTCATAACCGCCGTACTCGTTGATACCCCATTCACTAAGACCAAATGACACCTCCGTCGTAAGGGTCTCCAGCGGCTTGTTGAGCCATTCGGCAGCAATCTCACGCATAGCGCCATAAAAGTCCCCAACCACACCGTCAAGATCTACACCCAGGATGAAACTACTCTCGTCCATGACCCTCCTTTATACAGAATACTATTATCCTGCTAGATAAATTTTGAAATCAATATAACTATACTGTGATCGTTTAAAAGGTATCGATGAGGAAAGAATAACGGCGCCTCAGTTCCCGGCTCAAGTATATCGTTGGGGGACGGGATACTGGTATCTACTGCCCGTACCCATTTTTTCCCTTCCAGCGGATCACAGACATTGAACAGGCAGCGCTTTTCACCACCGTTAAACATGATGAAAAAATCGTTATCATCACGGTCGGCAAGAATATCGGAACGGGAACCATCCATACGCAAAGCCAGGTAAGAACCGAGATCATCCCAGTCAGGAGTTTCCCCGTTATGATCAAACCAGCTAATATCGGGAATAGCGTTGTAGTTACCATCGCGTCCGGTGTAGAATTCAGGCCGCATAAACCCTGGATGGCGCAGACGGAAGGCTATTATCTCTTTGGTAAAACGGTAAAGCCCCCGGTATGTTTCCAAAAATGACCAATCGTACCAGGATATTTTGTTATCCTGGCAATACGCATTATTGTTCCCCTGTTGAGTTCTGCCGAATTCATCACCTCCAAGAAGCATGGGGGTTCCCAGGGAAATCATCATGGTAGCAATGAAATTTTTTATTTGTCGTTCGCGTAATCTTTCAATGTCCGGATCTGTTGAGGGGCCTTCAATACCGTAATTGGCGCTGTTATTTGAATCGCCGCCATCGCGGTTATCTTCGCCGTTCCCCTCGTTATGTTTGTAACTATACGAAACCAGATCCCTCATAGTAAAACCGTCATGGCTTGTAATAAAGTTTATAGAATGAAAGGGCTTTCTCCCATCCCGCAGGTATAGATCGGAACTGCCGGAAAGCCGTGTTGCCAAGTACCGCGTTACGTGGGAAGCCCCTCGCCAAAAAAGGCGTACGTCATCACGGAAACGGTCGTTCCATTCTGCCCAGCGGCCTCCGGGAAACCAGCCCACCTGATAGGCGCCGCCCGCATCCCATGCTTCAGCAATGATCTTGGTATTACTGAGAATAGGATCCTCGGCTATAAGTTCCAGGGTAGGGGGATTTTCCATTAGCCTGCCCTGCTGATCCCGGCCCAGGATAGAACCAAGATCAAAACGGAAACCGTCTACATGCATTTCCATTACCCAGTAGTGCAGACAGTCTATGATAAAGGACCGCACCACCGGATGATTACAGTTCATGGTGTTACCGCAGCCGGAATAATTCTTGTAGTAACGTCTATTTTCATCCAGCATATAATAGATATTATTATCCAGGCCCCGAAAGGAGATAGTCGGGCCAAGTTCGTTGCCCTCGGCTGTATGGTTAAACACAATATCGAGGATAACCTCAATGCCTGCCTTATGGAGTTCCCGCACCATTTCCTTAAATTCATAAACCTGGGCACCCGGCGCTCTATCCGAAGCGTATGATGCTTTTGGAGCAAAAAAAGCTACGGTAGAATAACCCCAGTAGTTGACAAGCGTTTCACCGGTAAGGGGATTGATTCGGGGAAATTCCATCTCGTTAAATTCCTGGATAGGGAGTAATTCAAGGCCGGTAATGCCAAGATCCTTCAAAAAAGGTATCTTTTCGATAAGCCCGCGGTAAGTTCCCGGATGGATCGCGCCGGAATTGGGGTTTTGCGTTAAACCACGCACATGAGTTTCATAAAGTACACTGAACCGCAGCGGATAGTTAAGGGGAATATCCCCCTGCCAGTCAAAATTATCATCAATAACTATGCAGCGCGGCTGGGTTTTTATGTTATCATGATACGAATAGGATAGATCTTTGCCATTTTCCTTGTAATTATACGCCAGACAGTCCTTAAAATCCCACCGCGCAACGGATGTCAAAGCCTTGGCGTAGGGATCTATCAACGCCTTATGGAAATTGAAACGCAAACCCCGTTCCGGTATGAAGGGCCCGTCAACCTTATAGAGATACTGCGACCCTGCCTTGATATTGGGCACAAAACAGTGCCAAATATCGCCGGTCTTGTTCTTCTTCCGATCCAGCCGTATCTCTTCGTAGGGGCTGTCTTGGGCCGGGGATTCAAAGAGAATTAAGGTAACAGCCGTAGCATGACGGGAAAAGATAGAAAAATTAACGCCATACTCATTCAGAGAAGCCCCAAGGGGCAGGGGCTTCCCAAAATAAACCACATAATTATTAACCATACTCTATATTCTAGCACATTTGGGCGCGACGGAATAGCTTTACAAACGAAAAAGGATCAATATCCTGAGACCCAAGGGCATATTTATAGGCCAGAGGCATTCCCATATCAAAAAAATCAAATCCTGCGCTTTGCAGATACTGAGCGGTAAGGATAATCTGAACCGTTCCCGCATTATCCTCGTCGTAGTAACCGGAATAGCTCGTATAAACCCGCCCTTCAATAATGCCGAACTCCCCAGCCTTGAGTTCCCCATTCCGGTATACGCCGAAGGAAACAGGCCGGACAGATGGAATACCCAAGACAGAAGAACACCGGCCAAATATGCGGTGGTGTACTTCCATGAGCGAGGAAGTATAATGTGAAAAACCGGCGGTATTACGGCGTTCCGAGCGGATAGCAGGGATAAACTTTTCCAGGGGAGGAGCTGCCTTACGGATCTTACGAATAGTTTCCACAAGAGGGCTGGTAAGCCAGTCGCTCCCGTGGGTCCACACACAATGGTTCAGGATAAGATCAAAATCGGTATCTACTCGGAGCTCGTAACGGTTTAAGAGATGTTTAATGGATTTTTTGATATGGAGATTTTCAAAAAAAAGTACATTCCGTACCAGATGCAGTTTGGGAAGGAGAAAGTATAGCTTTTGGGGAGGCGCTTCTCTTTGCAGTCCCGCGCCGTCTTCTGCCATATACCGAGCGTCCTCATCTGTCTGCTCCGCATCATCGGAGGTTTCATTATCTTCAATAACCGCGGACATTACCAGAAAACCCGCCGCCATAAGCCGGGCTATGAAGGAGGGGTTAAAATCCTGAGCTATACAGAATTCTTCGTTATAACCGCTTTCCAACATAGCATCGACAACAGCGTCAATATCGTCTTCAGAATCGATAAAAATATGCCCGGAATAAGTGTACCTAAGGGAAGGATGCCGCATAAGGGTTAAATCATATTACAGTCAATTTACAATATCAAGGCATAAAAACAGCCGCCCTTCAACACGCCCACAGGCCGCGGCAGGGCAACAGCACTTACTTTTTCGTGATAGAATAAAGGCCAAAGAACCCATGAGGGAGGGAAACATGAAACTATCAGAAGAAACGGTCAGGCGAATGAAAGAACATCTGGGAGCGATACCGGATCCCCGGAGGCAAGGGAGCTATATACGGCATAAGCTGATAGACTTGGTGGTCATTGGACGGTGTTCGATCATAACCGGCGGGTATCGATAGACGGGAAGACCATCCGGGGGAGCGGGAAAACAGGAGACCATAAGGCGGTCTATGTGGTGAGCGCGTGGGTGGTGAGCACAACCTGCTCCTGGGGCAACTAGTATCCAGACACGATTGAAGCAGTGAGTAAAATATGTTATACTGAAGGCATAGAAACCGAAGGGGAGGAATCTATGTCACAGAAAAAATACAAGGTAACGTTGACGGAAGAT
>JAISNI010000040.1 GCA_031276295.1 Treponema sp.
TACACCGGTAATTTTGCTTCCCCTTGCTTTTTTTCCCGTTTCGGGTTATGTTGGAGCCATGGCAATGGGGGCATTTGAGTTCTATTGTTATTTTCATAATTCATAGTATCTCTTTATGCCCCTTTTGTCTTTACTGCTTCTTCCCCTATCATCATACTTTGTAGATCACCACTTTACTGGTATCCGTCCTTCAAACTGGTGTCGAAAGAGAAACAGGCTGACGGGCGATACAAGAAAGTGTACGAGAAGGAACTGCGGACGTCGTGGGAACGGCTGATGGAGTCGCCTGATATTTCCGAGGAAAGCAAGGCTGAGTTGCGGCGGCGGCGGGCCTTGTACAACCCGGTTGAATTGAACCGGAGACTGAACGAAGCGGTGGAGCATCTGTTGAAGCTCAATCGGGAAAAGGGGTACACTGGAAATCCTCCCTGCCAGGGAGGAGGAGGTCAGGCCCCCGCAGCCTGATTTCGGCTAGATTTTATTATTGAGCAACCGCCCCTTTTCGGCTAGAATAATTATTAGGCAATGCGGGTACTTGAATTTTATGACGTAATGAAGTATAATCTTTTTTTAAGAAGGAGTTGTTTCGATGAAAAAACATTTTAGGGTGTTGTTTGTTGTTTTGGCGGCTGGTTCGCTTGCCTTTTCTTCCTGTGCTTCTGGTCCTAGGGTTTCTATGTCTGATCCGAATGTCAGGACCGACCGTTCCGGCAAATGGTCCGATGCCGATTCCCGGCAGGTTAGTGCTACGCTTATCGAAAAATGTCTCGGCAGTCCGGTTCTTGACGAGTATATTGAAGAGTACCGCGGGCGGCATAATGGAGAGCGGCCCTCAATTGTTCTCCAGCGTTTTAGTTACGAGGCCAGCGAGCATATCAATACGGATATTATTGCCTCAATTATGGAGGAAGCGATTGTAAACAGCGGGAAACTTAAGTTTGTCGCCGGTGGCGAACTGCGCGAAAATATTAGGGCGGAGAGGCAGGATCAGCAATCTTATGCCAGTGAAGAGAGTGCGGCTGCGCTGGGCAGGGAAACCGGCGCCGCGCTTGTTCTTACCGGGAATATCAGCCTTCAGGTTGATCGCGCGGGGGGAACCCAGGATCGCTCTTATTTTGTCAGTGCCGAGCTTATCGATGTTGAAACCGGCAGCAAAGTCTGGATTGGCAGGGACGATAGTATAAAAAAGACTATTCAGCAATCAAGAGTTAGGCCTTGAGAAGGATGAGGCAGGGGATGATGGGCAGGAAATGGTATTTGGGGGTCTGTGGGATAGGGTTTTTGCTGCTTTCCTGCGCCACCGATCCGCGGGTTTATAAAGATATTGATGCCGGGGTTGGACGGGGTTCTTACGTGGATGCCTTGTCCGCGCTGGAAAAGGGTCAAAGTTCTATTTATCCCCCTAAAAATATCATCATGTATCATCTTGACAAGGGTATATTGGAACATTACGCGGGGCGTTATCAGGAGTCTGCCGAAGACCTTGAAGAGGCGGAACGTCTTATCTACGAGGCATATACAAAAAGTGTCACTCAGGATATAGCTTCTTATGTCGCCAATGATAATACCAAGGATTACCCCGGGGAAGATTATGAGGACATTTACGTCAATGTTTTTTCGGCACTGAATTACTATCACCGGAATGATATGCAGGGTGCGATGGTTGAAATTCGAAAATTGACCGAGAAACTCGAATATCTGTCCACTAAATACGCCGCTGATCTCGACAAAGTGAGGGAGTACGGCCAGGAAAACAACGCGGAAATTCCTGCGGGAGAAGCTGTCAATATTTCCGATTCGGTTTTGGCCCGGTATTTAAGTGCTCTGTTCTACCGTGGATCGAACCGTGTGGACGACGCACGGGTTGATTTTGTCCAGCTCTGGAATGTGTATCACTCTGTTCCGGCTGTTTATTCCACGCCTCTGCCAGGGTCTTTGGAGCTTTCCGGTATTCCGGGCCATGAAACCAATGAAGAGTTGGCCGTTCCCGCTGGGCAGGCCCGCCTCAATGCGCTTTGTTTCGCGGGTCTGGGTCCCGTGAAGACCGAAGAGAAGATTTACGGACCGTTTGATACCAGGGTTTCCCTTCCGCGCTTGACGCCCAGACCGAGTTTGATTTCCCGTATCCGGGTAGAAGTTGAAAGAGGCCCTTCTTTTGACCTTGAGCTGTTGGAAGATATGGGGGCGGTAATGGCCGAAACTTTTAAAATACGGTACAGTATTATCGTAGCCAAAACCTTTATTCGGACTGCCATAAAATACGCGGTATCGGTGGCCAGCGGGGTTGCGGTGTCCGAAGCCGCGGATAACCAGCTTTTGGGATTAGGAGTGGCGCTTTTGGGTAAGATTGCGACCGATGCCAGTGAGGCTGCGGATATCCGGTCTTCCCGGTATTTTCCGGACAAGGCATACGCTGGTGGGGTGACTTTGGCGCCGGGAGTGTATAATATTACCGTAAATTTTTACCAGGGAACTTCCCTGCTTGAATCGGTTAAACGGTCCGGGGTAAAGGTGGAAGCGGGAAAAACCAATATAGTCGAGGCGTTTAGTCTAAGGTAAATTAGCAGGCTGATTACGCCAGGTGGCCTGATAAGAGAAAAAGACGAGAAGAAGAATATAAACCATTAGGGTACACGAAGGGCTGGATTTTCAGGCTTTATTCTTCTTTCGTGCGTCTTCTTCGCCTTTGTGGTTAATTTTCTTTCCTGTTGTGTAATTGTTCATATCGGTGTTTTTGGTTTAATCAAGGTACTGGTGGTCTGTTGTGTCTGTGGATTTTTCGCGCTTGATGCCGCAAAAAAATCCCCGATTATTGGGTTGCTTACGAAGTTGCGGGGTAAAAATCGCACGATCGGCGATTTTTTTTTGCGGTTCTACGTGCGAAGCGCAACAAGTTTCTGGTATCACGATACTAATGAAACCGCGGGATTTCCCTGTGAGGGAAGTTGTCCTGAATACGGAAGTGCGCAAGGGATTGAAGCGGTATCCTTTTGCCCGGTTATAAGATGATGGGCAAAAGATACAAGCGTAAAGCCCGGTTTTTTGCGGCGTTTTTGAGTCTGATGCCGCAAAAAATGCGCCCAAATTCATGAGTAAATTCGCACTTGCAATGTTGCCGGAATACGGGCGGTCTGTTGTGTTTGTTATGGTAAAAATTGGCTGGAAGTCGTTTTTGAAGATTTTGCGTGCGGGGCGCAACGGGTTGCTGGGCGCCCGCGGTCAACCCGGTACGGGTGTAGAATGTGGGGTATGAATAAATTATCATGGTATAATGGTTTGGGAAGAAAAATCCATGTACCATGAATATTTTTTCTATGGGTATTGACTTAATTTGGAAAAAAATGTAGAATACTTATAGCTTTAATGGTGAAAACAGTGGCTTGAGCCGCTTTTTCAGGCCGTATCTTGGCCCGTAGGGTTTTAAGGAACGGCTCATAAAAAACAGTTTGTTTGAGATAATCAAACGGCAATTTAGGAGTATCGTGTATGAAAAAGCTTTTCGGTGTTTTAATCGTATCGGCTTCCATCGCAATTTTGATGGCCTGCGCTTCCGCGG
>JAISNI010000047.1 GCA_031276295.1 Treponema sp.
GATAATTTTGACTATACAAAATGGCAAAGGAATTTATGGAAAGATAAAACAATTGATGAAATATACAATATGGCAAAAGAATTTGAAGAAAGAAAAAACAGAAATCAATAAATATAAAAACAGGGCGTA
This sequence comes from Treponema sp., assembly GCA_031276295.1. Taxonomy (GTDB): domain Bacteria; phylum Spirochaetota; class Spirochaetia; order Treponematales; family Breznakiellaceae; genus JAISNI01. The sequence continues at coordinate 130 of JAISNI010000047.1, forward strand.
CTGCACATAACAGGACTGTTATGTGCAGTACAGTTTTATAGGGCGTTTAACAAAAACATGAACTGGCGTGATGAATGGCAAAACAATCATTGACAATTACACAATATACTGTGTTATAGTATTGGAGGATAAAGATGGCTATAGACGACAATTTGTTAAAGACGGCGCTTGTTATTAGTGGTTTAAAAACCAAGAAAGATACCGTAAATTTGGCTTTAGATGAATTTATCCAAAGACGAAAACGGCAGGAAGTTATAAATTTATTTGGAAAGATAGAATTTGATAAAGATTATGACTATAAAAAATCACGAGGGAAAAGATGAAAATATTAATAGATACTCCAGTTTGGCCAAAAGCATTTAGTCGCAAAAAATAGAACTTGATGATAAAAATATTGTTGACTGTCTAAAATATTTAATTGATGAATTTATGAAAGTGATCATTAGCCCTATTCGGCAAGAACTATTGTCAGGGGCATATCTGATAAAAGAATTTTTAATGACTTATAAAGAAAAGATGCAAGGATTTAATGATTTTCCAATACAGACAATTGATAGTGGGCAAGTGGGTGTCGCGGGGCCGATACATTACCCACGGCAGTACAATAAATTTCCTTGGGAGGAGCGGCAGGGAAGGGGTCGCGGTCTGATATATTTTCAGCGAGTGATGAATTTGACACTTTCTATTTCCGTAACGGCAGGAAAGCGGGAACATATCATACCAGCCGTAAAGGATTCTCTCCTGCCGGAGAACCGGTGGGGGAAGAACCATGGTGCGCGGCCCTTTGCGGTTTGTTTTCCGCAAGGAATCTGGTTTTTTTGGAGGCTTTATGGCGGAAGGCGCTATTGACAATCTTTGGATAAAACTACAGGCCCATGCAGGTGAGACATTTCATACTATCACAGGCTTGCCGTTTGCCTATCGAATAGAAAACGAATGCCTTGTACCAATAAGAAACGGCGTGCCTATAAGACAGTCTCTTACAAGACAAAACTTTGAGAGGGCATTGGGGCTGCTTCCATTTAATAGCCCCGGAGAAATTAACAACATCATCCGCGGTCCGGCTTACGTATACGCGCTTCTGCATGATCCGCGAATAATGGCGTAGAAGCAAACGCGGTTTTTGCCGTACAAAAAAGCTGACATATAGGTATGAAATATCATATAAAATAATATGGTCATCTTAGTGTTTTTATCAGAATGACTAAAAAATACTTAGTTTTAGGAGTTTGTTATGAAAGCTTCGCGTACTGGCCTTTAGCCACAAAATGCGGTATACTAGAAAAGAGACCTGCATTGGAAAACTTTTTTACCATTCATCATAGCGACGCATCCTCGTCCGCGCGTACCGGAACCATGTTTCTTCCCCACGGTACGGTATCGACGCCTGTTTTTATGCCCGTCGGGACCAACGGGACGGTCAAGGCCCAGAGCAAGGAAGACCTGGAAGAGATAGGCTTTGAAATCATCCTTTCCAATACCTACCATCTCTATCTGCGGCCAGGAACCGACGTTATTTCCGGGGCGGGGAGCCTCCACGATTTTATGTATTGGCAGCGGAACATACTCACCGATTCGGGGGGCTTTCAGGTATTCTCTCTTGCCCCGTTCCGTAAAATTATCCCGGAAGGCATCAAGTTCCGTTCCCACATTGACGGTTCCTACCACCTTTTAAGCCCTGAAAAAACCGTGGAAATACAGACTATCCTCAACAGCGATATACAGATGCAGCTTGATGTCTGCACTCCCTGGGGCGTACCGGAAAAGGAAGCCTTGGGCGCGCTTAAAACCACGGCGGAGTGGCTGGAAAGGGCGGATAAAACCTGGAAAAGCGCCCGGGATCAAGGCTACCGGGGTAAACTTTTTGCCATTGTGCAGGGGAATTTTTACCGTGAATTACGGCGGCAAAGCGCCGAACACGCCGTCCGGAGCGATACTCCCGGCATTGCCATAGGCGGGCTTTCCGTCGGGGAAAGTGAGGAAGTTTTTTTGGATTACCTTGCCTTTACCGTCGGCCTGCTCCCAAAAGAAAAGCCCCGGTATGTAATGGGGATAGGAACGCCGGAATACATCCTGGCCGCTATTGAAAACGGCGTCGATATGTTCGACTGTGTATTCCCAACCAGAAACGGCAGGAATGGTCATGTATTCACCCACCGGGGCGGCTTTGCCTTAAAAAAAGCGGATAAACGCATGGATTTTAGGCCGATAGATGAAGAGTGCGGATGTAAAGTCTGCCGGAACTATAGCCGCGCATACCTGCGCCATCTCTTTAAAACCGGAGAGATACTCTGTTCCATGCTTGCAAGTTATCATAATCTTTATTTTTTGAACAAGCTGGTTCTTGACGCGCGCGGGGCTATAGAAGAGGACAGGTTTTTAACTTTTAAAAGGCAATTCTTACAACGTTACAGGGAGGAAGTATGAAAAATTTTTTTTTAACCGGTCTTATCTTTTTATTTCTGATTGAAACGCCTCGTGCGGAAATACTATCCTCATCAATGAATAATAATGAAAAATCCGATGCTGCCGGAAACGGGCAATCGATTCAATCGATTAAAGAAGAACGTATGGATATTATCCGTTATGGAACGGAAACGGAGATTGCCGCCCTCATACGGACCCTTAAAGAAGAAAAGACCTACTATCTGAATGAAGAACTGGTACGTTTGTCGGATACGACCAAAAATCCGGCTATTATAACGGGGATTTTTTCTTTTTTGGGCGAACAGGAAAAGGGGGATGTTGAAAAGAGGGCTCTCCGTATACTGGAAGAGCGGGATGAGGAGGCAAATGAAACGGTCCTCGCCGCTATAAATTATCTGGGAATTATCAAAAATGAAGATGCTATGGAGTATTTACAGGATATCCTCGGCGCCGGTGAGCAGCGCTTTACCACGGCGGCCTTACGCACGATGGGTAGGCTGGCAAGCGGAAATAAAGACAGGGCGGATGAAGCGGCGGAATTTTTAATTGATTACTACAACAACAATAATCCGGGGAATGAGGATCAGCGCGAGATTATCGTAAGCATAGGGGAAAGCGGCTCCGTTGCCGGGATTTCTTTTCTTTCGGATATTATTGAAAATAATGATGAACGGGCGGTGATCCGCATAGCCGCGGTAGAAGCCCTTTCTAAAATAGGCGATCCCGAAGGGCTTCCCGCAATCATCTATGCGGTCTCCTCTAACGATCCCAATATCCGTTCAACCGCGGTTGCAAGCCTTGGGCCCTTTAATGGCGATATGGTGGATAAGGCTATTCTGGACGGGTTCCGTGATTCCTACTACCGTACCCGTATCGCCGCCGCCAAGGCTGCAAAGGAGCGTAAGCTGGATGCTGCCGTACCTTACCTGCGTTTCCGCGCCGAAAAGGATGACGTGCCTACGGTAAAGGAAGATGCAATTAGAGCCCTGGGCGCCATTTTCTCGGACGCCGCCAGAGACACCCTTAACAGGCTTTTTTTGGAACGGAAAAATTCCGACACGGTGCGCATCCTTGCGGCGGAAATGCTCATAGAAAACGATGCCGGCGGCTATACGGAAGCGCTCATCACCGAACTTGATGAGGCAAAAAAACGCCGCTATAACAATCTGTACAACGGTTTCTTAAAGGTTCTCAGCAAGGCCAAGACCGGGAAGCTGGAAGATACCGTCCGCCGTTTTCTCAGTTCAGGCGACGTTACCGAAAAATTCTATGCCCTTGATATAATCGTGAACAATAACTTCCGTATCTTTATCCCCGATATACAGGAGTTGACCAACGAAAAAAACGGCAATCTTTCACGCAGGGCCAAGGTTATGCTGGAAAAACTGGAGAATAAATAGGGGAGACATCAGAACAGGCAGCCTCGAAAAAACTTTTGCCGAAATTATCCTTAAAAACCCGCGAACTTCCGAGGTACGAGTCCCATAAGGACGATAAAACCATTCCCTGTATCCGTAAAAAAGTTTTCAGCGCCTCTTGTTGTCTATTCCTATACCGCATTCGGCCCGACCATCTTTACCGAATTGAGCAGGCGGTTCAGGGCTTTCAGGGGATCCTCATACCGCTCTATACAGATAAAGAGTTCGTAGCCCCGTTCTGAAACAACACGGATCATTTTCCCTATACAATCAACAATAGGTTCGGATCCCGTATCAGGGAAGAATTGCGGTTTCCGCGGAATCAGGGTACACTGCGTGCCGTCAAAGCGGACATCGGCAATATGGGGGGGTATCGGTACAAGGAAGATCAGGAAGTCGGATTTTCCGCCGCCTATGCTGAAAGTATAGCCTTCTTTAACCACATGGACATTCCGCCTGCCGATAGCGGTATTCTGATCCTCAACAAAGAGGGATAGCAGGGGCGGTCCCTCATTTATTCCCTTCCGTGCGCTTGCCGTCAGGGAAGCCTTATTAGGCGGTGTAGGGGGACGGGATCTGCGCCGTGTCTGATTTGCCGCAAATTCCGCCAGTATTTTTGTATCCCGCGTATTGACCGGCATACCCGATGCGCTTTCCATTGCCCTGTTGGGCGATTCGTGTAAATGTCTTGCGACAAGAAATACTATCAGGATGATCAAACCTAATGCCAAAATACCCAACGCAATTAAAAACGGTAACGGAAAACCCCCGCCCTGATCTGCGCCGGATTGCTGCGGTACGGGCGCGGGCGTCGGGCTTGCCGGCTGCACATCCCGCGGCTCCGTCCTGCTGGGGCTGCCCATGCCGCCAGGTCGGGTATCAGGCGTTACGCCCGGGGCGGATTGTTGCGGTACGGGTGCGAGCGTCGGGCTTGCCGACTGAACATCCCGAGGCTGGGTACTGCTGGGACTGCCTGTACCGTCAGGCCGGGTACTGGATGATGTCCCGCTCGGGGGAGATTGCTGCGGTAACGGTACGGACGGCGGGCTTGCCGGCTGCACATCCCGAGGCTGCGTCCTGCTGGAACCGCCCGTACCGCCAGGCAGGATACCGGATGATGTCCCGCCTGGGGCAGATTGCGGCGGTAACGGTACGGACGGTGGGCTTGCCGGCTGCACATCCCGCGGCTCCGTCCTGCTGGGGCTGCCCATGCCGCCAGGTCGGGTATCAGGCTTTACGCCCGGGGCGGATTGTTGCGGTACGGGTGCGAGCGGCGGGCTTGCCGGCTGAACATTCCGCGGCTCCGTTCTGCTGGAACTGCCCGTACCGCCAGTCTGGGCGCCGGGGGTTCCGCCCGGGGCAGTTTGCCGTGGCGGCGACGCGGGTGATGGGCTTGCCGGCTGAACATCCCGCGGCTCCGTTTTGCTGGGACTGCCCGTGCCACCAGTTCGGGTACCGGATGATGTCCCGCCCGGGGCGGATTGCGGCGGTGAGGACGCGGACGGCGGGCTTGCCGGCTGAACCGGACGCGTGCCCCCCGTGCCGCTAGGCCGAGTACCGGATGATGTCCCGCCCGGGGCGGATTGCGGCGATGAGGACGCGGGCGGCGGGCTTGCCGGAGCTTGCGCGGTCTGTCCGCCTTGAGCAGAGGCCGGGGGCCGTACAGCCGGTGTTGACGGCGGGTTTTGAACGGAGGCAGCCATGTCCTTGGGGATGCCGACAAATTCAAGTTCCGTTCCACGTTCCTTTAATCGCCGGGCAGATGCGGAAACAAGTTTATCAATGGTAAGCGATCCGTCCGGCGGGGAATTCCCGTTTAAATCTCCGTCCGATACAAGGACAATCTTTTTTACACGTTCACCCGGGAGGGAAGAAGCGTACCCTTCAGCATACGTAAGACCGCCTGCAATATTGGAATCGGGATCCACGGGGAGCATGAGAAGGATACGAGCTATAATGGTTTCTACATCCCCCAGTTCCTGAACACGGCGCGATATCTCCAGCCGCGCCCTGCCGGCAAAAGAAATAAGATGAAATGTATCGCCTATATGCAGATATTTTTTAAGAAAAGGCCCGATTAAATAGTTGTTAAGCTGCGGATAATATGCACTCATGCTGGATGAGGTATCCAAAAGCAGAATCAAGTCTATAGGCTTCCCTTCTTCCGCATGAACAGTCAAAACAGTCATCAGGAAAAGCAAAATAATAATACGAACCTTTGCACAAACCGGTTTTTTCTTCAATTATTTGTTTCTCCTCATTCGAAGACGCGGTTTAATAACATGGAACCTGCCGGGTATTAAACCGCGCCGGTACACCCGGAATTTATAAGAACCCGCAAGTTCCCCTGATTCTGGTCAGAACGGGGCGGCGCTTATTTTCTCCACAATATAAGAGATATTTTCATTATTGATAGTAAAATCAAATTTATCCCCTATGCCTTTATTCAACGCGGCCGTACCCAAAGGCGCAAGATAAGAAATGATCCCGTTTTCAGGATTCGATTCCCAGGGTCCCAGAATCGTGTATTCTTCATTTTTCCCGCTGCCGTTATTTTTCAGGGTTACCTTGGTTCCAAAAGATACCCGCTCCGTATTGATGGTTGCAGGATCAAAAAGCTGAGCCTGTTCTATTTCCTCTTTAAGTTTTGCCACCGTTGAATTAAGCAGTTCTTGTTTTTCCTTGGCCGCCTTATATTCTGCATTCTCCCTAAGATCCCCCTGGAGAAGGGCATTTTCAATTTCTTTTGAATTGGCAGGAACTTCCACTTCCATAATATGGGCAAGCTGCCGCTGCTTTTCTTCATACATTGCGGATGTAACAATCAGTCCGCGCAGGCTGACCGTGGGTTTTTCTTCATTCCCAAAGAACTTCAAATCCGGGTATTTATCCAGAATACGGCTGCGGAGATTGATTTTATCCTGCGGATCGAGGTCCTTAACATCGCTGATAAAGGTGTATATCCAGATAATCGTATCGGTATCCGCAGTTTCAATATAATTTACCAGTTTCGCTTCTTTAAAAAGGATGTTGTATACCTGTTTATTTATCTTCCGGTTTTCAGACGTATCCCGGTGGTTTTCTATTTCACGGTAACTGATATCCAGAATATATATAAGGGTGATAAGCTGCTTTTCGTAAGGTATCCCGGCTTTTATAAACCAGCTTTCCTCAGCGGCATTCCGGAAAAGCCAGACCACCGCTTCCCGGTACTCACGAAAATTCTCAAAACAATTGATGGTCATGGCAACAAGTTTTTCTTCGTATCCTTCCTTTATCAGATTGACCAGAATCGTGTTGAGCAGGGCATAAGGGAAGAGTTTCACGTAAATATCAGCCCAGCCCGGAACAAAGAGCTTTATATGGTGCAGAAAGTCTTCTTTTATCTTGCTATCTTTAATCCCGTTAAACAATTCCGCCACATCTTCGATTGGCCCGAAAAGCTCGGGGAAATTAAGCGGCAGGGTAATTCCTGAATGGGGATACCGGGCAAGTATCTCTTTTACCAGGAGGTAGGAGGAAACAACCTGCTCGTTTGTCTGCTGGTTGGGCCGGAGGAAACCCCTGAAATAATCCAGCATTTCGTTAAAATACTCCGAATCCGGTTCAATATCCTTCTGGGCGACAAAATTACGCATGGTCTGTACCCGGTCAAAGAAATTTTTTTCCGCTTTGAATTCATTAAACAGCTTTTCTTCAATACTGATGGGGTGCTCCCGTACCGTAAACACATCAACACTGTTAAGACTTGTCCCAAAAGAGGGATCCGATCTGAGTACCTCCCTGGCTTTGAGGCTCCAGGTAGTCCATTCACCCGGAGAAAGAACACCGGGAACCAGTTCGGCCTTGATCCGTTTAATATCACAGGCATTATCAAAGCTCTTTATTATCGTTTTCAAGGCCCAGACATAATCATTTTTAATCCGGTCATACAGTTTTTCTTTTTTCTGGGTAGCTTTAAGTACCCAGATATGATTCTTCGACAGGGTTTGCAGGGCATTTACCGCCATTTTCAGGGACATGGAATGAGAGCGTTTTTTTGCAAAATCAATGACGATTTCATCGCCTTCGACACCGGCTATCCTCCCCACACCCCAGGTGCGATGGAAAACAAAGTTGCCCTTATCAAATGCGATGTGCTTTTCAAAGTCCATAATGGCTTCATGCACATCACGGTAGGCGGCGCTCAGATTTGAAATACGGATATACTCCTCAAGCTGGCTGTGATGGGCATATTTTTTACGGAAACACTCGGTAATATCCTTCCGGGCCTGGACATCTTTTTCATCGTACTGAAGCATGAGCTTTAAAATGGTGATTGCCGTGTCCATATCATCCCGTTTTATGCAGGAGGTATAGACATCCCGCAGGAGCAGCACGGCCTTATCCTCGCTGATATTTCTGGCTATCTTCTTCTGCACATGGAGGAAAAAATCAATATCGGCGGGACAGTAGAGAAGAAGTTTTTCCCAGATATCCTTGACATTGATAAAGAGCTGTTTGTTGATATACCGGTTCAGGGCTTTTTTATAGTAGTCAATCGCCGTTACGGAATCTCCCTGTTTTTCGTAGTGTTCGGCCAGGGCTTTCGCAAGATCGGCTTCATCGTAATCAACTTTGACAAGCCTTTCCCATATACCATAGACGGCATCATCTTCATTCTCGTTTTTATAACCGTCGGCCAGGGTACGGAGGGCGAATTTTGACTCTCCGAAATCCAGCATACGCTCGCAGAGAAATTTGACGATATTCCATTTGTGGTTATCAAGAAAGATACTGACAAGGGAAACCATAGCCGCGTCATCAATAAGCTGCCGTGACAGGGCTATCATACCGGAAAGGTACAGGGCGATAATACTATTCTTGGTATGACCCAGATGTTCATCGCAGAGTTTTTTTAAATCGTCATAAGCCCTACCTTCCTGGGCTTCTTTCAGTATAAGATCAAACTCCTTAAACTGATTGGTAGAATAATTACTGAGGGAGGAACGGGTAAATTTTTCCTCATTCAGTATTTCCTGTACATTCTTAAGGAGAACTTCAGACATCATTAAACTCCTGTTTACACGATCTCAGGACTTCTTTACAGAAGACTCTGAAAAAATCATGGCCCGGGCTCTACCTGTCGGTATATATTTAGTCCCGGCTTGATCCATAATCTTATTCAAACATTATTAACAAACTGCCTAATTACAGTACCGACTATAAACGGCCGTATCGAGCTGCTTTATCTTCATCAAGGTCTCCCTGATAAGGGAAGTATCCTCATGGACATGCTCATAGTGATCGATTAACCAAAAATACCGGTTAAGAAGCCTGGGTTTGAGCAGCTTCTCGTTACGGCTCTGGCTGCGCAATTCATTCTCCATAGAGAAGATAGACTGTTTCAGCCTGCCTACCTCAACCTGCTTAAGCACCCGCTTAACCGTAAAAACCCCAAAAAGGGTCCCGTATATCGGTATCCATTCCGACAGTTCGGCGCCGGAATAGCCCATTTCCTTTACCCTGTCCCTCAGACGGACAATCAGTTCCGACTCCATATCCCTCAGATCGATACTTTGGGGGTCCAGGAAAAACGCTTCCCTGAACAGGGCTTTGGCTATCCTGGTTTCCTCAAGCAGGGCGTTTACATCCGCCAGTTCGGAAAGAACCTCGCCGTCCTCCCGTTTAAACCGGCCGGCCTGTTCCAGATACCGTATAGCCGATTCGTAATCGCCGACCCCCTTGAAGCAGCGGCCTACCTGGAGCAGAAGCTCAGGATCATGCTCGTTGACCCCGTCGCCCAAAAGATCCTCAAAGGATACCAGTGCCCGCGAAAAGATAAAACACCGTAGGGCATAGAGACAGGTATCGTAAATTGTTCCCAATCTGTCCAAAAAACTGTAGAAAGATTTCCACTGGGAAAGGATGAAACCGCCCTTTTCGTAAGCCTCAGGAAACCTTTCCAGTTGTCCAATCTTGTCAAGCCACCAGTTAAGACATTTTAAAGCAAACACCACTTCGGCATCCTCGGGATCGATCTTCTGCGCCTCCTCCAAGGCCATAAGAGCTGATTGGGCATCGGAGGCTTTCAGTTTATCATAGGCTTTCTGAATGAGCCCCAGGATAGATACTTCGTTCATGTCTTGAATAGTTTCATATAATTTGATTCAAAATATAACTTTTATACTATACTCAAAAAGAAATTTTTACAATAGCCCTCCGGCTTTTCTCTCCAAATTGACCGTATGTCTTTACAAGAAGGGGCTATGGCATTATTATTTTAACTATGGCAAACGTGATAATTGCGCCTTCGGTGCTATCCGCCGATTTCTCTCATTTTTCCGCCGCCGCCGCCGAAATTGATGCTTCCGGCGCGGAATGGGTACATCTTGACGTGATGGACGGTCGGTTTGTTCCCAATATCACTTTTGGGCCCAAACTTCTTGAGGACCTCCGGCCCAAAACCGGGGCTGTTTTTGACGCTCACCTTATGATCAACAACCCGGAAGCCTTTATCCCCCAATTTGCCCGGGCCGGGGCCGATTATATTACCTTTCATCTGGAAGCGGCCGTACATTCCCACCGCATCCTGAGTTCAATCCGCGAACTGGGAAAAAAGGCGGGGATAGGTATAGTGCCTTCCACGCCGGTTTCTGCGCTGGACGAACTGCTGGCCCTTGCCGATCTGGTACTGGTTATGACCGTTAATCCGGGGTTCGGCGGGCAGAAAATCATCCCGTCCTGTCTGGACAAGGTGAGAAGCCTGGTCAGGATTCGTAGCGAGCGGGAACTGGGGTTCCTTATCTCGGTGGATGGAGGTATAAACGAAGAAACCGCCGTTGCCGCACGGCAGGCGGGGGTTGATGTTCTGGTAACCGGCGCGTCTTTTTTCAATGCGTCCGATAAGGTAAAACTGGTAAGATCCCTCAAAGGCTAAGACCTGTGCCGAAAAACTGGAGGAGTGCTGCGTATGATAAAAAAAATCTCTTTATTTTTTTTTGCCATAGGAACTGTCTGTATTTTCCCCCGATTTGCCGCCGCTCAAACGCCGGACGAGGATAGGCCCCAGGGGCTGGGGGCAAGCATAGAGGCCGGCATTGAACTTTACGGCGAAGGTAAATGGAGGGAAGCGGTTCTGGAACTCCGCCGCGTTCAGGGGGAGGCTGAAAGCGTCGAACTGCGGGCGGAAGCCCTCTACTGGGTCTCCCTTGCCGGGATAGGCGCCGGCGAATATGAAACCGCGGTTCGGGATATGGAAGAACTGGAAAAACTTCCCGGCGCGGAAAACCGGAAAGAAGAGATACCCTACAATAAAGGCCGCTGTTTTTATTACCTGGGACGCTATGAAGATGCTATGGTTCTTCTTAAAAATTATGCCGACGCCAGGGGCGAGGATAGCGGGGGGAGGGCAAAAAAGTATTCGGCCTATTACTGGATAGGGGAATGCCTCTATTCATTGGGCTGGCTTGACCGCGCCCGGGAGATTTTTTCCCTTATCATTCAGGAATACCCCCAGAGCGCAAAATACGAAGCCGCCTCTTACCGTATCGCTCTTATCAATCAGAAGAAAGTGGAGGCCGAACTGCTCAATATTCTTAAATGGAGCCATGAGGAATCCCTCAAAACAATGGAGGAGTACCAGAGGCGCGAACGTTCCTACGATCAGGCGATTATTGCCTACCAAAAACGTATTGCCGATATGCTTAAAGACACGCGGCTTGCCGATCTGGAGTCCTCCAACGAGCAGTACCGCAGACAGCTTGCCGAAGCCGAAAAACGGATCGCATCGCTTGAGGCAAGCCTCCGTGAAACGCAGGCCGGCCTCGACGCCCTTGAGGAGACAAACCGGCGCGAGAGGGAAACCGCGGAAGGGTTTCAGCTTTCGGCCCGGACGGGTGTTTTATCGGAGAAGATCGCTAAATTGACGGCTTTCCGGACGGCGGCCCTGGAACTACAGAACACACTGGCAAGGGAACTCAATGCCTCCGGAGCCGGGGGGACTGAGGAGAGAAACAGATGAAAGACGGGTATAATGCACGGGAACTTCTAAAACGACGGCGTTATTCTTTAACGGCATCCATAGGGCGGTATGTTCTTGTTATAAGCCTTTTCATAAACGCTTTGCCGTTTCCCCTTTCCGCGGCGGAATATACGGACGGCCGCATTCGGCTGGTCCTGCACGAGGGGAACGGCCGTTTTTCCCTGTACTATATGACTTCCGCATCGCATTACGAGGCTTTCTTTGTGGATCAGGACCCCAGAACCAGCTTTCTTTCGGTTATGGTAAACGATCGTTCCTACAAACTGGGCGAAACGTCCGTTTTTAGAACCAGGATCGGCGGTACGTATCAGAATCCGGCGATTATCTTTGAATCATCCTTTCTCTCGGTAACCCAGGAATTTTCTTTTATCAGCACCCCCGGATCCCAGGTAAGCAACGGGGTCCGCATCACTCTGCGGCTTGAAAACCGCGCTTCCCGGCAGGCATCCGTTGGGATGCGCCTGCTTCTGGATACCAATCTGGGGGAAGGCGGTTCCCGTCCGCACTTCCTGATAGATTCGCGTCCGGTTAATTCGGAAACGTTTATAGAAAGCGGCGGAACCGAACAGCGGTGGGTTTCACAGAACAACCGTTTATCCCTTATGGGGAGTATGACAGGAGACCGGGGGCCGGCATCCCTCCATTTTGCCAACTGGAAGCGGTTAAGCGATGTTTCCTGGAAGCTGGCCTACTCTGCGGGAAGGAACTTTAACTATCCGCCCTATTCGCTCGGAGATTCGGCGGTCTGTTACTACTTTGACAGTCTCCCCCTGGCCAGGGGAGAAATTCAGGATTTCTCCCTTTATCTTGCGGCGGAAGATGAACAGGGCTTTTACGTTCAGAATACCGCCCTGGGAGCGAATATTTCCCGCTTTCTAACGGAAAGTATTCCGCTTCCCGATACCGCGTCGGATACACCCCCCCCCGTCAACGATGCGGTGAGGCAGTCGGATATCAATTTACTCGGTGAGCTTATTGCCAGAATTGATGAGTACCTTGCATCGGGAACCATTACCGATGAAGAGTTGACCGCCATTGAAACGGTTATCAGCAGATTAAAAATACGTCATAATATAAAGTAGTTGTAATACATGAGAATCGATCCCATTTTGGTTAAAGCCATTCGTTTTGCAAGGCAGAAAAAATACGGCCAGGCCATCAATCTTCTGGAAGAGGAGGTAAACCGTTTCCGTGGTTCCTTCCGGTACAATTATATTCTGGGGCTCTGCTGTCTCTATTCACGGGACTTGAGGGCCGCCCTTGAGTATTTTAAACTGGCCCGCGAGATACGCGTCAAGGACCCCCTCGTGCTTCTCGGCCTTGCCGCTCTGTTCCTCAGCCGCGGCGATTCCGACCGGGCGGTCAGTTTTTATCTTGAAGTACAGGAAATCGACGGAAAAAACCGTATTGCCGCCAAGGCCCTCAAGATAATCCGTAAACACGGCGCCCAGGATACCCTTCCCGAATGGCTGGATTCCGGGCAGATAGACCGGTTGTTTCCACCTTTCCCCCGGCCTCCGCTTAGGGTCGGTACCGTTTTGCTTTCCGTTTTTTGTTTTCTGCTGATTGCCGGCCTCGGGTTGCCTTTCCTCGTCAGGTACAGGATAGTGCCGCGGCCCTTCGCCCAAAAATCAGGACGTGAAGGCTTATCCTTAAGCGATCTGGCAGACGATGAAAAAAGCGATCCGGTTCAGACCGGGGGCAGTTTCCGTTATATCCTTACCCGCAAGCAGGTACTCATCCTGTATGAAGAAGGGCGGTCCCTGTTTACCGAACACCGGGATGAGGCGGCAAAGGTTGTTTTCAACAGGATTCTGGAATCCAATGCGGTCGATACCATTAAAAACAAGATACGTATCCTCTGCGATTACATGGATGTTCCCGGTTTTGATACTTTAAAGGATAGGTTTTCCTATGCGGAGGTGATGAACGAGCCGGTTATCTACCGGGATTGCCATGTAATATGGCGGGGCATGGCTACCAATCTGGTAGTTCAGAACAATTCCACCGCTTTTGATTTTCTGGTTGGTTACGATACCCGGAAAACGCTGGAGGGTTTAGTGCCGGTTACCTTCAATTTTGCCATACCGGTAAACACCGAACAGCCGTTGGAAGTCCTTGGCCGTATTGTTCCGGTACTCGGCGGGGGGCAGGGGATACAAATTGAAGGGATAGCCCTCAACCAATCGGGGCTTCTGGACGCCGTCCGTTCAAGGAGCGCCCATCAATGAAGGCCGTTGTACAGCGGGTAACAGATGCATCGGTATCGGTTGAGGGGAAGGTATATGGCGGCATAGCTTCCGGGCTCCTCGTCTATCTGGGCGTAGCACGGGGCGATACGGAAAACGATGCCCGGTATCTGGCGGATAAAATCGCCGATCTGCGTATCTTTGAAGATGACCGGGGGAAGATGAACCTGTCGGTAAAGGATTGCGGCGGCTCCGTCCTTGCGGTTTCACAGTTCACCCTTCTGGGCGACGCCCGTAAAGGCCGGCGCCCCTATTTCGGCGAGGCTGCGGAACCTGCCCCGGCACGGATGCTCTATGAATATTTTATGGATACGATACGCTCCCACGGGCTTTCCTGCGAGGCGGGAGTTTTCCAGGCGCACATGAAGGTAAGCTACACCAACGACGGCCCGGTTACCATACTGCTGGATTCCAGACGAGAGGCTACCGGTTAAACAGCTTCGGCGATTTAAGGTATATTTCCGCGTTAAAATCCCGTAAGAGCTTGTCCATAGAATTGTTGCTTATGATGGTATTGATAACCTTTGCCGAGAGCACCGACGAGGGGACAACTTCAAGGTTGCGGATAAGCTCCTGATCCGCGCCGGACAGCGGGGAGGGGCCGCCTACCTGCAAGCCGCCGTTAACGGTATCGGTAACCATTATCCGGTTGAGGGATCCCCTTTCAATCAGCGCATTCAAACGTGTCGCCGCGGGGGGAGAGAACACCGCGTGTACCGCAAGGAGGTTTACCTCGGCAGGATGGAATTCCTCCAGGGCAAGGATAAGCATTTCCACGGAAGCGGCCGTATCCACCATATCATCCACAATCCAAAGCACCTTGTCTTTAAGCGGGGCTGCCGAGAGGATATTGACCGAATCGACGGAATTTTCTTTGGAGTAGTCCCGTTGCTTATGGGCCACCACCAGGGGAGCGCCGAAAGCATTGGCAAAACCGCGGGCTAACTTTTCGCCGCCCGCATCAACCGAGCAAAAGGCCCAATTTGAACGGACTTCCTTTTCAAGAAAATCAATGGTTTTTATATATACATCACACAGGTAACGTTTTAAAAGGGTAAGCGCGGGTATGTCGTCTATGGCGCAAAGGGTAGGGTCAACCATGGATTTCGACTTATCCGAATGGAGTTGGTAGGTAACAATCTGATCAACACCCACGCTTCTTAGGGTATTGAAGTGCATCCACAGTCCCACGGAACTTCTCCTTACATTCCTGTCCGACCGGGAACAGGAAACAAAGGGCTCAAAAACGATGATCTTTTCCGCCTGGGATCTTTTCAGGGCATCAACCGCGTGGTACAGCTCTATCTTTGCTTCCGAAGTGTCGATCTTAGCCTCGTTCCGGGCGCAACTTGCAAACAGGATCACATTTTTCCCCCTGATGGAACTGTTGACCACTACCTCCATTTCCCCGTCCGCGAAACACCTGGTAGAAAGCAGCCCCACACCGTTTATGGAATCGGCAAAAGAAGTAAAACTGGGAAACTTTGCAAGCTGTTCCGCAACCCTTGACGCATAGGAACACATGGATCGTGTAGCCGTAACGATAAACTCATTCATCAGGATATCCCCCTTAATGTAACCATACATCAGAAACAGAATTTAGAAAAGAGAGGAAGGCTGCGATTATTCGAAAGTCCGGTTTAACCCCACGAACAAACGATGGATTTCACCTCAAAAGTTCGTGTTTTTCATACGGTTTGTGGTTTCTTTTTTTTAAAATTTTTCATTTTGACTGAAGCAAATCGACACGTAGACCCCAATAACAGAGGGAAAAAACTGGGCGGAAAAAATGTGTATACATCGCAGCGCTCAGGATTTTTAACGGCATCCTGTAAGGGCCCTTCACCAACATTGAAAAAGGTGGTAAATTAAAAGCGTTATTCGGAATTCATGCGGGAGAGTGGAAAGGGGCGGCGTCCTTTCCGCCGGAGCGTGTGGAAATACGCAGGATAGTATTATACTTGGGGTAGAGCTTTTAAGTTGGTTGAGCGCCTTATATATATGCCGACATACGGCCGGTTTGGCTGTATAAACTTAAATGGTCCCTGTTTTAGCAGTCTACTGCGTAAAGGGAAGGAGTTAAAGCGTGGCAAAATCGAGCGATTCTGAGAAATCCAAGGAAAAAGTCAGGGGCAATCCTCTGGCGTCGAGTGAAGAAAAAGCAAGGGCGCTTGAAGCGGCGCGGCTTCAAATTGAAAAACAGTTCGGCGCGGGTTCCATTATGAAATTAGGGAACAATCCCCGAATGGCGGGCATTGAAGTTGTTCCGTCCGGGTCCATACTTCTGGACGAGGCCCTGGGCATAGGAGGGTATCCGCGGGGCCGTATCATCGAAATTTTCGGCCCTGAATCTTCAGGAAAAACAACCCTGGCGCTTCATGCAATTGCGGAAGCCCAAAAAATCGGGGGAATAGCCGCTTTTGTGGATGCCGAACATGCGTTGGACCCCGTATACGCGAAGAATCTGGGGGTCAATATAGATGAACTGTGGATTTCCCAGCCCGATACCGGTGAACAAGGCCTGGAAATTACGGAAAATCTGGTCCGTTCAGGCGCGCTGGATGTTATTGTGGTAGATTCCGTGGCCGCGCTTACCCCCCAGGCGGAAATCGAAGGGGATATGGGGGATGCCCACATGGGCCTTCAGGCACGGCTTATGAGCCAGGCCCTACGGAAATTGACGGCAACCATAGGCAAATCGCGCAGCGTCCTCATCTTTATCAACCAGATCCGCATGAAAATCGGCGTGATGTTCGGAAGCCCGGAGACGACTACGGGAGGAAACGCGCTCAAATTCTACTCGTCCGTCCGGCTTGAGGTAAGAAAGATCGAGACCATTGAGGCGGGGAAAGATGAGGATGCCATAGGAAACCGGATACGGGTAAAAGTGATAAAGAACAAGGTTGCCCCGCCTTTCCGCCGCGCCGAACTGGAGGTGATATTCGGTAAGGGAATCTCCGCAATCGGAAGCCTCCTGGACGCCGCGGTAAAATACGATATTATCGACAAAAAAGGCGCCTGGTTCTCCTGCGGTGAAGAGAGAATAGGCCAGGGCCGGGAAAATGCCAAAGAATACCTGAAAAACAACGATGAATTGGTTAAAGATATTGAAATACAACTGAGGAAGCTCATGTTCCCCGGCAGGGAAGCACCGGAACAACCGGCGGCAACTGGTAAATCCGGCGCCGAAAAATCACCTGACGGTAAACCCTCCGCCGGAAAATCTCCCGGCGCCCAATCTGCCGATACCGGTGCTGCCGGAGAGACGCCGGAAAGTCCCGGCTCCGCCGGCAAGGAAGCGCCGCCTCCCGCCGCCGATAAAGAGCCCGCGCCTCCCGCCGCCGGCAATGAACCCGTACCTCCCGCCGCAAGCGTTGCCGGTAAGGAGAATCCCAGTCCGGCCACTAAACCGGTAAGCGCCCCGGTCAAGCCTGCCCAAGCGGGCCCCGGCAGGCCGCGGAAGATCCCGGCCGCCGCGGTGGAAAAAGCCGGCGCGCAAGCGGCTTCCGGTACCGGTTCTGAAGATAACGGACTGTTCTAGCTGTGCGGAACCTGTAAGGGAAGCGGCGGAGAGGATACCGTATAAAGAGGGTGACGGCGTCTTGGAGCTAAAACCTCGATTCACGGAACCGTGCGGAACTTTAGAGCAGGGGAATATTGTGGTTCTCGGCTTGGGATCCAACCGGGGGGATTCCAGGCGTATTTTACGGGAAGCAGCCCTATCCTTACAGGATACGCTCAAAGGGATGCGGCAGGCCCCGGTATACCGCAGTAAAGCCCTGTATGTTACCGAGCAGGCGGACTTTTTTAACACAGCGGTTTGCGGGGTATATGAGAAAACACCTTACGAATTATTAAAAATCGTACACCTGCTGGAGGCCCAATTCGGAAGGGACAGACGGTCTGAACGGCGCTGGGGGGAACGTACCCTCGATATAGACATACTCCTCTTTGGCAGTCTGGCCTTGAATGACGCCCCTGTTCTGGAAATACCCCACCCGCGCATCAGGGAACGCCGTTTTGCCCTGGCGCCGCTTCTGGACCTCCTTCCCGATGCCCAAGATCCCCTGACGGGGCGGCCTTACCGTATCTTTCTTGAAACGGTAAGCTCCCAGGCAATCTGGCCGGATGAACTGCCGTCAATCGGTACCTGAATGTTGTCCCCCCGCGTGATAATCTGCTTGAATTAGATACGGACTTATGTTATAATAAGCGTTAAATGGAAACGCTGGTAAAAAGTTCTGCCCGTAGCTTTACATTGAATGAATTTGAAGGACCTCTGGACCTTTTGCTGTTTTTGATAAAGAAAAACGAGATCAATATTTACGATATTCCCATTGCTCAAATAACCGAACAGTACCTGCGGTTTTTAAATGATGCGGGTAAAATAGACCTGGAGGAAGTGTCGGATTTTCATGCTATGGCGGCCATGCTGCTTTTAATCAAATCCCGTATGCTTCTGCCGGTTGAACTGGAATTGGACGGGGAAGATGAGGACCCCCGTCAGGAATTGGTGGATAAACTTATTGAATACCAGAAATTCAAAAAACTTTCTGAGCTTATGGAGGAAAAAGAACGGGAAACAGAATGGATTATCGAACGGAGAAAGCTCCAAAGGGCGCTTCCTTTCCAGGAAGACAAGCTATGGGAAAAACTTGATATGTGGGACCTGTTAAAGACCTTTTCAGAGCTTATTTCAAACCTGAATAGTGAACGGATAATCGACCTCTACGAAGAAGTATCGGTCAATGAAAAAATCACGCTTATCAACGAACTGCTTGAAAAACAGGGGGAGTGCAGTTTTACGGATCTGGTCATCCGCAAGAATTCCCTCATGGATATAGTCTGCGCCTTCCTCGCGGTTCTGGAAGCGGTAAAATTCCGCATGATACTGATATTCCAGAACCGTATGTTCGGAGATATACTTATCAAGCCCTTTGTCAAGGCGGTTGCCGAAGGAATAGCAGGCGTCTAAAGTATATGGATACGGAAAACGATGAAGCACAACTGCGTCTTGAGATGGAAGACGCGCTGAAAGAAGCGGCGCTTATTGAGGCTATCCTCTACCTTGAATCGGAGCCCATTGCCGAGGCGGATCTGATTCGAATTTCCGCCCTTGGTAAAGAGGCGGTAGAAAAGGCGCTGGAGAATCTGGAAAGCCGCTATGCCCAGGAAATGTCCGGTCTTGAGGTATCCCGCATAGGAGGGGGGATTATGCTCTCTCCCAAAAAGCGGTACTGGGATCAGCTGCGGGAGCGTTACGGCAAAAAGAACGAATCTCGGCTTTCCCGGGCGGCAATGGAGACGCTGTCCATCATTGCCTATTCCCAGCCCGTTACCCGGGGCGAGATAGAGGCTATACGCGGGGTGCAGGCGGATAATATGATACGCCTGCTCATGGAAAAGGCTCTTATCCGGGAGGTAGGGAAGAAGGATGTACCCGGAAAGCCCGTACAGTACGGCACAACGAAGGAATTCCTCACGCTGTTCCGCCTGGAAAGTATAGCGGATCTTCCCAAATTAACGCCAAGCGAGGCCGAACGTTTTGAAATTGAATGATACCGGTCAGGTAATGCGGCTCCAGGTTTTCCTTGCCCACGCAGGGGCCGCTTCAAGGCGTTCCGCGGAAAAGCTCATCACGGACGGCCGTGTTACGGTCAACGGACGGCCTGTTACCATTTTGGGAGAAAAAGTAGGGGAGGGGGATGAGGTTTGCCTGGACGGGCGTCCGCTTAAACTTGAGCAACGCTTCCGGTATATACTGCTGAATAAACCGCCCCGCTACATTTGCAGTTCCTTTGATCCCCAGGGCCGCCCCCTCGCGCTGGATCTGCTGCCGGCTGAAATTGAAGAACGGCTTTACAGCATAGGCCGCCTGGATTACCTTTCATCGGGGCTTATCATTTTTACCAACGACGGGAACCTCGCGTCAAGGCTGGGGCATCCCCGTTCGGAACTGGAGAAGGAATATCTGGTAGAGGCTTCAGGCCCCATACCGGATAGAACAATAGATGATTTTAAAAAGGGGATTTTTATTGATGATGTTCTGTATCAGGCCCTGAAAATTGAAAGGCTGGGGCGTAAGTCTTTACGCATAACCCTTATAGAAGGCAAAAACCGTGAAATACGCAGGGTCTTTTCGTTTTTCCATCTGCACCCGCTTAAATTGCAAAGGGTACGCGTGGGGCCTATACGGATAGGCGATCTGGAAGAAGGCCGGTGGCGTGCCCTTACCGGCGGAGAGATGGAACAACTTGGAGTGTACCGGGCTTTACCCGAAAATTGAACGAAGAAAAGTAACGTGAAAAAGCGGCAAAAGAAAGGGGGAGAAAATGGTAGTGGCAATTGACGGTCCTGCGGGGACAGGGAAAAGCACTATAGCGCGGATGCTGGCGGATAGGTTGCAGTACACCTATGTGAATTCCGGAAACATCTACAGGACAATCACACTGGGGTGCCTGCGGAATGGTATCGTAGCGGAGGATAAGGATGCGGCCGTCAGGTACGCAAACAATGTCCGCATCGAATACAGGCGGAACGGGGAACTGTATTTGGACGGAGAGCATGTAACCCCGCTTCTCCATAGCGATGAAATCGATAAGTATACCGCACTTTTATCGGCCATTGTTCCGATACGGCATACGGTCAATGATCTGATAAGGCGGCTTTCCTCAGGACTCGACATAGTAGTGGAGGGGAGAGACATGACAAGCGTGGTTTTCCCCAATGCAGAATACCGTTTCTATCTGGACGCGTCGGTACAGGAGCGGGCAAAACGCCGTTTCTTGCAGGGTGTATCAAACCTCAGTCTTGAAGAGATTGAAAAGGCAATAGAAGACAGGGATATAATTGATAAAAATAAACCGGAAGGCAGCCTTAAAATCGAACGGGGGGTGGTATATTTCGATACGACGGGCTTGACCATTGAACAAGTTTATGACAGATTATTAGAGATATTACAGCAAAAAGGAACAATCATGGCCAAGAAGGAAGTGGAATCGGACACTAGTCCGATGGAAGATTCGGAAGTGCGGAAATCTGCAAATGTCGTTGATAAGACCCAGCAAATGCAATTACAGGAAGAGTATCTTAAATCTCTTGAGAACCTGGAAGAAGGTATGCTTGTTGATGGAAAGGTTGTACAGGTAACCCCTGACCAGGTTTTCATTGATGTAAGCCTCAAATCCGAGGGAAAGATACCTCTGACGGAATTTAAGGAAATTCCAAAAGTAGGGGATACGGTCGCGGTTATTCTCGTTACAAAAGAGAATAAGTACGGTGAAGTAATTGTTTCCAAACAGAAAGCGGATCTGATGCTATTTTGGAAGAGCCTTCGGAATTCTTTTAAGGAGCATACTCCGGTAGAAGGTACTATTGAAAAGATCGTCAAGGGTGGATATGATGTCTACCTTGGCGCCGACGCCCGCGCATTCCTGCCTATAAGTCAGGCGGATGCCCAGAAAGTCGAAAAACCGGAAAAGCTTCTTGGAATGAAAAGCAAGCTGTACCTGGAAAGGCTGTATTCCGACAACAAAATCAATATAGTTGTCAACCGCCGAAAATGGCTTGAAGAAGAAATAGAGCAGAAGCGTACCGATTTCTTTAATAACACCCAAATTGGGGATAATGTTACCGGAACGGTAAAGAGTTTTACCTCCTTCGGCGCCTTTATCGATCTGGGTGGGTTCGATGGGCTCCTGCACATTAACGATATGAGTTGGGGACACGTTACCCGGCCCAAGGACTTTGTCAGGAAGGGGCAGGAGATCAACCTGAAAGTGATCCGTATAGATCCATCAGAACGGCGTATCAATCTTTCGCTTAAACACTTTACCGATGATCCTTGGGTGCATTTTGAAGACAAGTACCATGTCAACGATATTGTCAAGGGAAGAGTTACCAAGATGACCGAATTCGGCGCCTTTATCGAACTGGAAGAAGGCATTGAAGGTTTGGCCCATATCTCGGAATTCTCCTGGCTCAGGAAGATTCAGAAACCTGACGACATTCTCAAAATAGGCGATGAAGTTGAGTGTATGATCCTGGGTTACGATCTTCAGGCGGGGAGGGTATCCTTGGGGCTCAAACAGGTAACGAGCAATCCCTGGAACGATATAGGTGAAAAGTACCCCATAGGTACCCGTCTGCGCCGGAAAGTCGTAAAGATAACCAATGTGGGTGCCTATATCGAACTGGAAGAAGGTATCGACGGTTTTCTCCACGGAGACGATATTTCCTGGACCAAAAAAATTAAACATCCCGGCAGCGAACTTGAGGTAGGCAGGGAAATTGAAATTATGGTCGTTGGTATCGACAGCGCAAGCCGGAGTATACGGCTTGGCATCAAGCAACTTTCCGAGGATCCGTGGCAGAATTTTGCGGCAGCCTACAAGATAGGAAGCCTTGTGGAAGGGGAAGTTTCCTCGGTAACCGATTTCGGTATCTTTGTGCGTATTCCCGGAGGTATCGAAGGGCTGATCCATAAATCGAACCTTGTAGAGAACCGTGAGGCAAACCCCGATGATGCTCTCAAAAAGTATAAGATTGGCGACGGTATAAAGGCGGTAGTCATTGAGCTGCAAGGCGATAGGCAGAAGGTCGCTTTCTCTATCCGTGATTACCATAAAAAGATGCAGCGTGATGAAATCTCCCGCTATATGGCGGAAGAGGAGTCGGCGGATTCAACTTATACACTGGGGGATATGTTAAAGTCCAGGAATAATTCCGGCAGCCAAAGTGTTTCAGGTACAACTTAGGCGGACGGTAGAACCGGATGAATTGTTATGCTGTCAAAAATTGACATTCAGAAATTTAATACCCTTATTGAGATAAGTAATCTCATTAACTCAAATTATCTGGATATTCATTCGCTTTTGACAGAGATAATTGATTCAGCTACCCGCCTCTGTGAAGGAGAGGCTTCAAGTCTGCTCCTCACCGATCAGGAAAACCAGGAATTGTACTTTGAGATCGCTTTGGGCGCTAAAGGCGCCGAGGTACGGCAGTTTACGCTTAAAGTTGGGGAAGGTATAGCCGGTTGGGTTGTGAAGCATAATAAATCCATCATCGTTAACGATGTGGAGAATGACAGGCGGTATCTGAATACCATTTCCCAGCAGATTGATTATCCGTGCAAGACCATGATGGCTGTTCCTATGCGGATAAAGGATAATTGCATTGGGGTTATTGAGCTTTTAAATAAAAAAAGCGACAAGTACTTTGTTCAGGAAGACCTTGATTGGCTTGAGATCTTTGCAAATCAGGCGGCTATCGCCCTGATAAATGCCCGGAGTATTGAACAGGCCAGGAATGAAATTCAGCTTCTTCAGGATCAGCTCAAGATAGATCAGGGGTATCATACCCTGGTTGCCAAGAGTCAGGTTATCATGGATAAGATTGAAATTATCGACAGGGTGGCCAAGACCGATTCGTCGGTGCTGATACTGGGAGAGAGCGGGGTAGGGAAGGAAATTTTTGCCGAGCAGATCCATATACGTAGCGCCCGGCGGGATAAGCCTTTTGTCAGAGTAAACTGCGCCGCGCTGCCTGAGGGTTTGCTGGAAAGCGAACTTTTTGGGCACGTCAAGGGAGCCTTTACCAATGCCGTAAACAACCGCCGGGGCCGTTTTGAAATGGCCGACGGCGGAACCATTTTTCTTGATGAGATTGGCGATCTGCCCCTTGCGCTACAGGCAAAATTGTTGCGGGTAATCCAGCAGAGAACCTTTGAAAAGTTAGGTTCCGATACTTCAATAACCGTTAATGTACGCATCCTGGCGGCAACCAATAAGGATATTGAAGCCCTGGTAGGGAGGGGGGAGTTCAGGACCGATCTCTACTACCGTTTGAATGTACTTCCTATCTATATACCGCCATTAAGGCAGAGAACCGAGGATATTCCTGAACTTGCAGGATTTTTCCTTAAAAAATGTATGAGGGAGACGAAAAAACAATTTGAAGGTTTTTCCAGGAAGGCGATGGAATCTATGCTGGCTTATTCCTGGCCGGGAAATGTTCGGGAACTGGAAAATTGTGTCGAACGGGCTTGTGTTATCGGAAAAACCAAATGGATAGAGGAAGAGGATCTCTTCCTGAAACCTAATATTCAGCCTTCCATACATGACGAGGGAGACCGCAGCCTTAAAACCGCAATAAATTCTTTTAAAGCTCATTATATTCAAAAGGCTTTGGATGAGAATAAGTGGAATCAAACGGAGACTGCAAGGGTACTGGATATTCAGAGAACCTATTTATCCAGGCTGATAAAAGAACTGGAGATAACGAATCCTAAGGAGTAATAGCCATGTCAATGTCAATTGCGGCTGAAAAAAAAGAAGAATTGAACGCGGGCGAAAAGATTGTCGATTTCATGCAGAAAAACCGTAAGGGAATTGTAACCGGTATAATACTGGCCGCCGTTCTTCTGGTAGTTTTTATAGCGGCTTTAGTTATCGGCGATAAACTTACCGTAAAGGCGGTAAGCGAGGTGGAAAAGCTGAACGGCCGTTACGAGGCTTTGCGCCTGGATATCAACGATACTTCCAGGGAAGCCGAAGTCAATGCACTGCTGGAAGAACTTAACGCCTTTGCTGCAAAAAATTCAGGTTATGCCGGAATCAGGTCTTACATAATTATAGCGGGCATACAGGCGGATATGAAAAAGTGGGCGGAGGCGGAACAGACCTGGATCAAGGCAGGAGAAAAGGCTGCAAGGAGTTATCTGGCGCCGGTTGCCTATTACAATGCCGCGGTTGCCGCGGAAGAACAGGATAAGCCCTCCCGGGCCGTAGAACTGTATACCAAAAGCCTGGAACTCAAAGAAGATTTTCCCGGCGCGGCCCGCGCCCAGTTTGCCATCGGCAGGATTGAGGAATCGCAGAACAACCGGGAAGCGGCAATTGAAGCCTACCGTGCGGTAATCAATAGCTGGCCCGGCGAGACTATCTGGACCAGCCTGGCCCACAGCAAGATCATCTATCTTTCAAATACAGGGAATGATAGTTAAACCCCATATTTCTTTCAAAACACTCATTATTCCTCTTGCCGCGCTTCTTTTTGTTTCCTGCGGCATAGAGGATTACTATTACCTCTATCCGGTTTCCGCTGCAAATATCATGATGCAGTCCAATGTAGCCGCCACCATCAGCCTGCCCAGTTATGGTCAGGAATACTACTATTTTACTCATTTTACTATTTATTACCGTATCTATATAAGCGACCGCTTGTCGGCAGCGGAAATACAGCCTTCCGAGATGCAGAGTATTAATCAGGCTCTCTATAGCGATTACAACGGCATTGAACCTTATACCCATGAAGACCTGATAACCACCATCAATATCGACAACCTGTTTGTAAACAGGCATTATTATACCTTAAAATTAAACGGCGCGGATATCGACAGTGTACTTGAAATTAGGGATGGGGGTACCATGACCATAGATTTTTCTTCCTCGCTCGCCGCGCCGGAATTGAGAAGAGGCTCAAACAGATACCCTTTATACCGTTCAAATGGAGACGGCATATTCGATCCTCTGCCGCGGGACAGGCTTTTTCAGAACACCGACGACCTTAATAAGAGCGCAAACGCCTCCAGTACGGTAAACGCAGACGTAGCCAATAAAGCAAATATATCAGGACCGCGTTATACCTATGCTGCCATGTATATTGCGGCAATAGGCAGGAATAACAATTTTTCACCGATTTACAGTATACCAACATTCATAGGGATTTTTCAGCTCCCTAATCGCGGTTATGTTCAAACGGAATGAAAACCCGGTTTCGTTTTTTCTCCTTGTGTTGTTTAAAACAACTATACATAATGTGGATTCTGTCTACTTGAGGTTATTTTTCTTCCGTCGGCTTATAAAACGCTAATCTTCAGGATACAGTTCGCGGTATGCCTCAAAGTAGGAAATGCCCCTGTCCGGGTACACCGTATCCGGCGGCCTTGCAAGGACCGCAATGCGCCGTAAGCCGTAAACAGAGGCGCCCTCCGTAGCGGCGGAATAAGCCTCGCGGTATGTCTTGTCGTCCGCGGTTTTTATATAGTCAATCTTGTCCGTATCCTTTAAGGCCGGATTTTGCGGGCTGTCCCTGCTGTAGGCAAAACCCCAGAGCCGGCTTGAGAGCGAGTGTTTTTTCGCCCCGGAACGTATTTCTATATTCATGGCATTCATTATACCTATTCCCTGGGGAAGCTCTCCGTTCATCCTTTGGACAAATTCATGCGCTTCAAGGTATCTGTCGGTATCAACGGCCGCAATTTCCCCGCTTGAAAATATTCCCAAGGCTACCGGGGACGCAATTTCAAGCTTTGGCAGGGGGTTAAAGCCGCGGGAAAAGGATACCGGTATACCCGCCCGTAAAAAGGCCATAGCAAAAATCTCTATTACCGAAAGATGGGAGAGGAAAACAGCCTCCCTGAGTTTGGTAAAAGAGAAGATAATCCGGCAGGTAACCGGATCTTTTCCGCCGCTACGGGATTCGGGCGGCGAATCATCGTGGATTGCGGCTTTCCGCGGAATGATATTTTCCTTTACCATGTATCTATTATCATACACATCGTCGAGTACGCCTTGACCGGGGGGCATGCCGCCGGCAGGGGCGGAAAGATCCTCACGCAGCGCGCCTTCCGTATCGTAAAGTAAATTATTATCATGTATGATATTTTCTACTATTTTCCCTTCAACATCACAAATTCCGCAGTTATGATTACAATTTTTTATACAGGGTGAAGTAATTTCTCTATTTACGGATCCGGCGTGTTCATTTCTCAAAAAGATCTGGCTAACACCGCTTTCAATTACTTCCCAGGGGAGCGTCTCGCCGATCTTTTTAGGACCGGTTATTTCCCAGATTAAGGCCTGGTTCTTACTGAATAAATACCGCCAGATATCTTTTTTAAGGTATTCCGACCAGGCGTCAAGACGGCAGCCTGAAAGGAATGCTTCTTCCACTATACCCCCTACCCTTTCGTCCCCGCGGCTCAGAACGCCTTCGAGGAGGGAGGTAAAAGGATCCTGAATTCCGACTTTATGCCCAAGGGGCCGCAGCCGGCTGCGGATATAGTCAAGTTTTCCGCGGGAGGTTTCCTCGTCAATCTGGGCAGCCCATTGAAAGGGCGTATGCGGCTTGGGGACAAAGGTTCCTACGTTTATGTTGAAGTGCGATCCGGTCATACGGGCAACGTCTTTAATAAAATTGACAATCTTTTCTTCCTCGATATGATCTTCAATTTCACGGTACGCATCATCCGGAACGGTTCCCTCCGGGCTTTTTATCGGAAGCCCTACCATAAAGTAAAATTTTGCCCCGCGCCAGCCGTTCTTCCGCGCCTCACTCAGTATCGCTATCACCTGATCTTTGAATACGTCCTTGTTGATCGCAAATTGCCAGGCATCTACCGGGGTTTCAACCGCAAAGGTAAGACCGCTCTTGCGGACCTCCGATATCTTTTCAAGCAGCGGGAGGGAAAAACTTGAAACCCTCAGACTGGGAAGCTGGAAAGAGATACGTTCATGGGAAAACCGCCGGTTAAGCCTTTCCACAAGGGAATCTATACCCCGGTAATCGCCCGATGAAAGGGAGGAAAGGCTTATTTCACGGTAGCCCCCTTTCCTGATAAAGGCTTCGGCTTCCCGTATGACAAGATCCGCGCTTTTCTGCCTCATGGGCCGGTACCAGTAGCCTGCATGGCAGAAGCGGCAGCCGTTGGGACACCCCCGCATTATCTCCAGGGCTCCGTGCTGCTGTACGATTTTAAGACTCGGTATGGGGAAAACAGGCGCCTCCGTTTTCCGTGAAGGAAAATTCCAGTCTACCGCCCGAACCGCCGCGCCCTTTCCCCGGGCCCAGATAGATTCATGGGCGCACAGACGATCGAGGAGCCCTCCCCTCCCCTCCCCTCTTTTTTTGAGGGCAAGCAGTTCCCGTACCAAATCGAAGAAACCTGCTTCGGCTTCCCCTATCCAGAATACGTCAATAAAGCGTTCGTAGGGCCGGGGGTTGGAGACGCAGGGGCCGCCCATAATGACAATCGGATGTTCCTCCGTGCGTTCGTCTGCGCGTATCGGTATACCCGAAACATCCAGCATGGTAAGTACGCCGGTAATCCCCAGTTCGTAGCCCAGGGTAAAGAGGAGAAGATCGGCGTCGCGAAGGCTGAGGCCGGTGTCAAGGCCGTAGAGGGGCAGATCCCGCCCGCGGAGTAAAGCCTCAAAGTCAGGCGCCGGCGCGAAGGCACGGTCGCAGGAGACGCCTTCAATTCCGTTGAGATTATTGTAGAGTATACGCAAAGCCTGGTTGCTCATACCTATTTCGTAGAGATCGGGAAAACAGATAAGGCTGTGGAGAAAGACCCGCTCGCCCGGCTTGTCTGCCAGGCGGCCGTATTCACCGCCCGTGTAACGGCCCGGTTTGTCGATCCGGAGGAGGGCTTGCCCCAGACTTTTAAGAGGATCGATATAGATTTTTTTGTTTTTCAGGATGGACCTCCAAGTTAGAATTTAGCGGTACTTAAAGCGCTGTTCGGCGGGCAAAAATTCACCGCAGTCCCGCAGGCTACGATTTTATGCTGAAGCAGCAGGCTAGTGTTCAAAACGTCTTACATGGACGCTGAGAGAGAGGCCTATACCGGTCATAGCAGAGATTATTGAAGAACCGCCGTAGGACATAAAGAGCAGGGGGATGCCGGTGATAGGCATAATGCCCATAGTCATGCCTACGTTGACCAGAAAATGGAATATATACATGACCGAAAGACCCGTGGTTATGTACGCGCCGAAATAATCCGGCGTGAGCCGTGCGATGCGGACCAGCCGCAGGCAGATGAGCAGAAAGAGAAAGAACACCAGGACGCCGCCCAGAAATCCCCATTCCTCGCTGAATATAGAAAAAATAAAATCGGTACTCTGTGTGGGCAGAAACCGGTAATGGCTTTGCGTTCCCTGGAGGTAACCCTTTCCCGTAAGGCCGCCTGAACCGATAGCGGTGATGGATTGAATGATATGCCAGCCTGCTCCCCGTGGGTCTATGTTGGGGTTGAGGAACACGATAAGCCGCATGATCTGGTATTCTTTAAGAACCTTACGGACAAGGAAGGAAGCTCCTAGGGAGAAGGCGATAAGGGCCACGGCATAGACTATCCAGTAAAAATACTCTTTTTTGTACTTGACGTAGCCGAATAGCGCAATACCGGCAACAACCGTTAATACCAGAATACATACCCCTATAAGCCGGATGTTGGTTAAGAACATGATGGAAGGCAGGGTGTTCTGTAAAATATAGGTCTGCCAGATCGGCAGTACCATGAGGAAGCCTGTCAAGGCGATACTGATACTCAGGAATAAAACATACCGCATTGAGATGCCGGCAACAAAGGTCATAACCAGAAGAATGGGGATATAGACGAGGGATGTGCCGAAATCGGGCTGCATGAGGATAAGGCCCATAGGGATAAATACAATCAAGCAGGAGATAAGAAGACGGCTGAAATGGTTGCTGTTTCTCCTGGTATCGTCAAGGTAGCGCGCAAGAAAAACGATGGTGGTTATCTTGGCAAATTCGGAAGGCTGAATGCCGAAGGCGCCTATACCTATCCAGGCGCGGGCGCTATGCACAACGCGTCCGAACAGGCAAGTATAGAGCAGCAGGGCCAGGGTTCCAAGGTATATGTAAACGCAGATATCACGAAGGCGGCGGTAGTTGATCATGGCAAGAATCACGGCAAAAACAATGCCGCCCGAAGCCCAGAATATCTGCCTGATATATTCATCGGATGTCAGTACCCCGCTTGAAGTAACGGCAGATGAATAAATAAAACATACCCCGAATACCGTGAGGACGATGGCAGCAAGAAGGAGGATATAATCAATTTCAAGAAAATCACGGGCATGCATCCCTGTTCCATCCCGCCTCTATTCGCGCCGTCCCCGTACCGGCAAAAGGTGCTGTTGCGCGGTCAGGTTCTTTACTGCTTCTTCATAGGTCTGTCCGGTGAAGATACCTTGAAATATAATGGACGAGGCATAAACCGCCCACCATTCCCAGTCGTTCGCCGCTTCCACAATAATAGAAAGCGCAATCCGTTCTTCAGGATTCTTTGTTTCATAGGGAGCAAAACCGGTAAACCAGGAATGCCAGCGATCCTGTAGGCCCACTTCCGCCGTTCCCGTCTTTCCCGCTATTTTAACCGCACCGATGTTCAAAGGCAGGCGGGCGGTTCCATTGTTAATAACCCCCCTCATATCCTGGCGGACCGTCCTGAACACTTCGGGGTTGATGTCGCTTTTATGCAGAACTTTGGGGGCAGCGGTCTGTTCCACTTCCCCGGTAAGCGGATCGCGTACCTCTTTAAGGACATAGGGTTGGTAAATTACGCCGTCATTGACCGTCATGGCTACCATATTGACCATCTGAATAGGAGTAACCAGGGTATAGCTCTGGCCTATCGCCATATTCATGGTATCGCCGCCGAGCCACCGTTCATGGAAACGCCGATCTTTCCACTGCGGGGTCGGAATAAAACCGCTTATTTCCCCGGGAAGATCGATGCCTGTCGATTCTCCGAAACCGAAATCCTGGGCATACGTAACGATGCGTTCCACCCCAAGGCTTTCCCTGCCGACTATCCAGTAATAGATATCGCAGGATTGAGCCATAGCGCCGGTAAGATTGAGCCGTCCATGCCCGGGCTTGCGGATATGACAGCGCCAGAGTCGCTCTCCGTAGAGCATTTCCCCTTTACATTCAACAAGCTGATCGGAGGGAAAAGCGTTTTCCTGCAGGATACCCGTCGTCATGACGATCTTGAAGGTCGATGCGGGGGGATAGTTGGATTGTATGGCACGGTTGAGGAAGGGCTTGTTCGGATCGTTTATCAGGGTCTGATATTGCGAACTCATATCGCTGCTGTTAAAGAGGTTGGGATCGTACCAGGGATAGGAAACCATAGCGAGGATCTCTCCGTTTGAAGGACGCATAACTACTACAGCGCCTATACGTTCGCCCAGAGCCTTTTCAGCCAGGGTCTGGATGGATCGGTCGATGGTAAGTACCAGGTTTTTCCCTATCACCGGGGCTTCCCAGATGCTGTCTCCGGAAATACGCCTGCCCCTGACATCGACCGTTCGGGTTTCCCGTCCTGCCTTACCCCTCAAAAGACTGTCGTACTGGCGTTCTATACCGGTCTTCCCTATCACATCGCCCTGCTGGTAGCCCTGGTTGTAAAGCATGGTAAGTTCATCGCGGGTAATATCCCCCACATACCCTATGATATGGGACAGACTTCCCGGATCAGGATAATTGCGCATAGGTTTGGACTGCCAGGATACCCCCGGAAAAATATCACGATTCTCCGCCAGGATTGCGATTGTTTCATAGGAGACATTGGACGCAACTTCCAGCGACTGGTAGAGGCCGTAGTACTGGGGAGGAATCTTCCGGTCTATCTGTTCCCTGGGTATTCCCAGGTATTCGGATAATCTTTCAATAAGATCGGACATTGTTCCCCTCTCAACCTCGGCAGGGACAATGGTAACCGCAAACGAATCGGCATTGATTGCAAAGGGCCTGCTGAAACTACGGTCATATATTTCTCCCCGCTGTGCGGGGATTATCGTCGTTCTTCTGGAGATATTCTGAGCCTGGTCCAGATAAAATTGGCCGTTCAGTATCTGCATATTGAAAAGCCTGAAGGCATATACGCAAAAAATGATAATAAAGATGTACTTCAAGGCTTTAAGCCGCCCCGAAGGGCGATCTTCCCCTTGAGGAATCGATGAAGTTGACATTAATAATCCCTCCTGCCGATAAGCAATGAAGAAAAGAGCCTTAAAAAGGCAAATAAAATAGGCGCAAGGAGTGCATTGAGGCCGGCTTCCAGCCATAAAGCAGGGCTGTCAAAGGCATAAGCGGGGAGCGCACCGGCAAACAGTATATGCAGAAGGGAGTAAAGCCCCGCTTTAAAGAGCGTCGCGCAGGCGCACAGTATTATAGGGAGAATAACCCGTCCCAAAAAAAACGTTCCCTTCATAAGACCGACCGCGGCGCCTATGAGGGTACGGATCAGCGTATTAAAGCCTAAAGGCGCTGCGGAAATAAAATCCAGCATAAGTCCTGAAAAAAAACCGGTAAGCTGCCCCGTCATGGTTCCGTTAATATAGGCGGAAAATACGATGATCACCAGGACAAGGTCAGGTATCGCATGGTATACGGAGAGGCGGGCAAACAAGGTTGATTGGAGCAGGCCGGCAACGAGCGCAAAGAGCGTCCCCCAAAAAACATTCTTAGCCATCCGTATCCCTTGAATCCGGAACTTTGGTGTCTATTACAAATATATATTCAAGACGGGAAAAATCAACAGCGCTTTCAATTTCCACACTCAGGGTTATTTCATAGTCCCGGTCTATGATCCTGCTGACCCTGCCTATAATGATACCGGCAGGATAGATACCCCCTTCAATACCGCTAGAAATGACGATATCCCCCCGGTTGATCTCTTCTTTTGAACGTTTCCGTATAAACCGCATAAGAAGCGGGGATTCAAAACTGCCCTGGCCTTCCACTATTCCCTCATACCGGGAAAACTGAAACCGGGAAGCGACATGGCAGCTTACATCGTAGAGGGGTATAACCTGGCTTTCAAAGGGTGAAACCCGTATCACCTTCCCTACAAGACCTTCGGTCCCGTTTTGATAGGCAATAACCGGCATGTCTTTTTCTATTCCCGCCATGCTCCCCTTGTTTATCACAAAGGCAGAAAAAAGATTATCGGGATCACGGCCTATAAGCTCGGCAGGAATATGCTTGAAACGGAGGGATTCGGCAAATTGAAGCTGTTCCCGCAGCCGTCTGTTCTCCTCCTGGATTTCCGCCGCGTTTCGTTCAAGCTGCTCGTAGCGGGTAATACGGTTAGTCAGCTCCGAATATTCCTGTCGTAATGCAGCCAGCTCCCGGATAGAAAGAACGGTACGGGATATCAGGGATGTCCCTTCATGGATACCGCTGCGGAGGCCGGAGAAAAAAGAAAATCCGATATCCTTAAAATCGAACAAAAAACTACTTGTAGACAGGAGGAGCATTGAGAAAGAGAAGGTTACCAGGACGGCAAAAACCAGCGGTTCCGCACCAAAACGGCTAATCTGCTTCTGATCTCCGGGCGAACGCACGACGCTAACCGTTTAAATTGTCATAAACACTGCGGGTAAATTCAAATCCTTTGGCATTTTCAAAATATTTACCCGCGCCCAGGGCCACGCAATCCAAGGGATGCTCAGCAAGGATGACCGGTACATTGGTTTCCCGCGAAACAAGTTTTGTGAGCCCCTGAAGGAGAGCCCCGCCGCCTGTCATAACGATACCCCGCTCGACAATATCGGACGCCAGTTCCGGCGGGGTCCTTCCCAAAGTTGCCTTAATATCATCAACTATTTGGGTGATAGGATCCTTGAGCGCCTCCCGTACCTCAACCGAATCAATTTCAAGCCTTCGCGGAAGGCCGGTAATGGCGTCGTTCCCCTTAATTTCCATCTTTTCTATGGTTTTTTCGGGAGAAGCATTCCCTATCTCTATCTTGACTTTTTCCGCCATGTGCTGTCCTATGTTGAGGTTATGGACGCTCTTTACATGCCGGATTATAGCCTCGTCAAATTTATCCCCCCCCACGCGGATGGCGTGCGTAACGACCATACTTCCCAGGGATATGACGGAAGTTTCCGAGGTCCCGCCGCCTATATCGCAGATCATGTGTCCGGCCGGCTCAAAAATCGGTATACCCGCCCCTATTGCGGCGGCAAGGCTTTCCTCGATAACCACAACCTCCCGCGCGCCGGCCTTGTAGGCGCTTTCTTCCACCGCCCGTTTTTCAACTTCAGTTATACAGGATGGAATCCCGATAACCATCCTTGGTTTTATAAACCGAAATTTATAACGCGGCATAACCTTCGAGATAAAGAAACGGATCATCTTTTCAGTCGATTCCAGGTCCGCGATAACCCCGTCCCTCAAAGGCTGGATGGCGATTATATTTTCCGGCGTTCTCCAGAGCATCTTCTTTGCATCCGTGCCTACCGAGATAACCTTTTTGGTTCCCTTTTCAACCGCAACGACCGAAGGCTCATTGATAACTATACCCTTACCGCGTATATAAATTAAGGTATTGCATGTCCCTAAATCAATGCCGATATCCGATGAATTATTGCCAAACATATTCCCCCCACGTTTCCATTACAAATTAAGCCGCGCCCTGGCAGGGCCATAGGCCGGATCTATCCTTACCGCTTTCCGCCATTCCGCACGCGCCTTGGCTGTATCACCACCCGCATTATACAATTCACCTAACTGATAATGAGCTTCAGCGTTTTCGTTTCCTTCGTTAATAATGGCAAGGTATTGATCTTCAGCCCCCTTCAAATCGCCCGCTTTGACTAAAACATCACCCAAAAGCAGCCGGGCCCGCGCCCTGTTGTTGGAATCTTTTGAAACCTCCACACAGCGGACAAGATAAGCCCTTGCGGTATCACCCTCCCCCAGTTCTATATAAGAACGGGCAATGGAGAGCAGCAACAGATCCGAAGGATGTCCCGCATGGTTCAGCGCCAGTGAAAATGAAGCGACGCTCCTGCGGTAATCCTGAACGCCGGCGTATGCAAGACCCAAATATTCGGGAATATCCCAGGCCTCGTAAGCCTCTTTCCGGGCGGCTTCCAGGAATTTAATCGCCAGATCCGTATAACCGGAACCTTTATAGTAGTAAGCCTTTCCAAGCACATAGAAAATCCCGCCGTCATTCCCCCCTCCCTTGGACAGCAGGGCTTTCCGGAGCGACCAAATACACTCGTCAATATAACCGAGCATTTCGGAATTATTTATCTGCGAAAGAGCAAGCTGGTAAGCTGAAAAACCCCGCAGGGAAAGCAGGGAACATTCCATCGGATTATCGAACAGCCGTTCCCCGCTTAACCGGTAAACCTTTTCATAAGAACCCGCTTCCCATAGCTGCACGAACTCCGCCTGCTCATCCCCCAGTTTACTCCGCCAATTAAAGTACAGTAAAACCCCCAAAGAAAAGATTATCGCAACCAGCAATATCAGCATCGCTATATGTATAATCTGTTTCCGGCGGAAGTGTACACGGTAATCAGAGCGAAGTCTATCCTTAGCCATAATTATATAATAGAATACAGTGTTTTAAAGCACTGAGTCAATCCGACTCCGGGGTATCTTATGAGGGAGGCAGCTTCTATACTAAAATACTAAAGAACATATTGAATAGCAAATTCGGCGTGTGAGCCGGTTCCAAATGTTTTACAAAAATGAAAAAGTGATGAACCATAAGCCGGGTTCTGTTACCGTGTCCCCGTAGAGGACCGTGTCCGCTGCCATCTATCTTGGGCCGGCCTTGAGGCCGGCCTCTTTGCAGTCTACCTGCGGTATGGGAACGGGCATTCCCCGACCGATTCCCGGGAATAAGCCCCGGAATCAGTACAACCGCCGCTTGACTTTGCTCCTGATGAGGCTTGCCGAATAGCGGCCTGGGGGCCGTTATTTTTCGCCGGAAACGTTGCCGTTTCCGCGGCGGGCTCTTACCCCGCCTTTTCACCCTTACCGTAAACAAGTTTACGGCGGTTTACTTTCTGTTGCGCTTTCTGTCGGTACTTTTCATGGAAAAGGACCGCCCGGGTGTTACCCGGCATCATACCCTGCGGAGCCCGGACTTTCCTCACCGCTTCAAGCCTTTCCGCCGAAACGGCGCGGCAGCCTGGTTCATCACTTGAAATTTCCGTATCCGTTCGGCTCATTCTTCGTAATCAATATTGACTTTTTCTTCCTCCTCTTCGTCTTCCTCGTATTCTTCATCTTCAATATCATCAAGATCGGAAAGACTCCCCGAATCCTCATTGTCAAAAAATTCTTCCTCGCCCTGCTCGGACTCTTCGTAGTAGAGAACACGGGAACAGTAAGGACAAAAAACTATATCCTTGATGTCTTTCCCCAGGCGTACTTCATTGGCAAATTGAACCGGCAGTATCATGTGGCAGCCCATACATACACCGCCCTTAATCGCAACGATGCCCTGACCCCCTTTATTGCGGATGATCCGTTCGAATTTAAAGATCAGATCGGGATCCATGCCTTCCTTCAGTCCGGTTTCCAGGACGGCAAGCTCGTTAAGCTGTTCTTCCTTCTCCTTTTTAGCCGCCTCCCCGCTTAAACGGCGTTCCGTCAGTTCCTGGTTCATTCTTTCGATCATTGCGGTGTCGGCCTTCATATTCTCATCCAAACCCGCCAGCCGCCGTTCTTCCTTCTGTAAATCCTTACGGTACTGCTGTTCCTTATCAGCCGCGTCCCGTATTTCCTTATCCAGGGCTTCATATTCCCGCTGAGTGCTGATGACATCCATGTTCTTTTCGGCATGTTCCCGCGCGTTCTCCGCTTCTTTAAGCTGTTCCCGGTATTCGGACGCCTGCCTTTTAGCGCTTTCATATTCCTGGTTTTTTTCAATAAAGGATTTCTTGAGTTTCGCCAGCGTTTCCTCCTGGGTTACCATCATTTTCGGAATCTCCTGAATCTCCTTTTCCAGAACTATCCTCTTTGACAGAATATCCTGAAGCTCCCGCAAATTTCCAAAAACTTCTTCCATTGCCATATAGTACCTCTGTAATTAATATAAGAACGTATCGGCGGATCATCGCGGTTTTAATGATCCAGATAATCCTTCAGCTTCCGGCTCCTTTTCGGATGCCGCAAACGCCGCAGGGCTTTGGCCTCAATCTGCCGTATCCTTTCGCGGGTAACGTTGAAATAAAGCCCTACTTCTTCAAGCGTCAGGGAGTAACCGTCGTCAAGCCCAAACCGCATCTTGAGAACTTCCTGTTCGCGTGCCGGAAGACTGGACAGTACACTGGAAAGCTGCTCCTGTAAAAGGGTAAAAGCCGTAAGATTAGCGGGGTTCTCCACATCCTTATCCTCGATAAAATCACCCAACAGGGAATCTTCCTCCTCGCCTATAGGCGTTTCAAGGCTTATAGGTTCCCGCGAGACGCTCTTTACCGTCTTAACCCGCAGGGCAGTCCACCCCAGCCGCCCGGCTATCTCCTCGTCGTTAGGCTCCCTGCCCAAAACCTGCATAAGCTGCCGCGATTCCCTCATTACCTTGTTGATCTGCTCTATCATGTGTACCGGAACCCTGATGGTTCTTGCCTGATCGGAAATTGACCGCGTAATGGCCTGCCGTATCCACCAGGTTGCATAGGTAGAAAATTTAAAGCCTTTCTGATACTCGAATTTTTCAACCGCCTTTATAAGACCGATGTTACCTTCCTGCACCAAGTCGAAAAAATGAAGTCCCCGGTTGGTATACTTCTTGGCTATGGATACTACCAGCCGCAGATTCGCCCGGATAAGCCTGTCCTTGGCATTTTTCATCATAATACGGCCGCGGCTAATCTCCTTGGCCATCTGATTGATACTGTCAATGGATTCCTCGAATTCGGCCTCCATCTGGCGGAGCTTTTTTTCCGTTACCTGGATAAGCCTGATCTTTTCTTTTATTTCGTCCGAGGAAAGGCCCAATTCTTCCTCCAGCCGTTCCCGTTCCCCCTTAATGGTCAAACTCCGGCCCAGAATACGAAGTTCCTTGAGGGAAGCTACGCGCAGGTGTTTTTCTATGCGTTCCTGTTCCTTCTTGTACTTCTTTATCTTCTTGGCGGCCTGAATGAATTTTTCCGAGAAGCTGGTTATTTCATCGGGGTGAACTTCAGCATTTTCTATGATCTTCATGATATGCAAGCGGATATCGTTAAGTTCCTTATCCTCAAAGATATTCATTCCCCGGCTTATATTCCGCCGTTTCAGTTCGATATAGTATTTCAGGTCCCCCAGGATGACCCGTAGCGTATCCTTATAGAATTGATTTAACCTGCGGCGCTCGGTCATGTGTTCGGTGATCTCTTTTTTGGAAAGATTCGATTCCCGCAGGTCCCGCTTTGAAAAGGCTTTCTGGGCAATGTGGTAGAACTCGGGGATGATCATGCCGGATCGCTTTATGACCCCTTTAATGATATTCTCGCCGTCCTCCATCTGCCGGGAAAGCTCAATTTCCTGTTCCGCCGTTAGAAGGTTTTCCCTGCCTATTTCCCGCAGGTAAAGCCGTATCGGATCGTCAACCGACGATTCTTTATCGCTGTAGACGAGACGTTTCTTTTCGGCCTCTACATTCTTGCGGCTTTCTAATTCAGAATCGTCATCACCGGAAGAATCTTCCTCAATAAGCTGAACATTGTTCTGTTCAAGCAGTACCAGAACCTGTTCAATTTTATCGGAATTGGCAATATGATCGGGAAGATAATCGGACACCTCGTCAAAAGAAATTGATTTCTTTTCCTTCGCATATTCAATCAGTTTAATAACCGCAGGATCAAGCGCCATATCTGGCGTTACTAAATCAGTCATTCCTTAACTTCCTTCAATCGGCGTAATTCTGCATCAATGTGCATTTTTTCAGCCAACAATTCATCCAGCCCTACAACTATTTCACCGTTTGAAGCGCCGGACGTTCCGTTTTTCGTGATCCTTATTTGTTTTACGATTTCTGTTAATCTTCCCTCAAGCCGCTTCTGCTTAACCCTCTTTACCCCGTCCGCAATTAACTTTTCAGGATTAGCCTGATACATTAACCGGCTGCTCCGTTCGGTAATAAAACTACGCAAAGAACTGCTGGATATCCTGGATAAGAGATTGTCCATGCCTGCTTCATCATTTATATAGCACTCTTCAAGCGCAACGAAAAGCTCCTTTGCAGCAGGATCCTCTATCTCTTTTATTGAAAGGATTACCCGGAATTGCGGATATAACCGTATATTTACCGACACAACGGTGAGCAAAAACAATTCTTCGTTCATCCGTATCGGCCTGGCGTTCTGAGGAAACTCCTCTCCGGGGCCTTTACCCCCTGCAATATCCCCCCGGTTTAAAACAGTATAATTGTCCTCTCCATTTTTATCGCTGTGGGAATTAGAACGGCGGTAATCATGTAAAACCGCCGCCCTATCAGCTTGAAAAGCATCGGCAATAGCCCCTATGCAAGCATCCCTTGACACTTCCGATTCTAATGTATTTAAATAAGGAAACATGAAAGCAACCGCTTTTGCTTTACCTTCCGATCCTCCGATGTCGAAAAGCGTCTTACTACGAGCTATAAGATACTCAAAGTCTAGTATATAACTCTCGGCATATTTTTTCAAGACCTCCGGGCCGAAAAAAAGTAAAATATCTGCAGAATCTTTTGCCGTTTTTGGGGCTGATGGGGGCCCCCTGCCTTCACCGCCCAGGCTTCCGCCCGCCACCACCGAACAGGAAAGGCCGTTGTTACGGCAGGTAATAATGCCCTTGACGGTGGCTTTTTGGCCTGCATCGTCGGAGTCGAAAAACAGGTGTATGTGCTCCGCCCAGCGCCTGAGCAGTTTTGCCTGCTCGTCGGTAAAGGCTGTTCCCAGGGGGGCGACCGCGTTGGTAATCCCCGCCTGGTGGAGGCTGATAACATCCATATAACCCTCGGCAATGTAGGCTTCCTTGGTCTTGCGTATCTGGGGAAGGGCGATATCTACGGCAAAGAGAGTCTGCCCTTTCTTGAAAAAAACCGAATCGCGGGAATTGATGTACTTGGGACCTTCGCCCGACAGTATGCGTCCGCCGAAAGCGATGATCCTTCCCTGCCTGTCTGCAATAGGGATCATAATTCTGCCGGAGTAAAAGGCGATCTTTGGGTACTTTTCCGAAAAAAGACCGGTTTCCGCAAGAAATTCCGCGGAATAGCCTTTCTGCAACAGGAATTGATGCAGCCAATTCCTGTTTGCGGGGGCGTATCCCAGACGGAATTTTTCTATCATTTCCCTGGAAATTCCCCTGGCAAGAAGATAATCAAGACCCGTCTTCCCTTCCGGCTTTTCCAGGAGAAAATGCTGAAAGCTGCCGTTTACCCTCCGGTAAAGTTCATAGAATTCCTCATTATGCCGTATCCTGCCGTCTTCCTTTACCGCTTCCCCCGCATTTTCATAAACCAGCCCTACCCCGAAGCGTTTTGCCAGCAGCTCTATGGTTTCAGGGAAGGAGAGCTTGTCCATCTCCATGACAAAATTGATCACCGAACCGCCTTTGCCGCAGCCGAAACAGTGGTAGACTTTAAGGTCGGGGTTTACCGTAAAGGAGCCGGTTTTTTCGTTATGAAAGGGGCAGAGTCCCCAGTAGCGTCCGCCTTTGTTTTCAAGGCGGACATAATCCGATACTACCGCTACCGCATCAAGTTTGTCGTTTACTTCCTGAATGGAGGCTTTTGTTATAAAGGCCATCAGGAGGATAATCCCCCTTTAACGTAGAGTATGCCGGCTTTTATATGATCGTCAAAGGTACGCGAAAAATAGTGCCGCCCCGCATTTGCGTCCACAAGGCGGAAATAGAGGTACTCGGTTTCGGACGGATAAAAAGCCGCCTTCAGCGCCGCGGCTCCCGGAGAAGAGATGGGCCCGGGCGGAAGGCCGGGGTAATAGTAGGTGTTATAGGGATCCTTTATCTCCGTGTCGCGGGTAAGAAGCACCTCGGGGTGCGGCTTTCCCTGAATTTCGGTGAGCACATACTCAACTGTTGCACAGGACTGGAGGGCCATGCCTATCCTCAGACGGTTATAAAAAACACCGGCCATCAATGGAGCTTCTTCATCAATACGGTACTCCCGTTCCACAATGGATGCAACGATCAGCTTTTTGTATATCTCTTCGGGCGCGGCATCAAGCGATTCCGGGGCTAATTCGGCAAGTTTGCTGAAAAAGGTATCCGCCATGTTTCTTACGACAAGAGGCGCCGGATATTCCAGGGGAAACAGGTACGTGTCGGGATAGAGGAAGCCTTCCATATTTTTGCCCGGAACCTTATACGCTTCGAGTATCTCAGGATCGGCCGCCGCAAGAAGGAAGGCGTCTTCGCCGCATATCTCCGCTTCGGCAAGGATACGGGCGGTTTTTTTTAGGGTCGTCCCCTCGGGAATGGTTACCCTCAGAAGCACCTGCCGCCCCGCCACCAGGGCCGCATGAATGGCAAGCTGGCTTGCAGGAAGCTGAATGCGGTATGTTCCGGTCTTGATGTATTCCTTTTCAAGCCGGGAAAGGGCGTACCAGAAATAGCGGTTTTTTATTATCCCCGCATCTTCCAGCCGCCGTCCAACCGAAAAAGCGCTTTCCCCGTTTTTAACTTCCATGTACAGGATGTTACCGTCTTCAATCCTCAAACTCCTGCCGCCGCCTGTCTGCGGTATGGTTGCAGGGGGATTATTCAGGTAGACAATACCGCCCGCAATCAGCACCGAGATAATCACTACGATACCCGCGAGGATGACAGAAATTTTCAGTATACGGCTCAAGAGACCATTCATTATCGCCACAAATCTTACCCGGAAGAACCGATGAGTTTTTCCACCTCCTGTATGGAAAGATGATCATAGAGGAATCTTTCTATTTTTAAAAGTCCTTCCCGCTCGGGGCCCCGCATTTCTATCCCCTCCGTATTTTCAAGCTGCTTCAGGCGGGAAAAAATAGCTTTAAGCTCCGGTATGGTTAAAAACACCCCGTCCTCTCCATCATCCATAGGTTAAAGGATAATCTCCTCTCCTTCCATAGCAAGGGATATTTTTGTTCCCCTGTTCGTCAATTTCTCCAGATACCACTTTGCAGCCTGAAGGTTATTAAATAGCTTTCGGTCGTCATAATTCGGATCATGGTGAAACAGAACCATGTGCTTTATGCCCCAGTTTGAGGCAAAATCCACCGCCAGACTAAAGGCGCTGTGTCCCCAGTTGTACTTTTCGGTAAATTCCCCCAGGGTATATTGAGAGTCAATAACAATAAGATCCGCATCCTGGAAAAACAGGGAATTTTCATCCGTTTTGATAAAATTTTCGGCGGAAAGTTCCGAATCGGTCGCATAGACAAAGCGGTGTTTCCCGTCATCAATATAGTAAGAATAAGAATCCCCCGGATGATTCATTTTTTTATAAAAAACATACACGTTCTTATACAACTCTATCTTGTTTTGGAGATGAAAATAGCTTTTTT
Source organism: Treponema sp. (assembly GCA_031276295.1). GTDB lineage: Bacteria > Spirochaetota > Spirochaetia > Treponematales > Breznakiellaceae > JAISNI01. Next base: position 42,347 of record JAISNI010000047.1, read on the forward strand.
TAGCCCCCATTGAATCCATCTGTACCGGAAAATAGGGAAAAGTCATCTGTCCGTTGAGATAGCCTTCAAGATCCTGTTTTGGAGAGTAAAAATTGAGCGTAACGGAAGGATCGTAGGCCGGATTAAAAAAAGGCAGCCCCTGTAGGTGATCCCAGTGGAAATGGGAGAAGAAAAGATGGTACAGCTTGGGCCTGGGCTTCTCCCTAGATATAGCCGTTCCCATCTCCCGTATGCCAGAACCCGCGTCAAATATCACGTATTCGTTAGGATCGCCAAAATTCACCGATAGACAGGGGGTGTTGCCTCCCACCGAACCGTAAAGCCAAGGAGGGAGCGTTTCAAGGAAACGTTCCCTGCTTTCCGGACTTTTGATGTCTTCGGGTGTCAGATTGTTCATTATAATCGAAATTTTGTTTTTTATCTGGGATGCCAGGAGCGGCGCCGGAATGGAACCGCGGACGCCCCAAAAACGGATGCGCATCTAAACCCCCTGCGAAATATGGAGTTGGCCGGCATTGGCCAAACAGCAAACACGACCTTTTTAGCGGCGCCTTTACGCGCCGCTTTTCCCTGGAGAAAAATACCCCTCTTCAATTTTTCGGAACAATGAACTGATATCTTGGCATATTTATCTCCGTAAATCGCCTGTTTTATCAAAAATCGGCCCTTCTTGAAACGATAGGTTCCACCCTTTGGGACCGTAACCAGGCTTCAATTTCTTCCCCGGTATGAAGGGAACCTTTTCCCATTCCGGGGCAGCCAGCAGACGCGGCCTGCCAGTTTTCCCAAGAGCAGAGCAGGGAATCCCAAAAAGGATAAGCCCTGCACTGCAACGGCCTCTGCTCATAAACCGTACATCCTTCCTGCCAGAATATACAGTCCAGGCTGGATTTTTCCCTTAATGAAAGATACTCACAACCATTCCCCTGCCGAATCCATCTGCAATACGTCTCTATAAACCCAGTATACGTCATTTTAAGTTTTCCAGCCAGAGAGAGCGCGTCTTTTTGGGAAAGAAATACATAACCGCTTTCATACCGGCAGCAACTTGAACAGCGGGTACAGGAAAACCTAAGCCCACCGGTAAAAAACGGTTTCTTTTGCATAGCCTGCCTCGTCAGGGTTTCGTCCAACTTCATTGCACGGATTTTTGGAAATTTTCAGTCTGCTTTAACAAAAATTAAAAAAGGAGCTTCACCGTTGTGTTATATTATCGGATTATGCTTGATTATGCAACGCATCTTGACGTATTTCGTCGTATGTAGTGTTACCGTTTCATAAATATTTTTGTGTCGTCCGCTGTGTCGTTTCAAAAAGTACCGGCCTTTAGCCTCAAAGTTTTCTTGCCATAACGGACGGGATGCGGTATAGTAAGGGCATGGCACGCATGACCGAAGAAGAAGCCTGGGCGCTGGACGATGAAGTAACCCGCAATCCGCCTGGTATCGCGGGCAAACCGGGCGGTTTCTTTACCTACCGCCGTAACCGTATGGTAGTTCTTGATCAATAATACCCGCCGATTATATTAAATCCGTCGCCGAAGCTGAACATAAAACCGCCGCGGCGGTTATCGGCGAACTGGTACGCAAGGAGTTGGCGGCAACCGTATATTAAAAAACATTTCCATGCGTTTATCATGAGGCATCTCGCGGTTATCTGTCTTCTACGCCTTTGTGTTCCCTGATCAGGCCGGTAAAAACTTCGCCGTACTTTTCCATCTTGACCTCTCCTACACCGGAAACCGTTAAAAATTGTTCCGTATTTACGGGCATTTTCCGGCACATATCCCGGAGGGAAGCGTCGGAAAAGATAATATACGCGGGCATACGGGCTTCCTGGGCAAGACGGGTCCGCAATGCCTTGAGCTTGGTAAAGAGCGGTTCGTCAAATTCCCCGGTCTGCGCCGGCACGGCAGGTCTAGGGCGCTCTACCTCTTTGGGCAGCATCATGGCCAGGGGTTTCTTCTCAAAGATAATTTCCCCCGACCGGGAAGCAGGACGGAGTACCGGGTAGTCGCCGCCTTCCAGTGCAAGGTATTCATGGGCGATAAGGTAATCCAGGATAGTCCTGATGCGGTGGATGTCCATGTCCGCCATGATGCCATAGGTGCTGAGGGTTTCCAAACCCTGATCCAGCAGTTTCCGGCTTTTACTTCCCCGGAGTATGTCTATCACCATGGTCTTGCCGAAACGCTTTCCCCGCTGTTCAATGCGGTAGACGCAGGAAATAATTTTCTGCGCGGGAAGGCTTATATCAATATGTTCAAAGTTGGTGGTACAATTGGAGCAGTTTCCGCAGTAGTTGGGGGGGCTGTCCCCAAAATAGGCAAGCAGCCGGGCGCGCAGGCAATCGGTGGTGGTGGCATAGTAGGTCATAGCTTTAAGCAGTTCCAGGTTATGGCTTGTGAGGGCGGGATCCTTTGGGGCTTCCCCGTTCTGGGTACTGGTGATGAGGAATGTATTGAGCCTCTGATCCTGGGGACTGTAAAAGAGGATGCAGTCCGCGGCTCCGCCGTCCCGCCCTGCCCTGCCCGCTTCCTGGTAATAACTTTCAATGTTCTTGGGCATATTGTAGTGAATGACAAAGGATACGTTGGACTTGTCTATCCCCATGCCGAAGGCGTTGGTGGCCACCATGAGGGGCTTGCGATCATAGATAAAATCGTCCTGATTCTGCTGCCGTTCCCGGTCTTCAAGGCCCGCGTGGTACCGCGTGGCGGCATACCCCCGCTCGATCAGGAGCGCGCAGAGTTCTTCCACGGTTTTCCGGGTAGAACAGTAGATGATACCGCTCTTATCCCGGTGATTTTCAAGATAATCCAACAGGGCCCGCATTTTTTCGGGGGACCGTGGAAGCGTTTGCACCGCAAAATAGAGGTTTTCCCGGTTAAAACCCGTGGTGAGTATGTAGGGGTTTTCCAGGCGCAATATGCGGACTATATCGTCCTTGACCTTGTCCGTGGCGGTAGCGGTAAAAGCGGCGGTAACGGGCCGTTCGGCAAGGCCCCGGATGAATTCGCTGATCAAAAGATAGCTGGGACGGAAATCATGGCCCCACTGGGAAATACAGTGGGCTTCATCTATAACCACCATAGCTATGCCCCTATCCCCCAGAGACCGTATGTCGTCCCGCTTGAGCCCTTCGGGGGCGATGTAGAGGATCTTGTACTCCCCGTGGGCAGCGCGGTTTACCGTCTCGTGGAATACCGCGGGCGCGAGAGAACTGTTGAGGTATGCCCCGGGGATACCCCCGTCCCGGAGGGCATTCACCTGATCTTTCATCAGGGAAATCAAGGGGGAGATGACCACCGTAAGCCCCTCCAGCATCAGGGCCGGCGCCTGGTAACAGAGGGATTTTCCGGCCCCGGTGGGCATCACCGCCAGGACATCCTGCCCTTTCAGGATCGCATTGATGATCTCCTCCTGCCCCCGGCGGAATTGGGTGAATCCGAAATAGGTCTTGAGGATTACCCTTTTATCCTGCTCCATAGGCAAGTTCCCTCCTCCTGTATATTGGCCTTAAAACCCCGGTCGCTTTTATCTTATTGGCTTTATGAGACTTTGTCCAGTTTGGAGCAGGGTAACAGCACTTACTCGCGGAATAACACCGTGAGCAGAAAAATGAAAAATCTATGAGCCTGTTGTACTTGTGGATTTTTTTGCATATTCATGCAAAAAAAATCCCGATTTATGGGCTCCTTTGGCAGTTTGCAAGGTATATTGTTGCGCTAAAGCGCAACAAACTGCTAGGTATCTTCGTTGGATAGGAAATTTATTATACCGGCCACGTGAGCAATGCGCGACAAATAAAGCAGGGAAAAAGCTGTTCCTTGCGTTCCCGAATAAAAAGACCCGGCAAAACCGGGCCTGTGGTCGTCCACCTATCCGTATTACTACCTCTTACGCGCCGACAAGTGCCTGGCACCAACCTACCACTGCCGGGGTGTAAAGCCGGCGGGCGGCGGAATAAGATGCACGGACTCTCCCGTTAACTCAAGCACGTAAAATCCCGCCTCGTATGCGTAACCCATAATCTCCGGGGTCACCACCCCGCCCGCCATCGCTCCCAATAATTGTTTGTTGACCGTTTCCAATGGCGGATATTTTCGGATAAGTTTCATGCGCTTCAGATGCTCCTCCACATCCCGTACCTTGTTCAGTTCGTGTTTGACTTCAACGGCCATCACTTTATCGGTATTGGAAAGGAGAATGTCAATGTCGGTTCTGATACGGTTGGTCTCGTCGTAAATAGGCACCCGCTGGTAGGAACGCACCAGGCCGTATTCGGGGAACTTTTCCCACAGGCGCGCCGCGATGAGGGTCTCGATGAGTTCGCCCATGGAGCGGTTAAGCCCGCCGACATTGGCGCTGACGCGCTCAATTTTTTTGTCCAAGTCGGCGGATCGTTCCGCCTGCCGTAAAGCGTTTTCCTTCATAATGCGGTCGATTTCCGCCAGCCGTAAGGCTGCTTCCGCTGCTTCCACTGCTTGTTTTTGAGCGCTTTCCTTCACAATACGGTCGGTTTCTTTCAACACGGCCCATAGCTCATCCGCGACGGCTTTCCATTCCGGTATCGTTTGTCTTGTATCCATATTCAACCTCCTGTCGTCAGTATACCACATTCCCGGCCACGTGAGCAATGCGCGACAAATAAAGCAGGGAAAAAGCTGTTCCTTGCGTTCCCGAATAAAAAGGCCCGGTAAAACCGGGCCTTTTGTTGTCCAACTATCCGTAGTGCTACCTCTTACGCGCCGACAAGTGCCTGGCACCAACCTACCACTGCCGGGGTGTAAAGCCAGCGGGCGGTGGAATAAGATCCACGGACTCTCCCGTTAATTCAAGCACGTAAAATCCCACTTCGTATGCGTACTCCATAATCTCCGGGGTCACCACCCCGCCCGCCATCGCTCCCAATAATTGTTTGTTGACCGTTTCCAATGGCGGATATTTTCGGATAAGTTTCATGCGCTTCA
>JAISNI010000068.1 GCA_031276295.1 Treponema sp.
ATTAAAATGGCGAGTGAGTTGCTTATGGGTATTAGCAAGGATGAGGTAGAACGGGCGCATTACCGGTCGCGGAAAATGTTTCGGATGGATATGGAACATGACCGGGCGGTGAGCCGCAAGGAGAGAAGTCAAGAAATTGCGCGAAACCTTTTAAGCATGGGTGTTTCCGCTGATACAGTTGCAAACGCAACCGGTCTGACTCGTGCGGAAATTGAACAACTAAACGCGGAGAATTAGACCCTGTTAGAAAAAGGGTATTTTAAGGAAGGCGCCAAAGCCTAAAAAGTTTATATCCGCTTTTTCTACCGAACAGCCGACCGGCGGTCTCTTTTAACTTCCCGCATATCCTCTCTAGCAGCTTACATGGCATAAGAATTCACATTCGGGAATTCTTATGCCATATCTGTGCTGAAGCGCAACAGACTGCTAGACTTGCTTGTCCCAGGCATCGTAGTGCACCCTGGAAGCATTGAAGCGGTCCGCCTTTGGTACGGACTTGGCGGGATAGCCCAGGGCAATTACTGAGAAGGGCACGATATGGGAAGGTATGCCGAAACGGGCGGACAGGGCCTCAATCCGCCCCTTATCGGGGTACCAGCCGAGCCAGACCCCGCCCAGACCTTCCTCAACGATCTGGAGCAGAATATTTTCGGTTGCCGCCGCAAGGTCCTGTACCCACCAGGTATCCTCCGGCGCGGCCTCGCCCAAGTTTAAGTTGGCGCAGGGGATGATAGCCGCGGCTGCTTCCGTACACATCTTGGCAAACGGGCTCATCCCCGCGATGGCGTCCAGATCCTTGCGGGCGGTGATCACAATAAATTCCCAAGGCCGCCTGTTATGGGCTGAGGGAGCCTCGAAACCGGCTCTGAGCAGACGTTCAATTCTGTCCGGTTCCACGGATTTCGGCAGAAATTTCCGTACCGAGCGGCGTTCAAAAATGGCTGACATGGCGTCTCCTTTTGCTTTATATGGGATGCTCTACTATCATATTACAATATTAACCAGTTTATCCTGAACACAGATTATCCTGACTATGCGCTGACCTTCAAGCCATTTCTGCATTCCCGGCAAAGCCTGAGCCCTGTTTTCAAGCTCCGCCTTATCCGTTCCTGCGGCCGCGCTGAATTTATCGCGTATCTTGCCGTTTACCTGCACAACGATAGTAACTTCGTTTTGCACGCAGAGCTTTTCGTCGTATACGGGCCACGCGCTTTGAGAGACCGATTCGGTATGGCCCAATTTCCGCCACAGCTCCTCCCCCAGATGCGGCGCATAGGGCGCAATCAGCTTGACGAGCGGTTCCCAGAGATCGCGGGGCAGTTTGTCAAGTTTGGCAAGCTCGTTGGAGTAGATCATCATCCGGCTTATAGCCGTGTTGAAGTTGAGGCCGACGGTATCCCCGCTTACTTTTTTAATGGTACGGTGCAGGCTGCGTAGTAATTCATCGTATTGGGGCGCGCTTTTCCCGCTGTTTACCGGTACGTCGGTTACCGGCTTTTCCCCCAGGGCCCAGATACGTTCCAGAAAACGCGATACGCCGACAAGCCCCGCGGTAAGCCAGGGCTTGGTTACCTCAAGGGGCCCCATGAACATCTCGTAGACCCGCATGGAATCGGCCCCGTACTGACGGATTATATCGTCGGGGTTTAGCACATTACCGCGGCTCTTGCTCATCTTCTGGTTATCCTCGCCCAGGATCATGCCCTGATTGACGAGTTTTTGGAACGGTTCATTCGTGTTGACCAGTCCCAGATCGTAGAGTACCTTGTGCCAGAAGCGGCTGTAGAGCAGGTGGAGTACCGCGTGTTCAACGCCGCCTACATAGAGGTCCACCGGCGCCCAGTAGTCGATTTTATCCCTAGCGGCAAAGGCCGTCTCGTTATGCGGATCGAGGTAGCGCAGGTAGTACCAGCAGGACCCCGCCCACTGGGGCATGGTATTGGTCTCGCGTTTGGCCGGGCCGCCGCAGCGCGGGCAGGTCGTGTTCACCCAACTGTCTATCAGGGAAAGGGGAGAGTCCCCCGTACCCGTGGGCGCATAAGACTCTACCGAGGGTAAACGCAGGGGCAGTTCGCTTTCCGGCAGGGCGACTATTCCGCAGGTCGCGCAGTGTACAACCGGAATGGGCTCGCCCCAGTAACGCTGGCGGCTGAAGATCCAATCCCTCAGTTTGTAGTTGATTGCCTTTTTCCCTATGCCTTTCTCTTCAAGCTGCGCGGTGATCCGCTTTTTTACCTCCTCCGTGGGGAACCCGTCAAATTCGCCCGAATTGACGGCCCAGCCCTCCGCGGTGGTACATTCGGTAGGCCCGCTTCCGGGGGGCGCACCGGATTCCCCGTTTTTTACCGGAGGCGAAGGGGAGACCACCTGGATAATCGGCAGGTTGAAGGTTTTGGCGAACTCCCAGTCGCGTTCATCGTGTGCGGGAACCGCCATAATAGCCCCCGTACCGTAGGAGATAAGCACATAGTCGGCTATCCAGATAGGGATCTTTTCCCCGTTGACGGGGTTTACGGCATAAGCGCCGGAAAAAACGCCGGTCTTACCCTTGGCAAGGTCGGTGCGCTCAAGATCGCTTTTCTTTGCGGCCTCGTCCAGGTAGGCTTCCACCGCGGCCTTCTGTTCCGCCGTCGTGATCCTGGCTACCAGGGGATGTTCCGGCGCAAGAACCATGTAGGTTACGCCGAAAAGGGTGTCGGGCCGCGTCGTGTAGATTTCCAGGGAAAAGTCTTTGGATTGCTCGTCGGGTATACCGTCAATCTTGAATATAACATTGGCGCCTTCCGATTTGCCTATCCAGTTACGCTGCATGATCTTAACCGGCTCCGGCCAGTCAAGACCGTCCAAATCTTCCAGCAGGCGCTCCGCATAGGCGGTGATTTTCAGTATCCATTGCCGTATACGTTTACGTGTAACCTTTGTCCCGCAACGCTCGCAGAATCCGTCTTTTACCTCTTCATTGGCAAGCCCGGTCTTGCATGAGGGGCAGAAGTTGATGGGACTTTCCGCTTCGTATGCCAGACCTTTTTCAAAGAGCTTGAGGAATATCCACTGGGTCCACTTGTAGTAGTCCTGGCTGGAGGTATCCACCTCGCGGTCCCAATCGTAAGAAAAGCCCAGCGATTTAATCTGGAAGCGGAATTTATTGATATTTGCGGCCGTGGTTACCGCGGGGTGGGTGCCGGTCTTGATGGCAAAGTTTTCGGCGGGGAGACCGAAGGCGTCAAAACCCATGGGATGAAGCACGTTGAAGCCGTTCATGCGCAGGTAACGGCAGTAGATATCGGTGGCGGTATAACCTTCAGGATGCCCTACATGGAGGCCCTGGGCCGAGGGGTAGGGGAACATATCCAGCACATACCGGCGTTTTTCCCTGGATACGGCGGGGTCCTCAAGCGCTTTAAAGGTTTTATGCTCCTCCCAGTAACGCTGCCATTTCTTTTCAATCTCTTCAAACGGATACTTCGCCATGACCGGCTGCTCCTTGTCTCTTCGTTCTTTCTATATTACACGGCTTTTCCTATTCTATGCAAGAAGGCTAACAGGGTTATTCAAATGTTCAGATTTCATGCGGTTTTATACGAAAGCCCCGCAAATGTTAGCCGCGGGTAAACGGGTTGAGGTGCAGGCCAATATCGTAGATATCCGTCTGTTCTATCTTTTTGAGGCGCTTTACCGCAAGGTAGGTGAGCGGCGTCATCAGGATTTCTATACCGCACTTGAAGAGGTAGTTGGTCAGAACCAGGCCGGCAAAGAGTTCCCAGCCGAAAACACCGGTAAGGCTTGCAACAAGAACGAAGATAAAGCTATCGAACAATTCCCCCAGCAGCGTACTGCCTACGGTCCTGACCCAGAGCAGCTTCCCTTTCATCAGAACTTTCATGCGGGAAAGCGACATAGAGTTGGCAAATTCACCAACCAGGTAGGCCAGCAGGCTGGCAAGCGCAATGCCGCCCGTACTCATGCCGCCAAGGATAGCGTCGTAAGCCGCGCTGCCGGCATACGATTCCCATACGGTTTCGCCGGGGAGGACGCGGAGCAGGAAAAATATGAGGGATGAGAGGGCCAGGGCCCCGAATCCTGTCCATATCACCCTGCGGGACGCGCGGAAACCGTAGACTTCCGTTAGTATGTCCCCGAAAATGTAGGACAGGGGGAAGAGGAGCGTACCGCCGTCAAAGGCCAGGGCAACTTTGGGTATGTCCCAAAAGCCGAAAAGTGAAACGCCGAGATCCACGATTTTGGCCGAAGACGCAACATTGCTGGTGATGAGTATAGCCACAAACAAGGCCATAACAAGGTCGAGGCAGCGGAAACCGGAAGGGAACGGCTGAGCCGAGGATGAAAGGTTAAGCGTTACCGATGAAACGGAAAAAAGATTCACCGTCTTCACTCCGGTTAAATCGGGGTCCGTTTTACGGGAAGGGGAGTCAGGCATAAAAAACTCCTTGTTTTGTTTAGGCAGGTTGATCCGGGTTACTGCCGCGGCATCCGCCGTCAGAAAAACACTGAAAACAATATACGGATGCGGGGCGTTTAGGTCAAGTGGAATAGCGCGGGACGGCTAAAATGGGTGGGGCTGAGTATGACGGAAAATGACAAAAAGGGCAGCATGATTTACCGCCCTGTACGGGAACAGGAAAATCACTTGTAGTTATTAAAGACCCGCTGGTCGGGGCACAAAGGTAGCAAAGCGGCCACGGGGGGGGGGGGGGGGCACC
>JAISNI010000119.1 GCA_031276295.1 Treponema sp.
ATTGTGTTGGGCTGCTATAACGCCCATTTGAACCGCGGCCAGATCGAACTTGCCAAGGCCCTCGCCGGGCTTCCCCTTCCTTTTATCGCCGTGGCCCTGCGGAACCCCTACGACCTTAATCTTTTACCTCCCCATATCTACAAACTTGCCGCCTGGGAATATACCGAAAACAGTTTTGAGGCGGTAGCCGCGGTTTTACGGGGAGACTTTGTTCCTTCAGGCAGGGCGAATTTTTAAAGATGAAGGACTCCGGAAGCAAGCTGCAAGCTCCGGGTTACGCCCCCGGCTTTCCAAACAATCCTGAATTGAAAAACAAAATTCCAGATACTGTTTCGCCCGATCATAGGACGATCTAATCGGCCCTCCTCTCCATTGCAGAATATTATGGTAATAATTTTTGTCGATCCGTCCAGGAAGGGCGGGTAGTGGCCGGATATTATACTTTACTTCATCATATATTATAAATCATAAAATAAAAGATATATCCCAATTAAATATATCCTTTTTAATACACGCTAATATTTTATTTTACTATTTTTTTCAACTTGAACATATCTCCCCTAAAAGTTATAGTAAAGGGGCCGCTTCCAAAATTTCAGTTTTAAAAGCGGCCTTCTATAAAACCTTTCTATAATAGGATTATCCGGTGCAGGCCGAAAAGCGTTTTTCAGAAAAAAGTATCAAGCTGCTCAGAACAGAAATAGCCGATGCCGATGGGAACGAGGTTTTTGCGCTGGGTTTCCTGGGCGATAGCGGCCTGGTAGATCGGATCGAGGTCCTTGCCCGCGGCAATGAGAGTTCGGTTCTTGTGATCAGCAAAAAAATGGAGGGCGCCGACGTTTTTATCCATAACCATCCGTCGGGTTTCCTCACCCCAAGCGATAACGACCTGGCGGTTGCCGGCAGGGCCGCGGAAGCGGGGATCGGCGCGTTTATCGTGGATAACCGTGTCGAGCAGGTGTATGTGGTGGCCGAATGTATCAAGCGGCGCAAGACGGAAAAATTAAACGGGGAGCGGATCATAGCCGCGCTGGAAGAAGGCGGGGCCATAGCAAAGGCGCTTCCCGCTTATGAAAAGAGGCAGTCTCAACTTGACCTGATGGCGCTCATCATCAGGGGTTTCAACGAAGATGCCCTGGCCGCAGCCGAAGCCGGAACCGGGGTAGGGAAGTCCTTTGCCTACCTCCTCCCCGCGATCTGCTTTGCGCTTGCCAATGACGAGCGTATCGTGATCTCTACGGCTACCATCACCTTGCAGCAGCAGCTCTTTGAAAAGGATATTCCTCTGGTTCTCTCCGGCATGAAAAAAAACATGAAGACGGCGCTTATAAAGGGCCGGGGAAACTATCTCTGCCGGCGGCGGCTCTGGGATACCCTGCAGGAACCCTTCCTTGACGACAGGGACAACGATGAACTGCGCGCCGTTTTAGCCTGGGCCGATACTTCCAAAACCGGAAGCCGTTCCGATCTTTCGTTCCTGCCTGCCGACGGCATTTGGTCCAGGATATGTTCCGATTCGGAAAATTGCATGGGTATGCGCTGCCCCGAACGGGAGGCGTGTTTTTTCATGGCGGTACGCAGGGAAGCCGCCGATGCGAGGGTACTCGTCGTCAACCACCACCTGCTCTTTGCGGACCTTGCCGCCCGTTACGAGGGCGCCGGCTATGAGGGAACCGTGGTGCTTCCCCCCTATAACCGGGTTATCATAGATGAAGCGCATACCATAGAAGGGGCATCCACGTCGTTCTTTTCTGAAGAATTTAGCCGGCTGGGGCTTTTCCGGCACCTGGGCAGGCTCTACCGCCGGCGCGTAAACCCCGCGGGCCTCCTCGTGAGGCTGGCAAACACGGCGCTGGGCAGGGACGAAGCCGATGAATTTATCGACAAGGCCGCGGAGATCATTCAGCGGATCAGGGACGGCGCCGATAGTCTTGACCAGGCCGCCCTGGAACTCTGCGTAAAAGAAGGGGTTTTCCGCCTCACCTCCGCCCGTCAAAACGCCGTTGAAATCGCCCTTGTCCCGCATCTGCTTGCCCTGCAAAAGGAGCTTACCAGTCTGTGCGGGATGATACGGGAGACCTTTGAGAAGCTCGATGAAGAACAGGAAGATGACAATACCGTCTGGGAGATCAAGGCAATACTGCGCCGGCTCGATTCCATAGGAGCCGTAAGCCGCGCCCTGGTGGAATTTACGGAAGCGCCGGACAAGGTTATGTGGATAGAACGGCACCGGGGCGGTACGGGCGGCGATTGGGCGTCGTTTACCATTAGCCCCCTCGACGTAGCCGCCGTCCTAAAAGAATCGCTTTTTGCGCCCAACAAGACCGTTGTCTGCGTATCGGCAACCCTTTCCATAGCCGGAAACTTTAACTACTGGGCTTCCCGTTCGGGGTTCGGCCTTTCGGAAGACCGGCAGTCCCTTACCGGCATTTTCCCTTCGCCGTTCCCCTATGCCTCTTCGGTACTCCTTGCCGTTCCCCAGGACGCGCCCCTGCCCGACGAACCGGCTTACCGCTCTTTTGTAGACCGGGCGGCGGCGGAGCTTGCCTCAAGCGCGGGAGGGTCCGCGCTTATCCTCTTTACCTCCTACGACGCCCTTAAAAGCGCCTATGCCGCAAGCCGGCCTGTTCTGGAAGAGCAGGGGATACGCTGTCTTAAACAGGGTGACGACGACCGCAGCCGCCTTTTGGATGCGTTTCTCAAGGATGAATCGAGCGTGCTCTTTGCCACCGATTCCTTTTGGGAGGGCATCGACGCGCCCGGGGATACCCTACGCCTCGTTATACTCTGCCGGCTTCCCTTCAAAGCCCCAAACGATCCGGTATTTGAAGCCCGGTGCGAAGCCCTGGAAAAGCAGGGGATAAGCTCCTTTATGGAACTGTCCCTGCCCGAATCGGTGATGAAATTCAAGCAGGGTTTCGGACGCCTCATGCGCAGATCAAGCGATCACGGGGTGGTCGCGGTCCTGGACGGCAGGCTGGTCCGTAAACGCTACGGCGATTTCTTCCTCCGCTCGCTGCCCGCAACACAGAGGAGCTTTGCGCCCTTTTCTACGGTGCTGCGCGAGGCGGAACGTTTCCTCTACCCGCCGTCCAAGGTTTAGCCGTTCCTTGTTTTTGCCAACCGCCGCTCCCTTTCTTGGTATATCCTCTCAAGCTCCTCCAGCGATCTCCCGCTCCTCAGCATTTCCAGCGCTTCTTTCATGCCTTGCGCTTCCCCCTCTGATCTTCCTCGCGCTTCCCATACCGCCGTCAGTCCGGCTGCCGTCAATACCTCTTCCAACGTTTCTCGTGCCATCTCCGTTATCTCCTTCATCCCTTCTATGTTCGCTCTCGCCAGTATATCTACATATACCTTAACGCTCTCTTCTCCCTTGTATCCAAGGCTCTTCTCAAATACCCGCTTTAAACTTTCTCCCCTATGCTGATGGTGCAGATCGCG
>JAISNI010000095.1 GCA_031276295.1 Treponema sp.
GATTTTTTGCATGAAGGCGTCGAAGACGCCCTGAGCAAAAAATCAACAAGTGCAACAGGCTGCTAGGGTCTCTTTAATCATCGGCATAAAAGAAATCCAAATCATCCGAATAGCGATGAGGGTAATAGGCTCGGCTAAGGGCGGTTCCACCGGTCAGAAAGAAATGTGTGCCGCACCGATTCACTGTATTCAGAACCCCATTCTGAAGGGGATACAGGTTCTTTTCGTAGTATTCCGACAGCGAAGTCAAAGAGCCTCCTTCGACCTTTCGGCCAGATACGCCGGGAAAGTTCCGGGGTATAAAGAGCCTTTATCCTTTCAATACCCCAGAGGGAAACTACATATTCCCAATGGAGGCGTTCCAGGGAACGAACCAGCAGGGTTTTCTGATCAAAGGGCCCTGCCTTTTCGATACGGCCATCGAGGACCGCCAGCATTTCTTCGGGACCGGTCGTATAATCCCAGTTAAGAGAACGCATACACGAAAGTTTTTCTTCAAGAGACAGCACCATATTTAAAAACTAAACCGACGGGCGGAAACTGTCAATACCCCATACTCCCTGTCTCCTGTAATCAGTCCTTCGCCTCTTGCCCCCAAAATCATTATAGCGTTAAATATTAAATTGCCATACTGTTCCCGCCTCTTTGACACATATAGGGCTTGGTGATATACTAGCAGTCTGTTGCGCTTTGTGGATTTTTTGCATATTCATGCAAAAAATCCCGATTATCGGGGCTGCTTTGGCAGTTTGCAAGGTATAAAAATTCATATTCGTGAATTTTTATACTATAATTTGCGCTGAAGCGCAACAAACTGCTAGCACATAAATTTTGGAAAAGGAGTAATGTCATGATCAATGTGGCCATTATCGGTACGGGTAATATATCGACCCTGCATATCAAGGGATACCTTGAATTTAAGGATAGGTGCAAGATCACTCATCTGGTGGATATTTACCCGGAAAAATGTGAGGAAAAGAAAAAAACCTTCGGCTTGGATGACGCAAAGGTACACAGCAGCCACAAGGAGATACTGGAAGCCGCGGATGTAGACCTGGTAAGTATCTGCACGCCGCCGTATGTCCATGCGGAAATAGCCATAGATTTTCTTAACGCGGGCAAAAATGTCGTCTCGGAAAAGCCTATGGCCGCCTCCCTTGAGGAATGTGATGCGATGATTGCCGCGGCGGAGAAGAGCGGCAAGGTTTTTTCGCCCATAGCGCAGAACCGTTTCCGTGATCCTGTTATGAACCTCAAGCGGGTCCTTGACAGCGGGAAAATAGGCAAGGTTGTCCATGCCCAGATCGATTCGCACTGGTGGCGCGGCCATTGTTACTATGACCTCTGGTGGCGCGGTACGTGGGAAAAGGAAGGCGGCGGCTGTACGCTCAACCATGCGGTACACCACATCGACATGCTTGGCTGGATGCTCGGCCTGCCCCAAAAGGTCGGCGCTATGATCAGCAACGCGTCCCACGACAATGCCGAAGTGGAAGATATTTCCGTGGCAACGATGCTCTATTCAGGCGGCCTCTGCAGCGCCGGCGCGCTTGCCCAGGTAACAAGTTCGGTCATCCACCACGGGGAAGAACAGCAGGTTATCTTTCAGGGTGAAAAGGCCCGTATCTCGGCGCCCTGGAAGATATATGCTTCCACGTCTAAACCCAACGGCTTCCCTATCGAGAATACGGAACTTGAAAAAGAGCTTACCGATTACTACGAATCCCTGCCAAAAATGCGGTACACCGCCCACACCGGCCAGATCGACAATGTACTTACCGCCCTTGAGACCGGCTCGGATTGGCTTATCAAGGGCAAGGACGGAAGGCTTACCATAGAACTTATCACCGCCATTTACAAGGCAGGCAGCGAGGAGCGCGCGGTTGAGCTTCCCATCAAAAAAGACGACCCTTTCTATACGGTTGCCGGTATTATGAAGAGCGTCCCCCACTTCTACCAAAAATCCGCGTCCGTGCAGGATTTAAGCGGTTCTATCACGGTGGGAAGCGAATACAAGCAGAACAAATAAGAGAGAAGACAGCCCCGTCTTCCTTGTTCCCTGCCGTCTTATGCGGGGTTTCGTGTTGACATTTTTAGTTTAGCTATCAATAATGTAGTTATAACCAGCAAAAGGAGAAAACTATGAAAAAAACAGTTCTGATGTTTATCTTTTGGCCGGTCTGTTTGGCTGTTTTTGGGCAAAACACCTTCAACGTAGGGAAAGCCGGCCCTGCCGGCGGCACCGTGTTTTACGACAAAGGGGTGTTTTCCAACGGCTGGCGTTACCTGGAGGCAGCGCCGCCCGAGACGGAATTCAAGGTGGAATGGGGCGCCGCCGGACAAACGGTAGGCGGAACAGGTACAACAATAGGGAGCGGCAAGCGGAACACCCAGCTTATTGCGGATAAGCTGCGGCAGTTAGGGGAAAGCGGCAAAGCCGCGCAGCTCTGTGCAAGCCTTAACATTGACGGTTATAAAGACTGGTTTTTACCCAGCAGAGACGAGCTTGACCTGATGTATAGGAACCTCAAGATGGAAGACTTGGGCGGATTCGGGAACGGCTGGTACTGGTCCTCGTCCGAGAACTATGATATTTTCGGGTGGGGGCAGAGATTCAGCACCGGCTACCAATACCACAAAGCCGCCAAGGACGATGCGTATTTGGTTCGGGCTGTTCGGGCTTTTTAGTCCTCCTTCCCGTCCCTGACGAAAAACATTTTTGGTCTAAAAACGGGCGCCGGTCGCCCAAACAAGGAGTATGCAATGGCAGAAAGCGGTATGAATTTTGCGCCCAAGGGGAAGCCCAATCCGGTAGTTAAAAACGGGGACTTTATCTTTGCGGCCGCGGCTCTGGATCACGGGCATATCTACGGTATGTGTAACGGCTTAACCGAAGCCGGAGCTACCTTGAAGTGGGTCTGGGACCCTGATCCCAAAAAGGTAGATGCTTTTGTGGAAAAATTCCCCCAGGTTAAACGGGCGCGTAGCGAGGAGGAGATACTTTCCGACCCGGAAGTAAGGCTCGTGGCCGGCGCTGCCGTTACCTCGGAACGTTGTCCCCTGGGCTTGCGGGTCATGTCCGCCGGTAAGGATTACTTTACCGATAAAGCTCCCCTTACCACCCTGGAACAGCTTGCCCAAGCAAAGGCCCAGGTTAAGGAGACCGGCAAGAAGTATATGTGCTACTACAGCGAGAGGCTCCACGTTGAAAGCGCCGTGTTTGCCGGGGAACTTATCGCCCAGGGCGCTATAGGCAAGGTGATACAGGTTCTGGGAACCGGCCCGCACCGCATAGGAGCGCCGTCCTCCAGGCCGGAATGGTTCTTCAAGAAAGCCCAATACGGCGGAATACTCTGCGATATAGGAAGCCATCAGATCGAACAGTTCCTCTTCTATGCCGGCGTTGAGGATGCGCGGGTAGCCTATAGCCAGATCGGTAACTTCAACCACCCCGAATACCCGGAACTGGACGACTTCGGCGATGCTACCCTGGTGGCTGATAACGGCGCTACCCACTATTTCCGCGTGGACTGGTTCACACCGGACGGCCTTTCCACCTGGGGCGACGGACGTTCCTTCATACTGGGTACCGAAGGCTTTATCGAACAGCGTAAATATGTGAATATAGGCGTTAAAAATTCAGGCGGCGGCCATCTTTTCCTCGCAAACAAGCACGAGGAAAGCTACTACCATGTTACCGGCAAAGTCGGCTATCCTTATTTCGGACAGCTTATCCTTGACTGCCTTAACCGCACGGAAAACGCCATGACCCAGGAGCACTGCTTTAAGGCCGCGGAACTTGCGGTACGGGCTCAACTCCAGGCGGTAAAGATCAGATAGCCTGGTAGCCTGTTGTAGCGGACTTTAAGTCCGATGGCAGATTGCTGGACTTCACCGTTCTTCTGCGGTTTCATACAAAACATTGCCTATTAAGCGTATTACAGAAATCCCCAAGGACCGAAACCCGATCATTGGGGATTATTTATGCGGAAGTGTTCAAAGTCCCCGCGGACTAAACTAAAGACTCGCAGGAGGCTGTCGGCGTTTGACCCGCAGCCTCCTGCAAAGTTGAAGTATATTAAAGAATAACCATGAAGCGCAACAGGCTGCCCTGCCGCTAGTTCCCCAGGGTGGGGAGCAGTCCTACAAGACCCTTTACCTCCCGGTCGGTAAAGCGCAGGCCTATGCCGATAAAGAAATCCCGTTTTGGGTTAAGCGCGTTATTGACGCCGCCACGCACGTAGAGCCAGTTCCAGGGCTTGTTTGAATCGGGGTCGAAGAAGGGGTAAACCGTTACGGTTCCGCGGAGGTTAGGCATATCGGCGGTAAAATCAAACAATTCGGCGGAAAGGCTGGCCCAGCGTATGGGTTGGAAATCTACGCCAAAACCGGCAGTGCTTTCGAGCAAACCGCCCCGGATGGTAACAGGCCCAAAACGGCGGGCAATCTCCGCATCTATTGAGAACGAGAGCCGCTCCTCCTCGTAAGAAATATTGCCCGATGAGTCCGTAACTTCCCGAACGGTCCGTCCATAGATACCGTTGGGCGCGGAAGAAATGCCGATACGGTACCACCCGCTGTTTGAACGGGGTACCAGCATAAGGGATGCGCCGGCGCGTGCCTGTGCCGCAAAGAAGTCGTACCGTACCTGCGTATCCACCTGAATGCCCAAGCCGACCGCGCGTTCCACTATTTCATTTGCATTACCAATAACAACATCCGCGTTATTTGCAAGTTTGGTAATGGATTCCATAGTGGTATTGAAGTTCAGCATCGCATCTTCAGCTTTTTCCGCGGTTGCAAGAACACTCGAATAGAGTTTGTCGTCGTAAATAGTCTTCCCGACATTTCCTTCACCGGAACGTATCTCCTCGGTAATAGCCTTAATATTGTCAACCGCATCGTGGATATCCACAACCGTTTCCGTTAAATCCCCCGGGCGGCTGTTCAATATCTCTTCGGCTCTCTCGGTTATCCGCGCGGTCGATTCCAGAATACGCGAAACCCTGTCAAGTTCCGTCTCGGACCGGGCATCCAGTTTCTGAACAATGGAATTGATGGCTTCAAGCGATGAGGTAAGCAGGGACTGCTGCTGCTCCTGAAATTCCGTCAGTATATCGCTCACCTGGCCGCCTACATCCTGGGCCATACTCATAACGGCATTTATATCACCGCTATTCTTTTCCGCGCTGATCTTGCTGCCGACCGGTATAATGGGAGCGGACTCCGTACCCGGATCAAGGGAAAGAGCCGATGTCCCCAAGATGGAAGAAGCCTTTCGTGAAATCCGGGCGTCGCTGCGGATTTCAACATTTTTAAGGAAGGCCACCTGAAGCACGGCTTCATTACCGACCAGTTTTATCTTCTGGATTTGACCTACCGTAACACCTGCGCAGTATATCTTGGATCGCGTGGAAAGCCCCGTTGCGTCATCAAGAGTAACTTCGTAGGTTTTAGTATTAAACGCGTTAAGGCCGTTCGAGGACATGACAATATAACCCACCCCGCCGGCTCCGAGTGTAACAAAAAAAATTGCTACTTTTGCCAATCTTGAAATATTCATACTTTTAACTCACTAAAGGAAATTTTGATAAAGTCCTTTACCATTTGATGATCCGATACGGCAACCTCAGCGGGACTGCCATCGGCAACTATGTACCCCTGATCCAAAAACACAATCTTGTCCGCAATACGGAAAGCCGCCGGAATATCATGGGTGATAAGTACACACGTAATATCCAGTTCACGGTTTACCCGCACGACAAGGTTATTGATGGTTTCGGACAGTACCGGATCAAGACCCGTAGTCGGTTCATCAAAAAAAAGCACCTCGGGGCGCATAATCAGGGAACGGGCAAAACCCACCCGTTTACGCATACCCCCGGATAATTCATCTATTCTCTTTAATTCTATACCAGGAAGTTCAATCCAATCAAGTATCTCTTTCACTCTTTTTTGAATTTTCTGATGATCCTTTATATGCAGAGATTCTTCCAGGGGAAACGCAAGATTCTGCCCAACATTCATCGAATCGAAAAGAGCCGCGTTTTGAAAGGAATAGCCGAAACATTTACGGATTTCGAGCAGTTTATTCTGGTCAAGAGCGGTCAGTTCCTTATCCTTGAACCACACCTCGCCGCTGTCGGGCTTTAACATACCGATAATCGTTTTGATCAGAACGCTTTTTCCGGTACCACTTTGGCCTATGACCGCGGAGATGGATTTTTCAGGGATCTCTATGCTCACATCCCGTAAAACATGATTATTATAGAAAGATTTGGTCAGGTTTTTTGTACGGATAATAGTCATAGATATATAAAGGGCAGCATGATAGTGGTAAGGATATAATCCGCCACCAGGATAGTTACCGATGAAGCGACCACCGCACGGGTTGCGCTGTCCCCAACCCCTTTAGCGCCTTGGTCGGCACGGAGACCGTAAAAACAGCAGATAGTTGAAACGATAATCCCCATCACTACTGCCTTGATAAGCCCTATAATGACATCCCGCGGGCTTAAAAAATTGAACATATAATCGGTATAGCTTGCGGAGTCTATGCTGAAAAGTTGAACCGCAATCACAAAGGCCCCCAAAGCTCCGACTATATTGGCAAGCAGGGTAAGTATGGGAAAAACCATGACGGACGCACATACTTTGGGTACGACAAGGTAATGGACCGGATTAACGGACATGGATTCTAGGGCGTCTATCTGCTCGGTAACTCTCATGGTACCCAGTTCCGCCGCCATGGCCGAACCGTTCTTGGCAATCAGCATGAGGGCTGTAACAACCGGCGCCAGTTCCCGCGAAAGGGCAACCGCTACCGCCGCTCCTACCCCAATTTCTGCCTGGAAGGGTTGAAGTATTGTTACCATCTGCAACGCAAATATCATGCCAATGGCCCCGCCTGAAAGCAGAATGATAAAAACCGAATTGATTCCCAACAATTCTATCTCGCCTATAAGCTGGGGAAACCGGAAAGGCGGCTTAACGGAATAGACGCATACATCTTTCAGCAATACCAAAAATTCGCCAAGATTTTCCAGTTTCTTGATTATCACTTTCAACATATAAATACTATAAACCTCTCAAGGGAATTCGGCTAGTCCTGTTGACCCCTTCCCCGTTTCGTTTTATCATAGAATTGTGGAAGAACAGGACAGATCAGCCTATATAAAAAACGAAGAATTTTTCGCGGGAGGCGGCGGGGGAAAAGAAAGCTCCAGGAGGAAGGCCGCCGCCAAAAGGCCCCGGAAACAGGAGAAAGCTAAACCTCGCTATGCGGGCATTGTCTTGTGGCCGGTTTTTTTTATCCTGATATGCGGCATATTCATGTTGAACCGGGACGCCATACGCGGAACACTTGAAAAAACCCAGGTTTGGGAAAGGCTTACCGGACGCGCCGGAACAGAGCAAAGCCCGGAAATCAAAGTTATCCCCGAATTTCCGGCGGCGCCGGAGAACCGCGATCCCGTGCTTTCCGCCCAGATCCCCCAACCCCGGGACGCCCTGGGCGATCATGCCGGCGTGCCGGACCCATTCCCGCAGACAGCCCCGGCAGACGGGCGGAGTGTCGCGGAAGCCGGCGGGGAAGACCGGACGGGGCAGGCGGAAACTCAAACCGCCTCCGTCAAGCCGCCTGCCGCCGCAGCCCCGCCCCAGCCTGCCGGAACTGAGGGGGTACGGGACCGGGCCCTGTACTACATCCAACTGGACAGCGGGGACGGTACCATTCTCAGCATTAAGGTTCTCCGGAAGATCCCCGTATCGGATTCCCCTATGCTTGACGCGCTGGAAGCCCTCCTGCAAGGCCCCTCCGAGGAAGAACGCGGCAAGGGCCTTATCTCCCTCATCCCTGAAAATGTAAAAATTTTGAACGCATGGATAACGGGCAAAACCGCCTATATCAGCTTCAACGAAGACTTTCAGTACAATCAGTACGGAGCGGAAGGCTATATAGCCCAACTCAGACAGATCGTATGGACCGCTACGGAATTTTCAACCGTTGAGGAGGTACAATTCCTCATTGAAGGAAGACGGGTGGATTATCTTGGCGAAAGCATCTGGATAGGGAGCCCTCTCAGCAGGGAATTATTGCAATTTGAAATTGCCGCTTGACGCGGCTACGGCTTACGGCAGAATCCGATAGCTCTTCCAGCAGCCTGTTGCGGTTCAGCGCAACAAACTGCTGGACAAAAATATTACCCGTTCTCCAGTATCCTGTTACTTTGCCGGTAACTGAAATACGCGGTTGCACTGAATATGACATGATCAAGAAAGTTAAAGCCCAGTATTTCAGCGCTTGCTTTTAGCCTGAGCGTTATCTCGTCGTCCTCCGGGCTTGGTATCAACTGCCCGGAAGGGTGGTTGTGCGCCACAACCACCGCGCTTGCCCGGTCCATAAGCGGATCGGCAAAAACTTCCCGCGGGTGAACTATGGTCCGGTTTACAAGACCTATGGTAACGACACGGGTTGCGATCACTTCGTGCGCTCCGTTGAGAGACATGCAGAGGAAGTGCTCCTGGCGGCGATCGGCATAATGGCGGAGCAGGTTGAAGATATCCTGGGGATGTTTGATCCTCACGCCGCCTGCCCATTTACGCCTGCCGAATTCCAGCATAGCCACAACCATACAGGCCTTAGACTCCCCTATTCCGGTTAGCGTGCATAGTTCCTCCACGCTGGGAACGTCATGCCCGCCGTCCAGCTTTTCGAGCAGTTCGGCGGCCAGAACCGTTACGTTCTTCCCCCGTATCCCGGCATTGAGCAGAATAGAGAGCAGTTCATGATCCTGAAGAGCCAGCGGCCCCTGGTGTATAAGCCGTTCCCTCGGCCGTTTTTCCGCGGGAAGCGTCCGCGGACTGGGAGCCGTTTCTTGACCGTTCACCGATTCCCTGACCTCAATCAACTGTGAATAATCGGAATAAAATCTGTTTTTCATACCCTTATTATGGGGTCTGCCTGCGTGGTGCTTTATTCAAAGCGAAAAAAATTGAACTTTTTGTAAGAAATATCCCGGCGCCATAATTTAGTAGAAGATTCGTATATGTTCCGTCTCGGCACGGTGCTTCATCTTAACTATAAGCACCTGATCCCGTGTGGAATAGATCCAACCCGAAGAATCGTAACGTTCAAACTGGGGATCGGTTCGATAATCAATATTGTAGAGTTGTATTTTCACAAAGGGCCGCAGTCCGCGTATCAGCATATAGTGGGTATCCCCTACCGGGAAAGAAGCCGATATGTCCAGCACGTTATTTTCCTGGCTCACCGCAATATCCCCTGCCGCGGTCCACGTCCAGAGGCCGTTTACCACAGCGCCTATATTTATCGCACGGGAATTGTACCCGCCCGGCGCAAGGAGCAGGTAAAGCCGTGCGGAGCTCAAACGCGGAACGGCGCTATCCTCGCTTATATCCCCTTCTTCGGACAGATTAAACACCGCCGGAACCATCCCCTCGGTATCTTCCAGGGCAAGAATGGACAGGATGAGGGAGCGGCCTACGGCAGCCCAGGAATCAAGACCGGCGCTCGCGGCATATTCTACAAGAACCTTCCCAAGACGCATACCGAATTCGATGTCGGTTCTTGTTCCCAGAAACACGAAAACCTTGTCCCCGTCCTTGTGCATTCGTATCCCTTCACTAATGATGATAAAAGCCTGGTTGGTAAGCCTTTCAAAGGGATTCTCGGCGTTGGGGCGGTATTGTTTCCAGTCCAGATACCCTTCAAATACCGCCGGGACAAGTTCCGCGCTCATAGTGGCGGGCTCTATAGCGCGGACTATATCCGTACCTTCATCTATAAGGTTGTAGTAGCCCCGTATGGCAAAAAATTCAAATACATGAGGTTCCCGCATGAAATCCGTTGATTTTTCATTGATGAACTGGGAAATACGCGCCAGTTTTTCCCGTTCCGCGGCAAGAAAGGTACGCTGCCCTACATCCATGCGTCCCAAAAACACCGAAGAACGGTAGGTCCGCTGCGGGCTATTCATAAAGGCGGGCGTTATGGATGCCGCCGCTCCTTTCAGGTTTCCCCTGGCTGCCGCCTCGCTTAAATAGGCGATAGCCGTTTCCTCATTGGTGTCCCTCTTGATAAGCCCGGCCCAAAGAGCATAGTTCTTATCCTGCCACAGGTCCACCGCCTCCTCGTAAAGCCGCCCCTCAGCCGCCTGGGGCAGGATGTAATCATCCAGTGAAAAAGCCTTTTGTTCAGGTATGGCCGCGTAGGACAGAGCCGTACTCTCCTGCTTAAAAACGACGGCAGGCCGCCCGGGATCAAACTGAGTACGGGTAAAGGTATAATGCTCGCCGTCGGCAATAATAATGAACTGGCCGTCGCCGAAGTCCCGCACGCGCGCGGTTTTCTGGGGCCGGTAGGGAAGCGCCAGCATCTCAAGATCCTCAGCCGGTTTGCAGCTTATCTTCAGCGCGGGTTTTCCGTTGATTGTCCCCGATACAAAGGACAGTTCCGTCCCGTCAGGCAGGGAGAACAGCACGGCCTCGTCTTCATACCTTATATACTGAGGAAGTATATTCACGATCCGTCCGTCGGTCTTTACAAGATTAAAGACATTGCCATCTTCCTCTCCGCTCATGCGGAATTCCATCCCACCGAAATACACGACAACTTCCCCGGTCAGATAGTAATGCCATTTTTGTACCGCTTCGGTTTCACCCTCGTCAGGACTATCCTCCGCCGGATACGGTATGGGCGATCCGCCCTCATCAAGAACGTACTGGCCGGCGACAAGCATATTGCCGACACGCTGGGTAAATCTTCCCTGTTTGGTAAACTGAACAATCACCAGAACTATAAACACCGCAAGATACACCGTAAAGAAACCGAGCAAACGGGGCGCTATAGGTTTTCTTATCAAAGTTTACATATCCTTTTAACGGTTTGACCGTAAATGCCGATCTATATTTAAAGAGACCTTAGTAAATAGAAAGATATCGCGTATAGGACGCTTTAAAAAGGTCCTTGGTATATTCACATATTTAGACAGAGCCTGTCAATAATGTATTGCATTGTTGGCTTGGACCGCAGGTCTTCGGTTATCTTGAATTAGTTATATCAATATGGACAAGTCCCAGAATATAGTTTTCGGACCTTGTATTATAAATGTATTGGTTGTAAAATCTGTTTTTGCGGAGGAATCGCTGTGCAGTATGTTTTTATTATTATCCTCAGTCTTTCTATGTTTTTTTCCTGTACATCAGGAGGTAGATCGAACCCTGAGTCGCCCTTGGAGGCAGCCTCCGTTCCTGTAGAAGACACCGCCGGCGGGCTTCCCTCTCATGCCGAAGCCGCTCCCTCCGAACGCCCGGAAGCCGCCCCGTCTGAAAGCGCGGAAACCGGTACGGCGGAAGCACGCCGGCCCGATGCGCTTCCCGATACGCCGCAGGCTGCCCTTGCACAAGACAGTCCGCAGGATGCGCTTACGCAAGACAGTCCGCAGGATGCGCTTACGCAAGACGGCCCGCAGGCTGCGTTTACGCAAGACGGCCCGGCGGAGCCCGCCCTTGCCGAACCCGCTCCTTCCGAAAGCCCGGAGGCTGCCCCGACTGAAAGCGTGGAAACCGGTACGGCGGAAGCAGACCGGCCCGATGCGTTTCCCGATACGCCGCAGGCTGCCCTTGCACAAGACAGCCCGCAGGATGCGCTTACGCAAGACAGCCCAGCGGAGTCCGCCCTTGCCGAAGCCGCTCCTCCCGAAAGCCCGGAGGCTGCCCCGACTGAAAGCGTGGAAACCGATACGGCGGAAGCAGACCGGCCCGATGCGCTTCCCGATACGCCGCAGGCTGCCCTTGCACAAGACAGCCCGCAGGATGCGCTTACGCAAGACGGCCCGGCGGAGCCCGCCCTTGCCGAAGCCGCTCCTCCCGAAAGCCCGGAATCCACCCCGGCTGAAAGCGCGGAAACCGGCATTGCGGAAGCAGGCCGACCCGACGTGCTTCCCGATACGCCGCAGGTTGCCCTTGCGCAAGATGCCCCGGCGGAGGTTCCTCTCCTGCCGGAGTCTGTTCCGCCTGGGACTGCCCTTGCCGCCGCAGATCCTCAAACCCCGCAGTTGCCTCTCACGGCGGAAAGAACGGCGCCTCCGCCCGTATCTCCCTTCGAGATATCACCGCCCCTAGCCGTACTGCCTGAAATGCCCCTGAGCGATCCCCTGCTTCCCCATGCAATCACCCCTGAACGGCAGATTCCCGATACTATTTCTATCCTCCAGGATATTTCCGACAGCCTAAGCAGCGGCGACTACGGAACCGCCATAACTCTTTTTGATACTATTGAACAGAGAGAAGCCCAAACCCCGCAGGTCCGGCTTTTAAAGGCTTCGGTTCTGCTCTCGGCAGGCGATCTGAAAGAGGCCAGAACCCATATAGAGGATATTCTTGCCAAAGACGCGGATAATCTGGACGCGCTCTTCCTGCTTTCCGTGCTGGAAGAAGCTGACGGCAGGGAAAAAGAACAGTATCAGATTCTGGAACGTATCCTTCAAAAAGCCCCAACCTATATGGACGCTCTGGTAAGCATGGGCATGATCAACGTAAAGAAGCGTTCCCTCAAGAATGCTGCGCTTTACTATGACAGGGCGCTCAAGGCCGATGCAAAGAATGCCGATGCCCTTTTGGGCAGGGCCAAGGTCTACTATCTAAGCAAAGACAACAAAAAGGCGGAGTCCCTCTACACTCAGACGGTAGGCCTCTACCCTGAATTAGCGGAAGCGTACTCGGAACGCGCCCGTTTTTACCGGGGTACCGGAAAAAACAGCTTGGCTTTGGCGGATATGAATACCGCAAAGAAGCTCAACGGCGAAGATTACTGGATAGCTCTTGATATGGGCGCCATACTGCTTGATCTTAACAGAAAAACCGAAGCTCTGGCAGAATTCCAGCGCGCCGTCAGTCTTAATCCCGATTTTTTCCTGCCCTATGTGTATACCGCGGGCCTCAAGGATGAATTAAAGGATTACAACGCGGCGGAAAAGGACTATGTAACCATTGCAAAGCTCAAGCCGAATTATTTCTATGCCTTTGAAGGCTTGGGGATAATTAAAATACGCAAAGGCGAATGGTTTGCCGCCAGAGACGCCTTCCTTGAGGCGTATAAGCGGGAACCGCGGGAGATCAGCTATGCCCTCCTCGCAAGTATCAGTTCAATCAAGGGCGGCAGGCAGAATGAACAGCGGCAGCTGCTCAGCGATGCCATGAAAAAAGTCGGACGGGAATCCCTGGACTGGTACCTTCTCCGTCTGTTTTATGATTATACCGGTTCGGTTTATACGGGTGATAGCAGCGTGATAAGCCGTTTAGACAACGAGGTGGATTCAAATATCAAGGCAAGGACCACCTACTATCTTGCTATTTATTATGATTTAAGAAAAAATACAAAATTAGCGGAAAAGTATTATTTTATAGTAAGAGATATGCAGTGCAGGTCCATACCGGAATGGCGGCTTAACGAGATAGCTCTTGAACAATATGGATTTAAGGATACAGGATTTTGAAGAATTTAGATAGCACAGAGCAGAAGAGCTTCAAACGGATGCTCGAATTGTTCCAAGAAATAATTTATAGAGACGATAGGAAGTCTTCTACGCCTTCCCTTGCCGGCTTAGAATCGCAGAATTCTCCAAGCGTCCTTATTCAACCGCACGATTTCCCCGATCACGATGCGATAGCGTCGGCTTTCGCTCTTTTTCTGCTTCTGGAACGCTTTGGCATTAAAACGGCGCTTTTCTACCGTGGCGAGATACGCAGCCATTCTATCAGAACCATGATAGAAAAGCTCCATATTCCTATTGAGGAAGCAGGGGATAAACTTCCGAGCGGGATGGGCCATCTGCCCTGCATTGTGATTGACGGGAACCCGGTAAACACCAATGCGTACCCCCTTACCGATAACCTTTTTGCGGTGGTGGATCATCATCCTGCAAAAAAGGCTCCCGATTGTCCCTTCCTGGATGTTAGAACGGATTACGGTTCCTGTTCGTCTATCATAGCTTCCTACTGGGCGGAGATGCGGCTGCTGCCGGAAAAAGATGCGGCAACTGCTCTGCTGATAGGTATAGAAGTGGATACGGATTTTCTTTCCCGCCGGGTGAGCAAGGCGGATCTTGACGCCCATTACCGGATTTTCTTTACGGCCGACTGGAAATTCGCCGCCTGTATCCTCAAAACATCCCTTTCTCAGAAAGACATTCCCTCCATTACCCTTGCGCTTGCCAATTCGCGGATAGACGGCATACTCTTTTTTACCGTTATCACCAAAGACACACCCCAGGAAGTTCTCTCCATACTGGCGGATTTTTTCATTAGGCTGCGGGAAATTTTTGTCTCGGTGATTATAGAAAACGAAGGCAATACAAGCCATATTTCGGTCCGCTCCCGCGATCAGGCAATTTCCGCTGCCGCGATCATCCGTTCTGCGCTGAAGGGGATAGGAAACGGCGGTGGACACGACCACATGGCCGGAGGCGTACTGAATACCGGCATTAAAATTGACGAAGAAGAACTTTTTACCCGCTTTAAAAATGCAGTTGCGTTAGAACAGGAGCAGCAATGAATACGGTAAAGGATACCTGTGTAAGGGTCCCTGTCGGAAACAGCGAGATCATACTGATAGGCACGGCCCATGTTTCAAGGGAAAGCATCGTTGAGGTAAGCCGGGTTATCCGCGAGGAAAAACCGTGTATGGTTTGCGTCGAACTGGACGCAGGCCGTTTTGCATCAATTACCGAGAAGGATAATTGGGAAAAGCTCAACATGGTTAAGATTTTTAAGGAAGGAAAGGGCTTTCTGCTCATGGCCAACCTGGTCCTTTCCAGCTTTCAGCGCCGGATGGGAGATGAATTGGGGGTAAAACCCGGCGAAGAGATGAAAACCGCAGTCGATACCGCCCGTGAGCTGGGCATCCCTTACTCTCTTTGCGACCGTGAAGTGCAGACAACGCTCCGCAGGGCTTGGGCCAGGTGCGGATTCTGGAATAAATGCAAATTGCTCTCATCACTCGTTGCCAGCGCCTTTACCACTGAAAGACTCAGTGAAGAAGAAATTGAAAGTCTTAAAAACCGCAATGAGCTTGACGGTATGATGGCGGAACTCTCAAACTATTTGCCCCAGGTAAAAACAACACTTATTGATGAACGGGACCGTTACCTTGCCGCTCAGATATGGTCGTCATGTGCAGGGGCCGAAAAGCAGCAAGGGAACGGCGGCGTAAAAAAAATAGCCGCGGTGGTCGGCGCGGGACATCTTTTCGGTATTAAAGCCCACATCGAAAAAATTGCCGCCGGTGAAGAAAGCATGGATGTTTCCGACCTTGATGCCGTACCGCCGAAGACTTTTCTGTCCCGGACGGCGGGCTGGATATTCCCCCTCATCATCGCGGCTATTATCGTCCTGGGCTTTTTCCGTGCCGGCGCCGGCCTCAGCTTCAGCCTGTTCCTCCGCTGGATAATTTGGAACGGTTCCCTCGCGGCCATAGGCAGCATCATCGCCTTGGGACACCCCCTGTCGGTACTGGTTTCCTTTATCGGAGCGCCCATTGCTACCATCAACCCCTTCATCGGCGTCGGGCTTTTCTCCGGCGTTACCGAAGCCAGCATCCGTAAACCCCGTGTCTCCGATGCCGAGAATATCGGCGAGGATTTTTCATCCATTAGGGGCATTTACCGTAACCGTATCACCAAGGCGCTCCTCGTGTTCTTTCTCTCATCAATAGGCGGTATGATAGGCAACTTTATTTCTATACCGGCCATGTTTGCCGGCCTGTTCGGGAACGGGTAAAACCCTTGCCGCCAAACAACGGGGCGCTCTTCAAGGTTTTACCCGGTAGATTGATTAGCCCTTTACCGCGCCCGCGGAGAGGCCGTTAATCACCTTCTCTTGGGCAAAGATATAGAAGATAATCACCGGCAGGGAACCGACAAGAACTGCGGTAAATATGGAAGGAATATTGACTGTCTCTATACTGCTGAAATCTCGTATACCCAAAGGCAGGGTTCTACGAATACCGGTATTAATCAGGGTAAGGGCATAGATGTATTCATTCCAGTAAGTCAAAAAATTCAGGATGGTAACCGTGGAAACCGCCGGTATAGAAATAGGGAGCATAATACTCCAGTAAATTCGTATTGGCGACGCCCCGTCAATAAAGGCCGATTCCTGTATACTATTAGGTACTTCCTTGAAAAAGGTGGTCATAATATAAATAGCCACCGGCAGTCCTATACTGATATAAGGGGTGATAAGCCCGGCCAACCGGTCAGTAAGATGGAGAGCCTTCGTAAGCTGATAGACCGGAATTAGGGTGGTATGTACCGGAATCAGCATACCGACAATGAAAAGCATAAAAACGAAAGGCGAAAGGCGAAAGGGCATCTTGGCAAAGGCATAACTTGCCAAGGATGCTATAAGCGTTGTTAATACTACCGCTATCCCCGCAACAAACAGACTGTTAAGAAAATAAATATTAAAAGATGAGAAAAGCACCCTTTGAAAATTGCCAAAATAAATTTTTTTTGGAAATCCCCAGTAGTTTCCCGTCATATATTCGGGCATGGACTTGAGAGACATTAAAATAGTCAATATAAAAGGAAAACCGAACAACACTATAAAAAAACCTGCGAGCATATAGAAAGCTGTTTTGGCAACAATGCCTGTTTTCTGTACAGTCATGCCGAAGTCTCCTCTTTGGAACGGGTCATAAACTGGAAAATGCCGATAACCACAAAAGATACAAGCACCATACACGAAGCCACCGTACTGGCATAACCCATACGATCCTCATTAAAGGCTTTTTTATACATAAAAGTAGCCATCAGGTCTGAATATCCGTTAGGTCCACCCAAGGTCATTATCCAAATAAGATCAAAATATTTTAGTGAACCTACGATGGAAAGTACCGCCGAAGTTTTGAGGGTATTCGCAAGGAGCGGAAAAGTCATATTCCAGAACTGTTGCCATTTGTTTGCACCATCTATGGTAGCCGCCTCATATAATTCTTCGGAAATACCGGTCATCCCTGCTCTGATCAGAATCATATACTGAGGGGTATATTGCCAGCAGATAACAAATAAAACCGCAAACATGACCACATCTTCAGACCCCAGCCAGGAAAGATCCTTATCAGGACTTATAAACTTAAGTAATCCATTAAAAAGTCCTGAGTAGGGAGTATAGAGCAAATTCCATATTGTACCAGTCGCCACAGTTGAAAGAAGCAGTGGCATAAAGTAGATAGTACGCAAAGCCTTAACTCCCTTGAATCCCGTATTAAGGATCAGGGCCAGAATCATACCAAAACCAAGTTGAAAAACGATAGAAACTATTACTAACAGTATGTTATTCTGAAGGCCATGCCAGAACCCCGAATCCTGCATAAGCCGAGCATAGTTACCAAAACCTATATTGGTACTAGCAGAAGCAGGTCCAATACCCGACCAGTCAAAAAAACTATAATAAAAAGTCCGAAATATTCCTGAGAGAGTATAGGTAAAATACACTACTAAAGCGGGGAGCAGAAAGAGAAAAATAGTAATACCATTTTTTAACCATTGCGTTTTTTGTTGAGTTAAAAACATTTAACTATACCTCCTCATTAAACAGAAGACCCCCATAGAAACCCTTACCGGACGTACTTTTAATAAAACATAACGATAAGGGACATCTATGGAAAAGGAACACCGGATAAAACATAAAAACCGCCAAAATCACTGTAATCCGATGACCCTCTGCATACGTTCATATGCGATCTTGGGCCCGTCATTTACCAGCATCAAAAGCTTTCTGCATTTCTTGAGCTGCCTGCTGAGGTGTCATAGTTTTACCATACAAAGCCTGAGTTGTGTCTTTGTGTACCTCCGCCAATTCGGGGGATAGGGTTTGATCTATGTAGTTCTGCATGAACGTAGCTTTCTCAGTCTGCTCTAACGCCAACTTGACCAGCGGGTCTGAAGACTGAAGTCCGGGTTTGGATGACATAACGCCGTTATTTAAAAATGTCTGATGCATTTGGGTATCAGTGGCAAGGAAAAGAACCAACTTAATGGCAGTGGGTTTATTTTTGCTGCTCTTGGAAACAGAGAAAGCGTTTTCCCCGCCCAATATGTCCGTAGCCTTACCTTTACCTCCCTCAATGGAAGGATACAAGGCAACACCCAATTTTTTGTCGTAAAAATCCTGGTTTTCTTGTCTGCACGCCGAAAGAAATCCCGATGTTTGGACTATCATAGCGCACTGTTCTTGGTACATTAGCATACGGGACTGGCCGGTATCCCAGTCAAGTCCATTAGCCCCGGTGGGGAACCAACCCTTATCTACCATGGTCTGAACCATCTGACCGGCTTTGATAAACACATCATCGGTAAATTTTATCTCTTGATTATTGGCTCGTTGGAAAATATCAGGCCCCCCCAAACGCATGGAGGTAAGAACAAAATGCTGAGCCCCGGGCCATTTAGTCTTGTTGGCCAATGCAAAGGGAATAATTTTATTGGCAATGAGCGTATCGCAGATCTTCTCCAATTCCGTCCAGGTTGCCGGAGGCTTAAGATTGTATTTGGCAAAAATATCCTTGTTATAGTAGAGGATGGTTGAACCTCCTACATAGGGAACGCCGTATATCCTACCGCCAAAATTATTAAAATTTACCGCCGTAGAGTTCATCTGATTAATGATCTTGTTGGCCTCACTGGTAATATCTTCAACATAACCAGCATCCACAAATGACTTGAGCCAGCCACCACCCCAGGAATGAAATACATCGGGAAAATCTTCACCACTGACGGTCTTTAGCTTGGTCTTGTAAGGATCATTGGGATAGGTAGAAATAACTACCTTTACACCAGGATTATCGGCTTCAAAACGACGGATCGCCGCTTCAATGGGAACCCCGCGGGTTTCATCAGCATAAATATGCCAAAAATTTAGGGTAGTTTTTGCCCCCCCCCCCCCCCGAGGGCTGCTGTTGTCCGGCGCCCGCAAAGAGCATCCCGGCCGTCATTGTTATGGCCGCAGCCACCAATACCACTGTTCTCATCAATTTCATACCTTCCTCCAAAAGAATAGAATGAATAATATACATATTTTAACACAACCCTTTATTTTCTGCAACATATTTAAGAGGAATAAATTCTCAATTTACACTCCCTTTACCCTCCCTGTTTAAGAGCATAAACATTGATGAATTAAATCTAAAATTACTGTTTCAAAACCTCAAGTTTTGAAACAGTTGAATTTATTCCTCAGCTTATCAGCAGATCGCCTTACATGACAGATTATTGACTGCTCAAAGGCGCAGGCCGCTCGCAGGTGCTTTTTACCTCGTAATACGTACCCGATGCCGATGCATCGTGGAAACCGTGCATAACATCAAGCACATGGTATGCCATCTCTCCGTTTGCCCGGTGCGGGCGGTTTTCAACAACGGCCTCGGCCATGTCGGTAATGCCAAGCCCGCGGCTGTTTTCGGGGAAGTCTTTCAACAGGGGTATGAGGGACCATTCCTCAGCACGGAAACGTTTAACATAAACCGGTCCGCCGAAGGTGTTGGGATCCGGTACGCGGAGGGTTCCCTCGCTGCCGTAAATCTCTATCCAGGGCAAGGTATGGGAGTAAACGTCAAAACTGGTAATGATGGTTCCCACGGCGCCGTTGGCAAAATCGAGGATACCCGCGATATGTGTGGGTATGTCTACGTTGATCGTCTTTCCGTTAAGGGGTTCGCTCGTAATAGTCCTGGTTTCAAAACTCTTTTTGGTCGTACCCGATACCCGTGTAACAGGCCCCAGCAAATTGATCAGCGCCGTCAGATAGTAGGGGCCCATATCGAACATGGGGCCGCCTCCCGCCTTATAGTAGAATTCAGGCCCCGGATGCCAGTGCTCATGGCCGTGATTCGCCATAAACGCTACGGCGGCAACGGGCCTTCCTATCCAGCCATCGTCCAGGAGTTTGCGGCAGGTCTGTATGCCCGCGCCGAGGAAAGTATCCGGGGAGCCGCCCACCCGCAGGTTCTTTTCCCCGGCGATTTTAAGCACTTCCTGGGCTTCTTCCCTCCCCGCACACAGGGGTTTTTCATCGTAAACATGCTTACCCGCCTTGACCGCGGCCAGGGCGACTCCGTAATGGTTATACGGCTCGGTAATATTCAGGATTATATCCACATCAGGGCTGTTGATAAGGTCATCGGTCTTTTTGATATAGGGAATGTGATATTCCTCACCGGCCTTTTTCGCCTTTTCTTCTATAAGATCGGTCAGCGCGGTTACTTTAACCCGTTTCCCGAACATACCGGTAAGGTTTTTCAGGTAAATACCGCTTATATTGCCGCACCCCACAATTCCAATTTTCTGTATGCTCACACTATTCTCCTTAAATAAAAATTGCAACCAGTAAAACAAACACCGCACCGCTCTCTCGCGGTTAATACATTCCTACCGGATTCTTCCAGGCATCAACCGACAGGCCTTTCTCCACCGCGATACGTTTACTGTCCGCCGCCCAGAGCAGGCCCCGCTTCATCAGTTCCCACGCTTCGGGAATATCGAAAACATCGTTATGGTGCCCCAGCGCATTGTAGAACACCCGCCCCCAGCCCCATTTACGGGTCCAAACCTGGGGCACATCCACTTCGCCATTGGCCGAATGATACCAGCGCACTGTAGGAAAGCGGGTGGTGGCCAGCACTTCATTGGCCGGATCCACATGCAGGTAGTACTGTTCGGAACATACATCAAAATCGCCTATCCCTTCGGTTAAAGGATTGGATTTGCTTATGATATTGACACGGTACTTGGTCCCGTCGCAGCCCGGATGCGCCACCCAGTTCGCGCCGGTTAAGAACTGATAACCGACATTGTTTCGGAAGGCATCGCACATGCCGCCGTGGCAGCCGGCAACGCCTACGCCGGAACCTACGGCTTCAAGCAGAGGCTCAAAATATGGTTTGGGCAGTTCCTCCTTTGCCATGGTCCAAACGGGGATAAAGAGGCCAAGACTCATAAGTTTATCCTTGTCTTCAAGCACCTTAAGGGAATCGGCTACCTCAACCTCAAAATCGCTGGATTCCAGGAATGTTTTGAACCGTTCTGTGATAAGTTTGGGTTCATGCCCATCCCAGCCGCCGCAAAGAATCAACGCTTTACGTTTCATTTCTTCTTCCTCTTTCTCTGTAAATTTTTAAAGAACATTACAAGAATTAAAACGTCTTGTATGCCGGTTATTATAGCCTCTTTGGTTTTTCTTGGCAAGGTAAATATTTTCGGGCGGTGAGATGTAAAGTATGACGAAAGGGAGAGACAACAGGGGTATAATCACAGGAAAGCGTTTGACCGGGCTTTCTTTTACATCAATTACGGCTGCGTTTGAGGCTTATCATACTTTGCGGAGCACATGCTATTTGGTAAACACCATTTTTTTAACTTGTGTCAATAACGAGCGATTCGTTCACCCCTAAAAGGCTTTAATTCACAGGCGAATCGTTCCCCCCCCTGCCGGTAAGTTCGGGGGTTTTTACGCCGGCAAAAAAGGCATCGTGAATAAGCCGTTTGGTAACCTGCGGCAGATGTGATTTTTTGTCTTTGTTCAGGAAGTCCAAAAATTTCACCCCGTAATACGTTTTGTCGTAATACGCTTTGAAGCCGATCTTTTCGCTGAACAAAAA
>JAISNI010000167.1 GCA_031276295.1 Treponema sp.
TCCCCTGCTTCATCGGTACTATGGCTGCACGACGACTACTCATGGCCCTTCCCGCCTCGCTTCGTTTTCCTTCGCCCGGCGGTACGGGCAAGTTGCCTCTTTGTTTCGTGTTGCCCCCACCTCCCGGTGTTGGCCGCTCCCACCTTCAAGGCTCAGGTGAAAGCCCGGTCGTTTTGTACCCCACCGTTCCCGCAGGCGGCTCTTTTTTTGCGTTTTTTTGTGTGTACTCCGGGCTTTTTTTATGGCTCCTTCCCGGTTCGCCCTTACCCATGCGGACCTTTCTGCCGGGTGGACTTCTTTTACAGCCCCAACGTTCCCGTATGACCTGCCATACCTCTGCCCGCTCTCCGACCCCCCTCCCCCGCGCAAGCGGGTTCTTGAGGTTCCCCGCTCGCGTAGCGCGGTTCCCTTTCGCTCCCACCCTGACAACAGTGAAAGCCTCCCGCATTAGGTTTTTCGAGGTTCAATCACGCGGCTTTTGTACTCGCTGTCTTCGGACCTTCGGTCCGCCGCTTCACAAACTTTGTCGCCAAAGCCCCGGCAAGACTCGCTTCCGGTGGCTCGCTACGCCTTTCCGGATGAGGTGCGCCTTTCGGCAGTCTCATGAGGTCATTTCGAAAGGTTTCTCCTATTTCCTCCTTTCACGAGCGTTCGTGACGCAATGCCAGGCACGCTTTTTCTTAAAAAACATACCCTATACCCAAGGTAACGCCGTGCCTGCCTTCTTTCAGGCCGCCCTTATCCATAAGCGTATAGCTGTTGTACTGGTAGGCCGCCTGGATGAGAAGTCCGGGGGCTGAGGCAATAACTACCTGTATCCCCCCCCGCACGGACCAGCCAAAGGCAATATCAAAGTCCTCATCGGACGGGGGAATCTTCCGAAAGCCGATATTCGCCATAGCAAAGGGGCTGAGGGCAAAACTGTTCAATCTGATGGGGACGTTAAAGCCCAGGCCGCTTTCAAGCTGTATATAATCAATGCTTGCAAAGTGGAACTGAATGTCCCAGAATGCCGGACCGACAAACCGGTACCACATAGACGCGAAAAACGCCGGGCCCTGGTCAAAAAGGTACTCAAAACCGCTGTTTACGGCCAAACCTATATCGGTACGCAAACCCGCTGCCTGGGCCGTTTTTCTGGTTTTTGCTTCGATTTGCGTTTTGTCGTCCAGGGCCACATCGCCAAAGGTGCGTATACGCCAGATGTTGTATTCCTTAACCCAGGTGGATTCAACGATCTTATCCTGAATGGTAAAGTTTACCTTGTAGCTCCCGTCGCTTTGACGGCTTACATCGTTAAGGCTTGCCCTTATTACCCCGCTTTTAGCCCTCAGCGAATTCTCTATGGTCCACGCGACCGCTTCCCCCATGCCGCTTACGGGGTTATACACAAAAACGCCGATTATCCCTTCCTGTACGGTTCTCGGCGCATTCTCCATCACATTGGAGAGCGCGTATTCCGCGTTCAGTGCGGTACATTCATTGGAAAGGTACTTTGCAATATGGCCGTACACCGCCTTGTTTTTACCCAGCCCGGCAAGAAAGGATTCTATACGCGCGTCAAGTTCCTCTTTGCCGGTTTCCTTTCCGTTCAGGGTCCGGTCTACCAACTCCAGCACGTTTTTTATAGGGATGGAATAGTTGGCGGCTTGACGGTGGCGGAAACTCAGGGTGTTGATACCGGCAACCGCATAGCCGGTCGGCGCCTGTTGATCGGCCACAAGCAGCGGGCCGCCTGAATTGCCCGGATCCACCTGCGCGGTATGCTGAATGTAGGGGCCGACGTTTTCTTCCGGGTCATTGTTTAGCGGAACCATCACCGACGCGTTGGAAACCATGCCCCGACCAAACTGCCAAACCGGTGTTCCGCTCAAACCGGGGAAACCGGCGGAAAACACATCCTCGCCTTCTTTTACGGGCCTATTCAGGACGGAGAAGCCTGACGCAAAGGGCCTTTCACCGGCAGGAAAGGACAGAACGGCTATGTCCGTACCCTCGTCCACCGCAATGATTCTAAGGTTCTCGTGTTTGATCTTCGTACCATCCAGCTTTTCAAATGTAATGGTAATGGTATAAGCCTGATTTATAACATGGTTATTGGTGATAATGTAATTATTACCGGCGGAATCCACATAGATAAAACCGGAACCGAATCCGCCTTTTAGATAGTTATCTACCGCATTAGCCGCGTCGCCCTGGCCTTTCTTTTCAAATTCAGCCTTGAGTTTTTCCATATAAACAATAACATCCGGATGGTAAGTCTGATTGATGAGGCATACAAAATCGCGTAATTCCTGACTGAATACATATACACCGGCTGTAGTGAATATAAGTACGCTACAGAGCATCTGCTTTATCATAAAATCTCCTCAAGGTAATCACATAACAAGATTCTGGTATAACTACTATACCTATATAATAGCAAAATGTCATCCTTAAAAAACTTGAAAAAAATATTTTGATATGTTATGACTGATTGACAGATCGATAAGCAGATAGCTGGTAATACGGTAGGATTGGAGGGATAATCATGTTGAAAAAATTAGGAATGTTTATTCCGGTTATACTTTTATTTGTTACCAGTTCTTGTGTAACAACCAGTGTTTGGGATGAAACATTAGGCCCCGATGAAACGGCGGAGGTAAATATCAATAGCAATATTTATGTTTCAAGCTATAATGGTATCCCCGTGGATTGGTGCGGGGGTTGGATGCGTTCCGCAAAGGTAACTATTCCCAGCGGTTACACCGAGTTTCTCTGTAACTGGTCGATAGCGGCAGGAACCGTTACCTATTATGGAAATGATCTCCGCTTTACCTACCGTTTCCTCCCCGGCAACCGCTACCGCCTGGCCGCGGTGAGCAAATTCTTTAAGGGTATAGGATTCAGCATCTATAATTTGACAACCGGGGAGGAGGAATTCTACGCTTTGAAGTAAGCGCCCGTTACCTCTAAGCC
The DNA here is from genome assembly GCA_031276295.1 of Treponema sp. GTDB lineage: Bacteria > Spirochaetota > Spirochaetia > Treponematales > Breznakiellaceae > JAISNI01. The sequence continues at coordinate 2,959 of JAISNI010000167.1, forward strand.
CGTAACCGCGCCAGGCGCGAACAGGCTTCTTCTACATCGGCCCTATGGCCAAAGGCGGAAAAGCGGATAAAGGAATTTCCGGCGGGACCAAAGCCTGATCCGGGGGTTGTTACTACCTCGCATTTTTCCAGAATTTCGGCAAATACATCCCAGCTATCCCTGCCGGGGAAACGCGCCCATATATAGGGGGAATTGTCCCCACCTACGCATACTATACCCAGCGCGTTGAGCGCGTCTCGGATACGCTTTGCATTCCCCAGATAAAAGTCCGAAAGCTGCCGTATCTCCTTGAGCCCTTCGCCATCTAAGGCCGCAAGCCCGCCTGCCTGGGCTATGTTTGAAGCCCCGTTAAATACGGTACCGGTAATCCGGTTCCAGTCCTTGTTGACGCTTTCGCCGCCGGCATATTTCAGTTCCAGGGGAACGACGGTCCAGCCCAGGCGGACGCCGGTAAAGCCCGCCGGTTTAGAGAAGGAATTCACCTCGACGGCGCATTCGCGGGAACCGTCTATGTCAAAAATGGTTTTGGGCAGAGCCGGATCCCGAATATACTCGGCATAGGCGGCGTCAAATACAATGATAACGCCTTTTTTGAGGGCCACCGCCACCAGCGCCGTAAGCTGTTCGCGGCTTGCCGCCGCTCCGGTAGGATTATTGGGCGAACAGAAGTAGAACAGGCTGTTTTCGGGTAACTTTGAAAGATCGGGGAAGTAGCCGTTCTCCATAGTACAGGGAAGATACGTGATGCCGGCGTACCCTTCCCCGGTCCAGCCTCCCGCCGCGCCTATAAGCACGGAACCGTCTACATAGACCGGGTACGATGGATCCTGCACCGCCGCCGGCGTTCCTGCCCCAAAGAGCAGTTGGAGCCGGCCAATGTCGCACTTGGCCCCGTCGGAGATAAAAACCTCCTCCGCGGTGAATTGCCCCCGGTAGAACACCGCGGAAATTTTTTCGCGTAGTTCCGGCAGCCCCTCGTCCTGGTAGCCGGAGTACCCCGCTACCGTTGCCAGCTTCCGTGCGCCCTCGGTCAGCCCCTGATCGATGTGGGGCAGTATGGGTTCCGTGGTATTTCCCACCCCCAGGCTGATGATCTTCGCGTTCGGGTGCGATGCGGCATACTCCCGCCTGCGCCGGGCAATTTCAGGGAAAAGATACCCTGCCCGTATATTTGTTATACAGGGGTTCCTTTTAATCATGGTTATTCTCTCCTTTTACAGGGTCTTAGAATAGCCGGAAAAGCCCTTTTTATACAAGAGCATTGCCCATTATTCCAGCCGAAAAGGGGCGGCTACCCCGGCGGGATCTTACGTGATGGCGGAGGGGCTATGACCGTAATGAATTCCACCGAAACGTGCAGAGGAACAGCTTGCTATTTCAAGGCAAAGGCAGGGACTTTATTTACATACCGCGAAGTTGGTTATCAAGCCGTGCCCTGTCCTGGTTGGTTATTACACCCTTGTCCACCAGGATACTGGTAAGCTCGGAGAGGAAGTCTTTAAGGTGCCCGAAGTGGTTCGTTTCTATCGCCGCAATCCGTGCATCCATACCGTCAAGCCGTTCCTCAAGGCGATCAAAGTGCTTTTCAAGGGAGGAATCCAGCGCGGTTTGCTTGAAGCCGTATTTGATGAAATTCACCCCATACCTGCTAAAGCCGACAATAAAGACAATCCCCGCCGCTATCAACAGGAGTACCCCCGCTATAGGAGGAAGAACGCCGATTGCATTGTTCAAAATATCCCATCCAGTCATGTTTTCAATATAAACCGGTATTGGGAATGGGTCAAGCCTCCGCATTGCTTAATAATTATTCCAGCCGAAAAGGGGCGGCTGCCCCGGACTTACGTCTTACGATACCCGCTTCATTCACTCAACTATCATGTAATCCTTAAAGTAGAGCGTTTCAATGCGGCCCAGGCGGAGAACCGCATTGAAGCGCCGGAGCATCTCTGTTTTTATGGCATTCTCGTTCATGCGTCGCAGTTCTTCCCTTGAGAACGAGCGGAAATACTCCAGGGTTACGGCCCTAAAGTTCGGTATCCGCAGGTTGAGTTCTTCGGCAAAGGCTTTATCCCGGGCGTTGTACGGAAAGGTAATGGTAAGGATAACCGCGGCGCTCTCCGGCGCGGCGGTAGCCGCCCTAAGCCTGCCTATGCCGGTAAAAGTTTCGTTCCATGCGCTTTCCTGCCCCCCGTCCGCCGTTTTTTGAGGCGCCGCTCCCAAGGGCGCCGCCTTAGAGGACGCCGTATCCGGCGCGGCATCCTCCGCCGGCAGTCCTTCGGGCGGCGTTCCTGCCGGGGCGCGGGGTTCGGCATTATCCCTGTTGAAAAGCAGGGCATAGATGGTTCCGCCTGCAAGACAGAGAACAAGCATGAAGACGATGCCGGTGAGGATACGGCTTACATACAAGAAACGTTTCGGATTCCCGCTTTGTCTATCGTTCAAAATCCTACCTCGATTTTTTTAAGGCTGTCTTTTCTTTTTTCATTAAATATGAATAATATAACTGAGCCGTTTCCAAATCCCCTATGGTTTGGGAACGGTTAAAGCATAGTGTCTATTATATTTATTGTCTATTATATTTTACGTCTATTATATTTTACTATTGAGAGGTTTGAAAATGGTCATTCATCGAAATGAAATGAAGGTTGAAGACAAGGAAAAGATGCGGGACGGGAAGGGGAGCGCCCATTTTACCTATCTTCTGGACGGCAGCAAGGAAACCAACGCACGGATGTTTGCGGAAATCACCCTGGAACCGGGCTGTTCCATAGGGTACCACAAACATGAATCGGAAACGGAATACTACTTTATACTATCGGGATCCGGCTTAGTCAACGATAACGGCAAGGAAGTTACGGTAAAACAGGGTGATGCTATCATCACCGGACACGGCGCTTCCCATAGTATAGAAAACACCGGAACAGATCCCCTGGTATTCCACGCCGTTATCGTAACGTATTAGCCTATGTGCGGTATCATCGGATATATAGGCGGGCAGGATGCGGCTCCTATTCTGCTTAAAGGTCTTAAAAAGCTGGAATATCGGGGCTACGATTCTGCGGGAATAGCGATTCTGGGGGCGGGCGGTCTGACCGTCCGTAAATCCAGGGGAGCTATCAAGAATCTGGAGGAGAAGATCGAAGCGGAACTGGCCGGCGGCGTCCTCGCCGCTTCAATGGGCATAGGCCATACCCGCTGGGCTACACACGGTGAGCCTTCGGATGTCAATTCCCACCCCCATACCGATGTATCCGGCACTATCGCCGTGGTTCACAACGGGATCATCGAAAATCACGTCCGGCTTAAAGCCTGGCTTCAGAAGCACGGGGTTGTGTTCCGCAGCGAAACCGATACCGAGGCCGTTGCCCACCTTATCGACCTTCACTACAACGGCGATCTCTTGCAGGCGGTGGTGGAAGCTATTAAGCGCCTTGAAGGTTCCTATGCGCTGGCCGTTATCTCCCGCGACGATCCCGACCGCATTATCGCGGTAAGGAAGGAAAGCCCTCTTGTTATAGGCAAAGGCGGCGGGGAAAATTTTATCGCAAGCGATGTACCTGCCCTGCTTGAATACACCCGCGATGTGTACTACCTGCTGGACAGGGAAATCGCGGTGCTTTACCGTGATAAAGTTGAATTCTACAACGGGGACGGACAGAGCATAGAGAAGAACGTTGCCCATGTAGACTGGGATGCCGGAGCCGCTGAAAAAGACGGTTACGAGCATTTTATGATCAAAGAGATAAACGAGCAGCCCAAGGCCCTTACCGGCGCGCTGCGGGCGCGTATACAGGCGGATACGACGGATACGGGGCAGGATGCCCAGGGCGCTATGCCGGTTAAGGCCATCAATCTGCAAGAGATAGGCTTTGATTCATCCTGGGCCAAGGCAAACCGTGTTGTCATTACCGCCTGCGGTACGGCCTGGCATGCCGCGGTCATAGGCAAATATGCCTTCGAGCGTTACGCGCGGATCGGTACTGATGTCGATATAGCATCGGAATACCGCTACCGGAACCCGATCTCCAATCCGCAGGATATCTTTATTATCATAAGCCAGTCGGGGGAAACCGCCGACACCCTGGCGGCTATGCGTATGGCAAAGAAAAGCGGCGCCCGTGTTATCGCAATCACCAATGTCGTCGGTTCAACCCTTGCAAGGGAAGCGGATCTGGTGATGTATACCTGGGCGGGGCCGGAAATCGCCGTAGCTTCTACCAAGGCTTTTACTACCCAGCTTATGTGCCTCTACCTTATTGCCCTGCAATTCGGCGTACTCCGGGATGTTTTAAGCGGGGAAGAACTGGCCCAATCCATCAAGGCACTGGAAGACATAAGCGGCCAGGCGGAAAGGATACTTAAAGACAAGGAAACCATACAGCGTTTTGCCGCGCGGCACTTTAGCAAGTCCAAGGTTTTCTTTATGGGAAGACTCTTCGACTACGCGGTAAGCCTGGAAAGCGCGCTTAAACTCAAAGAGATAAGCTATACCCATTCGGAAGCCTTTGCCGCGGGGGAACTCAAGCACGGCCCCATTGCCCTCGTAGACGAATCTACCCTGGTGGTCGCAATCTGTACACAGACGGCCCTTTTTGAAAAGATGGAGTCGAACATAAAGGAAGTCAAAGCGCGCGACGCCGCAACCCTGGTCATCACGTATGAAGATGTAAACTATTTTGACCAGAGCGCGGACGAGGTTTTCCGCATACCGCGCCTTCCCGACGGCCTGAGCCCCATGCTTTCGATCATACCCTGCCAGCTCTATGCGTATTACTGCGCGGTTCAGCGGGGCCTTGATCCCGATAAACCCCGGAACCTGGCCAAGTCGGTTACGGTGGAGTAGGGCGCTTTTTCATTACCTGTTGGTACTGTCCGGTAAAGCCCCACAGACAAGGGCCTGTTGCGCTCCTTGGCGGATTTTACGCGCACGTCCAACAAAACCGCGGGCCTATTCGTCCCAAAGCCAGGTTGAAAGGTAGCGCTCGCCGGTGTCGGGGAGTATAGCCACAATGGTTTTGCCCTTGTTTTCGGGCCGGCGGGAAACCGTCAGGGCTGCTTCAAGGGCGGCCCCGGAGGAAATTCCTACCAGGATGCCTTCTTTCTTTGCAAGGGCGCGGGCCGTGGTTCCGGCCTTTACATCGTCGGTCTGATAAATTTCGTCGATGATGTTCTTGTCGTAAACGTTGGGTACAAAACCCGCCCCTATACCCTGTATCTTATGCGGGCCGGGCTGCCCCCCCGACAGTACCGGGGATGACGCGGGTTCCACAGCGATAATTTTGACGGAAGCCTTCTTCGCTTTCAGGTATTTCCCCGCGCCGCTCAGGGTGCCGCCCGTACCGACGCCGCCTATAAGTATGTCAATTTCACCGTTCGTGTCGTTCCAGAGTTCGGGGCCCGTCGTCTTCTCGTGGATAGCGGGATTTGCCGGGTTGTTGAACTGCTGGGGGATGAAGGAATTCGGGATGGACGCCGCAAGCTCTTCTGCCTTGGCAATGGCGCCCTTCATGCCTTTGGTGCCCTCGGTAAGTTCAATTTCCGCCCCCAGGGCTTTCAGCAGTTTCTGCCGTTCAATACTCATGGTTTCGGGCATGGTAAGGATAACCCGGTAGCCTTTTACCGCGGATACAAAGGCAAGCCCTATACCCGTATTACCGCTGGTCGGTTCAATGATAACCGTACCCTTCTTTATCCGTCCATCCTGTTCCGCAGCCTCGATAAGCGCAAGGGCTATGCGATCCTTTACGCTATGCAACGGGTTAAAACTTTCCAGTTTAACGTAGACCGTTGCGCCGCCGTCATTCAGCTTGTTGATCTTCACAATAGGGGTATTCCCTATAAGATCCGTTATTTTTTCCGCTTTTGCCATATTCTTTCTCCTTACATACAGAAAACTTAGTATTTATATAGGTATTATGGATATGATGAAAAAAAATGTCAAGTAAAATTTATACCCTCATGCCGCCTGAGCGGGACGGGGCATTTGTATTGCGGTTTGGCGCGGTCTCCAGCCGCCAGGGCAGCGGCGCTTACTTTTCGTGCGCCAAAATTCCCCTTTTTAGTTGACAACCCTGCCCCCCGCATGGTAGAGTTTCCCCATGTTGCACAGCCCAGAAAAAAATAACGAATTCTTTCTGACATTGCTCAAATTCGCCCGGCTTGGCACGGTTTTTGCTCTCTCTCTCTCTCTCTCTCTCTCTCTCTCTCTCTCTCTCTCTCTCATATAAGACTCACCTGAATCTCTTATTAGGCAAAGGGCGCTCCGGCGTAGTACGCCTTCGTCTCTTGGCCAGGGATAGATCTGTCCGCAGGACGCCAATGACCTCCACCTTCCCCGATCCCAAAGCCTCCATTGAACAGGTCCGCCGCTTGTATCCGGCCCCAAAAAAGCATACAGAGCCGTCAAAATCCGTCCGGGTTTCCGGGCGTAATTTAATTTTTTAAGGAGAAAAGCATGAAGAATGTACGGAAGATCGCCGGGGCGGGCATTGCCCTGCTGACGGCGTTGTGTGTAATGACGCTGTGCGTTATGGCCTGCGAGAACCCTGCGGGGAACGATGACGTAGCGGTTAGCGGAGTAAGCCTGAATAAGACTACGCTGACTGTAGGTGTGGGCGGAACGGAAACCCTTACCGCCACGGTAGCCCCCGCGGACGCCACGAACAAAAACGTTACCTGGGCCAGCAGCGACACGACGAAAGCAATCGTCAGCGCCGCCGGGCTGGTAACCGGCGTGGCTGTGGGGACGGCGACAATTACCGTAACCACGGTGGACGGCAACAAGACGGCAAGTTGCGCCGTAACGATTCCTCTTTCCGCCGGCGTTTTATCGACCCATACTCTGAGCGGCATAAGCGTTCCCTTCCGCTATGTCCCCGCCGGGAGTTTTCAGCGGGACGGTACGGCAGCAAATGTAAGCATCATCACCGGGGGCTACTGGATGGGCGAGACCGAAGTAACCCAGGAATTGTTCCAGGCGGTGATGGGAATCAATCCCAGCAGTTTTACCAGCGGGGCGGCTGCCGGTGAGACCCAGAACCGACGGCCTGTGGAGCAGGTAAACTGGTATGATGCTATAGCCTTTTGCAACAAGCTGAGCATAGCCGCCGGGAAGGAGCCGGTGTATAGCGTAAGCGGGGTAAGCGACTGGGCAGCACTGGCCTATAGTTCCATACCAACAAGCGATGACTCCACTTGGGACGCCGCTACATGGGACAAGAGCACAAACGGGTACCGGCTGCCCACGGAGATGGAGTGGATGTGGGCGGCTATGGGGGCGGATACGAGCGTACAGCCCAATATCACAGGGTACGACAAAGCCTTTGCGGGGAGTACCGGGAGTAACAGCATAGACGAGTATGCCTGGTATGATACTAATTCCGACAGTAAAACCCATGAGGTAGGGAAGAAGAACGCCAATGAGTTAGAGCTTAAAGACATGAGCGGGAACGTGTTCGAGTGGTGCTGGGACTGGCATGACAGCTATCCCGCCGAGGGAACGACAGACTATACGGGAGCCGCTTCAGGTGCGGCCCGGGTGATCCGGGGCGGTAGTTGGAGCAACTATGCGTCCATCTGCGCGGTGTCCTGTCGGGTCAACACCTACCCCGACAACAGGTTCGACGATCTGGGTTTCCGGGTGGTGTGTCCCTGAGTTCCGCAAAAAATTCGGGGCTGTCCCGGAGTGGAGGCGTGGCGGCCCTGAAGGGGCAGCCGAAGCCGGAACGGAGGTACAGCCCCGGTCGTTTGCGGGGGAACCCGCAAACGGAAAAAGGTGCCTGGCACGGTCAGACAGCATACTGCGGAAGCGCAAAAAAGGTGCCTGGCACCACCGCAGTATGCTGTGGAACCATAAAACTTAAATTTATAAACGC
>JAISNI010000169.1 GCA_031276295.1 Treponema sp.
ATAAAAGACGAAAAGTATTATCAGACGGTCGTGCATCTGATATTCAGGATGCTGGGCTTGAGGTGCCGTTCCGAGGTTCGTATAGCGGCGGGGCGCATTGACACCCTGGTGGAAACGAAACGGTACGTGTACTGTTTTGAGTTCAAGCTGGAGGGGAGCGCGGAAGCGGCATTGGAACAGATAGACCGCAAGGAGTACCTGTTGCCGTGGAAGGGCGGCGGGAAGCAGCTTGTCAAGGTAGGGGTTGCGTTTGACTATGAAAAGCGGAACATCGGCGGCTGGAAAGCGGCGCCGGTAAGCTAGCAGCCTGTTGCACTCAGAGCAAAAAATCCGCCGGTACGGCAGGCTGCCGGGAATGGGCAGGGCTTTTGCCCTTAATGCGGTTTTAAAGAACAATATCTGTAGTGTTCTTCAACGGTAAAAATTTAGTGCCGGTAAGGGAAAAATTTTGGCATATATAAAAAATTTGTTTGATAAAAATTTTCTTGAATACGCTTCCTATGTTATCAAGGACAGGGCTATACCGGACTTGGAAGACGGCCTCAAGCCCGTACAGCGGCGCATACTCCATTCCCTGTTCGAGATGGATGACGGAAAGTTTCACAAGGTAGCCAATGTTGTAGGCCACTGCATGAAGTACCACCCCCACGGGGATGCTTCCATCGGTTCCGCGCTTGTGGTGCTTGCCAATAAGGAATATTTTATTGACAGGCAGGGTAATTTCGGGAACATCTTTACCGGCGACGATGCCTCTGCCGCACGGTACATTGAATGCCGGGTAACGCCGCTTGCCAAGGATATTTTCTACAATCCTAAACTGACCCTTATGGCCGATTCCTACGACGGGCGCAACCGCGAACCGGTGATTTTTCCCGCCAAAATACCGGTGGTACTTGTCATGGGCGCCGAGGGGATAGCCGTCGGTATGTCCACGAAGATACTCCCGCATAACATCATCGAAGTGCTGGAAGCGGAAAAAGCCTGCCTTGCCGGGAAGCAATTCGAACTGTATCCCGATTTTCCTACGGGCGGCCTTGTGGATATATCGGATTACCGGGACGGCAACGGCAAGGTGTTGGTCCGGGCAAAGCTGGACGCCTCCGACCCCAAGCGTATTCTGATTAGGGAACTGCCCTTCGGCTCAACCACCGAAACCCTCATGGCCAGTATAGAAACCGCGGCCAAGGCGGGACGGATCAAGATACAGTCCATAAACGATTTTACGACGGAGAATGTCGAAATAGAGATCAAACTTGCCCGCGGAGTTTATGCCGAAGAAACTATAAACGCCCTCTTTGCCTTTACCGAATGTGAACAGTCAATCTCGGTCAATTTCCTCGTTATCAAGGACGGCCTGCCGGAAGTGATGGCCGTGGGCGAGGTTGTCCGGTATCACGCGGGGCAGATAGTTAAGATTCTTACCAAAGAGCTGGAACTGGAAAAAAAGGAACTTCAGGATAAACTGCATCTGCGTACACTTGAACGGATATTTATTGAAGAGCGCATATACAAGTTAATAGAAGACAAGAAAACCGCCGAAGCGGTCGGCAAAGCTATTGTAAGCGGCTTCCAGCCCTTCCTCAAAAAAATAGGTACGCGGGGCGTGAACGCTGAAGATATAGAACACCTCCTCCGCATCCCTATCCGAAGGATATCTCTCTACGATATTAACAGAGCCGGCGAGGAAATGAAGGCTATCCAGGCCAGGATCAAAGAGATAAACGTCCACCTTAAAAATATTGTCGCCTATGCAACCGGCTTCCTCGATTCCATCATTGCCAAAGTCAGGAACGCCGAGGACCCCCGGCAGCGCGGCGAGAGAAAAACACTCGTTGGTAAATTTGAAAAAATTGATGTCAAAGAAGTTACAAAAAGGGATGTGGAACTGAAATACGACCGAACAAACGGCTATCTGGGTTCCGCCGTTGCCGGAGAGGTTCTGGCGGAAGTCTCCCCTTTCGACCGTATTCTTACTCTCAGGGAAAACGGCGTCTATACGGTAACGGATCTGCCGGAGAAGGTCTTTATAGGCAAAAATGCGTGGTGGATAGGCGTTGCCGACAAGGAACTTCTGTCCGCCACGGTATTCACGATAGTATACCGGGAAGCGGAAACCGGTTTCCCCTGTATCAAACGGTGTATCATTGAAGGCTGGATAATGAACAAGGAATATGCCCTTGTCCCCGAAGGCGCTACGGTGCTTCATGTAGACATCCGGCAGAAGTTCAGCTTTACCCTGCATTATACGCCCAAACCCAGGCTTAAAACCACCACGGAAAATTTTAAGGCCCAGGATTTTGCGGTAAAAGGTTTAAAGACAGGAGGGGTCAGGCTTGCATCCAAAGAGGTACAGAGCATTGAAGTTAAGTAGGTTATGCCGATAATCGGGTGTACCATCCCGCCTTTTCTTTCGTAATGCCTTAAAACAAAATCTAATCGAAAAAGTCCTCTTGATTCATATTAATAGTAAGTATATCATAATTCCATTAAGGAGGCCTAATTATGGCGTATGTTTGGGATGATTCCCTAAAGACCGACAATGAGCTGATAGACGGCCAGCACAAGCAGCTTTTTGCCGCTATCAATAGTGTGCTTCAGGTGATTGACGAGAAAAAACAGGACGAATTGAAAAAGAGCCTGGATTTTCTTAATGATTATACCATCAAGCATTTTTTTGATGAAGAAAGGCTCCAGATGCAGTACAAATACCCCGATTATCCGAAGCACAGAAAACTCCACGAGGGGTTTAAGGTTGTAGTCCGGGATTTATGTCATCAGCAGATTATGAAGGGCATTACCGATGATCTGGCCAATGAAATTAAAAAACAAATCGGCGACTGGCTTGTTACCCACATAAAGATAGAGGATTGCAAACTGGCTGCTTATATCAAGAGCCAGAAAAAATTATAATTATATAAGGAGGCATTTATGCCTTACATTTCAGTAACCATCGGACAAAAACTCAGCGCTCTTCAAAGGCAGATGCTTAAAACCGAATTGGGCCGGCTCATTTCTATATTCCCCGGCAAGACCGAACCGGACCTTATCGTATGCATCCATGACGGCGGCGCCGTATACATGGGCGGTGCGGAAGTCCCTTGTGTATACATCGATGTCCGTATCTACGGTAAAACGGAAAACGAAGCCAAAAAGAACTTTACCAAGAAAATTTTCGCCTTTATCGCCCACGAATACGGCATACCGCCCGAACATCAATACCTGTCCATAAGCCAGTATGCTCACTGGGGTTATGACGGGGACTGGCATTAGGGGAGCTTCTCTTGTCCCCGTTATGGGGTTTTCAAAGCTCCATAACGGGGACAAGATCAGAATGAACCATCAGGCATCTCTGAAAATGGCGTGATCTTTTTCAGCGGCGCCCGGATATCCCTTTATACCGTCGGCTGTGCTGCCGGAACTGCTTTCGGGCTGGGACCGTACTGATTATCCCCGGGATCGCCTTCCTTTGCCAGCCAGATAAGCAGCAAAATAGCGCCCACCAGAGGGATTAAGGCAAAAAGAATATAGACGCCGCTTTTGTTTATATCATGCAGGCGGCGCACGCATACTGCAAGCCCGGGAACCAGCACTGCAATGCCGTATATTCCGGATATTACACTGAAAAAAACAATTTGAGTACCTATAATCCCCAGGATGCTTGCAATAATAAAATTGGCAAGGGTAAAAAACCAGTACTCCTTGCGGCGGGCGCGGCCTTCAAAGGTCGCATAGTTAGAAAGTACCGCCTTATACCATTCTATAAGTTCCATAAAATTCCTCCAAAAGGATGTGATATTGAATAATAATCTTTGAAGGCGGCGGTTGTCAATTATTTTCAAAAGAATATGCTTTCATAACGGCTCCGTAAAATTCCTATATCTTAAGCCTCTCCGCATGGTGGTAAGCCTCCGCCCGTAATAGTTTTACCTGCTCGTCGGCAAGATAGCTGTCAAAGGCCATCATGCGGTCGATATACCCGCCCCCGGCGCCGTTCCCCTGGGGCAATATCTCGATGATGCGGTTGGCAATGGAGTTGATGAACTCGTGGTCATGCGAGTTAAAAAGGACAACGCCGGAAAAGGCGTCCAGGCCCTCGTTGAGGCTTGTGATAGCTTCAAGGTCCAGGTGGTTCGTAGGTTCGTCCAGGATAAGAACATTGGCGCCGGAGAGCATCATGCGCGAGAGCATACAGCGTACCTTTTCCCCGCCGGAAAGTACGTTAACCGGCTTTAAGGCTTCGTCGCCGGAGAAGAGCATACGGCCCAGGAAGCTGCGGACATAGGTATCGTCCTGGTCGGGCGAGTACTGTTTAAGCCACTCGGTAATGGAAATGTCCGAATCGAAGAAGGCTGAATTATCCTTGGGGAAGTACGAGAACGAAGCGGTCTGCCCCCAATAGTAGACGCCCCCTTCCGGGTTTTTCACCTTGGCTATGATGTCGAAAAGCGCCGTTTTGGAAGCATGTTCGGTTCCGACAAAGGCTATCTTGTCCCCTCGGTTTACCGTCAGGGAAAAATCATTCAAAAGGGTAAGGTTTTCAGAAGCATAATGCAGTTTTTCTATACGCAGGACATTGTTGCCGATTTCCCTCTCGCTCTTAAAACTGACATAGGGGAATTTTCTGCTTGTTACCGTGATGTTTTCCAGGTCCAGCTTTTCCAGCACCTTCTTGCGGCTTGTCGCCTGCCGGCTTTTGGACGCGTTGGATGCAAAGCGCTGGATAAATTCCTTAAGCTCGCGGGCCTTTTCTTCCCGCTTTTTAAGCTGATCCCGCGCCTGTCTCTGGAGAAGCCGGCTCATCCGGTACCAGAAGTCGTAGTTACCGGAGTACAGGGTGATCTTCCTGTAATCTATATCGCAGACATGGGTACATACCGTATTGAGGAAGTGCCGGTCGTGGGAAACCACAATCACCGTATTGGGAAAATTAATAAGGAATTCCTCAAGCCATGCTATCGATTCCAGGTCGAGGCCGTTGGTAGGCTCGTCCATCAGCAGTATGCCGGGGTTGCCGAATAGAGCCTGGGCCAGCAATACCCGTACCTTTTTCGATTCGTCCAGATCGGCCATCAACTTCGTATGGTCTTCTTCGTCAAGGCCCAGGCCCGAAAGAAGCTGCCCCGCCTGCGCCTCAGCTTCCCAGCCGCCCAACTCGGCAAAATCCGCCTCCAACTCGCTTGCCCTCATGCCGTCGGCCTCGGAAAAATCCTCCTTGGCGTATATCGCTTCCCGTTCCTTCTGCACCTGGTACAGTTTGGGATAACCCATAACCACCGTTTCCAAAACGGTGTAACCGTCAAACGCAAAGTGATCCTGTTTTAAAACCGCGACGCGTTCCCCCGCGCTTATCGAAATCTGCCCCCGGTCATGCTCAACAACACCGGAAAGTATCTTGAGAAAGGTTGATTTTCCCGCCCCGTTCGCGCCTATTATGCCGTAGCAATTCCCCGGGGTGAATTTAAGGTTTACGTCTTTAAAGAGGGTGCGTTCCCCAAACCCTCGTGCAAGGTCTGTTACCGTAATCATTACTTATCCCCGGCGGAAGGCGAATCCGGCGCGCTTCCCTTTGGTTTTTTAAACAAACCGGCCAGGCGGGATAAAAAGCCTTTTTTCGGTTCGGCATTTGCTTCCTGCGCAACGGACGGCGGTACCGCGGAGGGCTTGGCGTTTTGCAGCGGCCCGGCCCCGGAAGCCCGCGCCGTCGTATCTGTTCCGGCAGCCTGTTCCTTCGCGGGGGCACCGTAATTTTTCCTGCCCTGCTCTCCCCGGCCTTCCTGCCGCTTCCTGCCGCCGCCGGACACATCCTCCTGCTCCATTTTTTCTCCGCCGCCGGCCGGCCTTCCTGCGTGCCGCCTCCTGCCCCCTCTTGCAACCTCCTGCTCTGTCTTTTCTCCGTTATCGCTTACGCTGCCTTCCCGCCGCCGGCCTCTGTTCCTCCGTCTTGATCTTTTTTTGGGTTCCTTGCCCGGACTGTTTTCGTCGGCAGGTTTTGTTTCGGTATCCCCTACAGACGGCGTATAACCGGAAACATTCCTCGCGGGCATTTTTCCTGAACCGGTTTCGTATTTCTGTTTGTAGTAGGCCATACGTTCATCAAAGGAAAGGCGGGAAATATCCAAGTCGACAGCGGTTTCCGGTATTTTGTGTGGATAATAAGCTCTGGAACCGCCCCCTTTACCCCGCTGTTCCCCCCTATCTTCGCGGAAATTGCGTTCGCTATGGACTGCGGTATGCGCCGCATATTGCGGCGCGGTATCGCCCCTTCGCCGTTTGTCCCTCTCACCCCGGCCGGCGGAGGCTCTGCCTTCGGCATTTCTGCCCCTGTTCTCCGTGCGGCTTCTCCGTACCGCGCCTTGCCGTGAACGGCTGTCTCCCCATTCCTCGTAAAAATCGGTGTGAATACGCGTACCCTCACTCTTATCCGCCGCGTAGAGTTCCGCCGTGGCTATTACCGCGGGTATCTTCTTGCCGATGTACTTTTCGATGGCAGGCAATTCATAGACATCCTGTTCACTGACCAGCGTTACCGCCTTTCCGGTCTTGCCCGCGCGGGCGGTACGGCCTATACGGTGGACATAGTTCTCCGTTTCCGACGGAAGGTCAAAGTTTACCACCATGCTCAGCCCTTCAATGTCAAGCCCCCTCGCGGCTACATCGGTGGCGATAAGGTACTTGACGGCCTTGGATTTGATATCGTTGATGATATGCAGCCGTTTTACCTGGGGCAGATCCCCTATGATAAATTCGCATTGATAGCCGTTCAACCGCAGCCGTTTGGCCGCAATCTCCGCATAGCGCTTGGTATTACAGAAGATGATAGCGCTTTCAGGCTTTTCCCGCTCCAAAATGCCCAAGAGCAGCTTCATCTTGTCTTCGCTTGGCACATGATAAAGTATCTGCTCAACCTCTTCCACCGTAACCGTCGCCGGTTCAATCTCTATCTCAAAGGGCGACCGTGTATATTCCCATGCAAGATTCTTGACCCAGGAATTGAGCGTTGCGCTGAAAAGCATGGTCTGCCGCTTGTCGGCCGGCGGTACAACCTTGATAAGTTTACGGAGATCAGGCTGAAAACCCATGTCGAACATACGGTCGGCCTCATCCAGAACCAGAAAGGCAATATCCATCAGATTCATCTGGCCGGAACCGTTTAGATCCAGCACACGTCCGGGGGTACCCACCAGTATCTGCACATTATCGCGGAGCAACCTCTGCTGCTGGGCGTAACCGACCCCGCCGTAGAAACTGCCGATAACAAAGGGAAGGTACTTCCCCAGCATACCGGCCTCTTCTTCGACCTGCACCGCAAGTTCCCTTGTCGGCACCATGATGATCGCCTTTTTACCATGCAGGAGCGGTTCCGTCAGCAGCCGCTGAAAGATAACGATCAAAAACGCCGCGGTTTTTCCCGTTCCCGTCTGGGACTGGACATAGAGATCCTGCCCGCCGAAAGCATGACTAAGCACCTGTTCCTGAACCGGCATACAGTTCGTATAACCTGCCTCCGTAATGCCGCGCAGAAGGTCCTCATGAAGTTTAAATTCAGTAAATTCCATATTTTATAAAAATCCTATCATATTTAAAGAGAAATGAATAGCGGGGAACAAAGCATTCTGCTATTCCTGTAGATTTTTATTCGGGGGAGTATCCCGCCCCTTGGGACGGTTCAAAAGTGAACGGAGGCGTATCTTTTGAGCGGAAAACCGGTATCGTGCCCATAGTTCCTCTCCTGACGCCTCATTTCAAAATGAGGCACGAGTACTGTTGGGTTACTTTTTCGATGAGGCAACGCGGGGTGATGGCGAAAGCGGGCCAAGAGGCGATGGAGGGCATTTGCTGACGGATGAGGGGGGCAAGGATCTTCCCGCACTTATACCAGAAGAAGGCCCAGATGAGACGGAGGGAGGCGATGACCTCATCGGTATAGATTTTTTTGCCTTTACGGTTGGAGGGCCTTTTTTTCTGCGGCTTGAGTTTGACCGTCTCGCCGTTGACCACGAGGAGGGCCTGCGAAGCCTGATGCTGGTTGAGGATACGCAGGGCATATTTCCGGTTGTACCCGGTGAGCTGAATAAATTCGTTCAGGATGACTGATTTTTCTTTCCGTTTTGCTTTTTGGTAGCGGGAACGGATCCGCATGGTAACCGCTTTTTTCTCTTGCATGGATAACCCCATATTGACCTCCGGGAACAATGAGTCCCG